>NZ_JCAMOP010000006.1:0-296580 GCF_059512345.1 Bradyrhizobium sp. Unk1
CAGCCGCATCAAGAAGCCGGATATACGTCTGCAGTTGTGACCGTCGATCCTGATCAAGCCGGCCGTTGCAATCGGGCTTTTCGGACCTGATAGGCCCGGCTCGCAACGTCTGCCTTTGAGGTAAAGCGGACTGGCTAGTTGCGCACTCGGACTTCTGAGTTTGACCCTGAGCGGAAGTATTGAAATGCTCGTGAAGGTCGGCTCTCGAAAGTAAGGCCGACGAAAATCCTGAAACGAGAATCCGACGCGGTACACAGCGCAACCGCAGGTAAAACGAGCACGGCTGGATGCGGAACTCCAGTGTCCGTGAGCGGGCACTCGTTATCTTGCGTGAGCTCTGATCCACCGAGCTCCCCGTATGAGGACGCAATGCCTAGTCCGTTGGCCGCTCGATCTGTTCGGCAGCGTCATCGAAGGACGGCGGGGCCGCGTGCGCGGTCATCGAGACGGAGGTTGTCCGCCAGGGGTGCCCCCCTGCGTTGCCGCCGACGGCTGAATTGACCGCGCCTTGTCCAATAAGGTTAGAGTGTTGTCCACGCATGATTTCATGGATTCTTGTGGATCGCATCGCACAGCAATCGTCGCATCTCCGTTCCGCATGAAGAATGCGGCACCACCACCTCGGCGAAGGACGCCGCGACCAGGGTCGCCGCCGCGACCAGAGTCGGCACCTCGCAACAGTTCGTCCAAATCACGGTCAATTCGAGCGGAGGAATCCCGTCCATCGGCGCCAGCTGCGTTCTGGCCAAAAGCGGGCGGCGAAAACAGCAAAAGCATGGCCGTAACGACAATAGCCTTGTTCATGATCGCTCTCCAATTTGGGGGTGCACCTCGGGAGCGGGACGTTGTTCCTCGATTGCCCCGCTCTGGCTCTGCTGGAGCGACATTTCTGTCGAGCACTCAATCAGGATAGCCGATTTGGAGATATCCCTAGTCCGGGCATATCCGTCGGCGAACGATAACGAGAAAATCTCCGTCCGCGTCTCGCAAGCTCCGGGTGAGGAAATAACACTCTCCTTCCTCTCCGCCGTGGCGCCGCTCAGCTATCCTCTCGGCGAACCGTTCCCGCAGGTGGCCGCGCCCGGCTCCGTCGTCCTCATCTTCCTCGCGGTCACGCCAGTTGCTCATCCGCTCGCGCAGGCGGCTTCGCAGCTCCGGCCGGTCGCGAAGAAGGTCGACGATGAGATCGCGGAGATCCTCGCGCGTCCGTATCCGATCCCTCAGGAGATCCCGCAGATCGCGGCCCATCCCTCCGTCCCTGTCACGTGCTTCTTGGGCAGATGCAGGGTTTGTTGTCACAAATATCATTGGAACAGACGCAGTAGTAGCGAGGAGGAATGCTGCGGCAATTGCTGAAAATCGCGTCATGGCGTTCTCCCTTCAGTGGCCCCAATGCTCTCTTCGAATATTCCCCTTCGCCGTCGAGATTGGACTTCCTGAGCGGTTGCCCCAAGTGCTTTACTGAGCCAGCCAAGTATGACGAGAGCGTGAAGTCTGCCTGTTCATTTCAGCTAAATAAGGGTCATGGACCGTGACTGGTTTGGATGCTCAAGGGAACGTCCGCCAGCGAAGCGCCAGGAACGGCACGACTTAACATCGTGGGAGCGTAAACTTTTGTTCGAAGTTCAATTGGCCCAGCTAGAGCAGCGCCCAAAAGCCCTGGACGCGAACGCGGAACTTGCGTCGGCATCCGCGGGAGAAATCATTGTTTGCGTCTGCCATTTCCGATTTTGGCGATCGACGGCATCGAGCGACTCCGCTTCAACGTCGTCTTCTGCGCGCATAGCGGACACGGCAATTGAGATACAAGCTGGCTACAGTTCTCGTGTCCCGGAGGCAACGGGGCGTCCTGCAGCGGGCTGCCCGTCTCAGCCGCCGGCGCCGGTTTTGCCGATGCGTAGGGCGGGAGGCTCATAAACGTCCGCTTGGGAGTTTGGAGCGGAGGACGCGCTGCTTCGTCGTGATCGACAACTTGTGACCCGGAACGGACATCCTGAACGTTTTGAAAGTCGCGCCCTGAGAGTTTCACTAACTCGGCGGGTTGCAGGTATCAGCGCTGGCAATCGGTCTGACGCAAGTGTCTTCGTTCCATTAAATGGAACCATCGGCATTCTTCGAAGGGACGCGAAACATTTTCGCATCTCTGTAACTTAAGTTAATTATGGGGCCTACCGAAAGGTCGCGATATGGAGCCGACCAGTCGAAAATCGGATCACATCGATCGTAAGACTGCCCGGTCGATCTGTGACGAGGTGGGTGACAGATTGCAACAGAACTTATCTCTTGAAGCCTCGCCTCTGCCGCCCTACCTCGAACGTCTAGTCGATGAATTGCGCAAACAGGAGCGTCATCTAATTGATGGCGTCGCAGCTCCCGCTAACCGTTTCCTTCATGCGACGCGGCGGGTAGTCGCGACCGTCTGATCGCGTAACGAAGAAGCCGTCGCAGTGCTCAACCCGGCGACGGCTTTTCCGCTAATCTTGTCGCTGAGGCATTCCAGGCTTGGCCGCGCCGGACGCGATCAGGACGTGCTCATTCAGTGAACGGTCAAGCCGGGTTGCTTCCCCTAAGCGGATATGCGCGACTGATTGACCGACGCCGGTTTCGCCTTTTTTGGAACACACACTCTGCAAATTTCG
This sequence comes from Bradyrhizobium sp. Unk1, assembly GCF_059512345.1. Classification (NCBI taxonomy): domain Bacteria; kingdom Pseudomonadati; phylum Pseudomonadota; class Alphaproteobacteria; order Hyphomicrobiales; family Nitrobacteraceae; genus Bradyrhizobium; species Bradyrhizobium sp. Unk1. The sequence continues at coordinate 2,640 of NZ_JCAMOP010000006.1, forward strand.
CGAGAGGCACTAAGAGCTTCGCGCTTTAGTCTCGACCTTGCTGTCCGTCAAAATGCAGACGCTGACCAATAGAACCCAAATCGGGAATACCACCAGACTCCAGTCGAAATAGTAGCTACCGATCAAGAGAATGGCTGCGACCGCATATCCGGTCAGTGCCAACCAGCGCGGCGTGAAACCCGTATAAACGCCGATGGTCGAAGTCGTAATCATGAAAACGGACGCCGTTTTCACCACGTAAATATTGATCATTCCGTAGGCCAGGCCGCGCCCAAAATGGAAAGTTGCCGAATTGACCATTTCCGGAGCCGCATGAAATGCAAGTATGATCGCGCCCACGACGGCTGCAGCCGCAAACAGCATCGCCAACAACAGCAAGCCACTGCCAAGAAACACAGTGGCAAAAAATTGATCCTCGCGTTGCCCCAGCTTGTCGCGGAGTGCGCCGACAAACCAGAGAAAGGCAATACCTGCAAAGGGCACGAGGTTTAACGCCACCAAAACGTTGGTCGTGCCGGTGTGCAGCCACACTCCCGCCTCGAGCGGGTCTCGCGGCACCGAATGTCGCATCAGCAGAAATACCGCAAAAAGGAGGACGGAGAACACAACTCCGGCTATGGCGGCAGCTTTTGGAGTTCGCAAATGGGCGTGAGTCACGCCTGACCCGTCAACAGAATCGCGCATAAGAAACCCTCCGCTCAAGCATCGCTTCGCACCGCAAATCGGTCTACTGGCCAACGACGGGGATCAGTAAATCAACCGCCGGAAGCAGACCCCGCGACTTTGGACCGAGCCGCCTGCTTCGATTTGGCAAAAGCCTCGTAGTCTTGCTCGGTCTGCATGGCATAGCTCACCGCAAACTTGCAGATGGCTTGGTCAAGTGCGTCGCTCTTGCCGCAATAACCAGCAATCGTTGCAGCATCGCCAGACTTGGCGTGCGCCGAAGCCAGCGCCCAACCACACATCCCGCAGTAGTCGGACAGAGTCTCAAGATCTTCGAGCTCGGCACCGCCCTTCAATTCTGAAAGCGGCGAACGTAGAAATCCCTTCCGTCAGTTCGTGCCCAACCCAGGAAAATGTCCGGCGAACCTTGTGTGAGGCGCTGCCCCATGACTACCCTGCGGCCTTGGTGGTCAAATGGCAACTTGATGCTGATGTAAGGTGCAAGTACCGACTGTTGTGCTTCCTTGATCTGGAGAAAGAGCGGATCGTCCTCGTCGGTGCCCTGCAACAGGAGCACCCAGCACAGCACCCGGTGCCGACGCTTCCGATGCCAACGACCTTGCGCGCAAAATCGTGTTTTTGGACCGTCTCCTGGAAGCTTACATCGGCTCGATGACGCGCGTCACGTGCTCGATCAGCGGAACCTGCTCGAAGACGATCGTCGTCTACTTCCTCGGAGCGGCAACCGGTGGAAGTCTGTTTGCACTACTTCGTCGCACTTATAAGGGTTCGAGACGGGCACTATGGGTTCGTCCTGAAAAACCCGCGTGCGAAGGTGCAATACCAAAGTGCCGGACGGATCAGGCGGCGCTTCGACGGCCGGCGATCAGTCCGTAGACGAATAGGACGATGATTGCGCCGACGACGCTGCCAATCCAGCCTGCGCTTTCATTGGACCCATACCAACCCAGGGCCTGTCCTAGGAAGGTCGCTACGAACGCACCTACGATGCCCAATATCGCGGTGAGAATGAAACCCGAAGGCTCGTTGCTTCCGGGCATGAGAAACTTGGCAATCACTCCGACAATAAAGCCAATGATGATGGTCCAGATTATGCTCATCTGATGCTCCCGCTTATCCAATGAACAAATGCGGTTCTTTCGCTCGTACGCAAACGCCTTTGCTCGCACATCTCCTCACTTCTTGCGAGGTCTGGCGGACGGTGGTTGATCTAGATCAACGTCGAGGATCGTAACCCCCTTGCTACTATTGCGGGGCAGGAACAAAAAACAAAGGAAGTTTAGACATTGCTAGGGAAATCCAATCGGGATTGATTTCGCGTCGATCAGCGTTTTCGCTCTTAGCCGCAGCGTTGGGCTTGGCGTTGCCAGCCACTATCTTAGCCGTTCCAGAGGTGGAGGCTCAGACCGCAGGGATGGAGCGGCGCCAAGACCGGCGCGAAGGCCGCCGAGATCGCCGTGAGGACCGACGCGAAGGCCGCCAAGACCGCCGAGAAGAGCGCGAAGTCCGGCGCAATGACCGGAGGGGCGTGACCACGGGCAGCGTTGCGACCACCGGCTCGAAATAGATCAAGCGCAAAATAAACACCCCGCCGCGCATGTCCGCGCGCGAATGAGCAGATATCGCGCGTGATGCCAGGCTCGAGAGCCAGGTTACAGCTACCTTTCAACAGGAGGCAACAATGGGTTTACTCGACGCTCTGAACGGAATGCAGCTTGGTCCGCGGGGGCAAGCTTCCCGGCCTGCCGCCGGAACGCGCGGCGGTAGGTCGCCCGTCGCCATGGCCGGTATGGGCCTGCTTGCGCACAAGGCCATGAAACACCTGGGCGGAGGCCAATCAAGTCCAGCTCCGACCGATCCCAGCAACGCATCCGCTTCCGGTTCACGCGGTAGTCTCAGCGATTTGCTCAGTGGCGGATTGGGCGGCCTTCTCGGCGGCGACGCCGCCGGGCCGACGGTAACCGGCGGCCTAAGCGATCTGCTCAACCAATTTCAGCAGAAAGGCCATGCCGACGTCGCCAACTCCTGGGTTGCAACGAGCCTAACAAACCGATTTCGCCGGACGTTTTGTCAAAAGTGCTGACCGAGGATCAGGTCAAAATACTCACGCAGATGACGGCGATGTCGCGTGATGAATTAGTCAAGACTTTGAGTGCACGTCTGCCGAAGTGGTCAATCAACTGACGCCGCAGGGGCGACTACCTACCCAACAAGAAGCATCGCGTTTGCTTTGACAGATGACATAGGGAAGCTCTCGCGGCGGGCGCATCCCTAGGTGCTCTTCATGATCTGACGCACTTTGGGCATCTCGGCACTATGCCGGGTTAACTTCCGCTCGGTCAGGCCTGCCGATTTGGATCGCAGCGGGGGTGCTTGGCCTTGAGCACACGCTTGACCAAAGCCAGTGACGCCTTTGATTTAACGCTACGGAAGTTCTGTACGAGCTCCATACTTGCTCCGCTGGGATCCACCCAACAATGGAGGCAAGTATGAATACTAAAATACTTTTGGCGGCTGCGTCCACTTTCGCATGCGCGACATTCCTTTCGTTCGGCTGGTCAGAGCAAAGTGGTCTGTCGCTGTCGGTTCACAAGGCTGAGGCGCAAACGCGGCTGTATGTCGGGCGCCTCTACTGTGGCGGCTATATCGCGATACGACCAGCCTGCCTTGGTATGCAGTGCGAGCCTATTAAGCGGACGGACCTTGGACATACGGCTATAGCGGCTGGACTGATTACGCCGCGCGGAACGGTATTGGCTGTGTCCCCGGTACGCTTTGTAAAGGGCGGGGACGGCATCATGTACGTTTGTCAATAAGCAAGGCGAAGATTAGGGAGGCGGCCTAAGGTCGCCTCTTTCGGCTTCGTCATTCGACCAGATCAAGGCCATGATTGTCGAGGCGCAACCACCGACGAATCTAGGCTCGCAACTGGCTAGTGGGTCCTGATTGGAGCTATGAAGCGCCACTCCGGTCGGTGCTACGGCGTGGATCCGCTAGCTGGACTGCTCGGCGTCGGTTGGGACGACCCGTCTGGGAGACCCCCGCCGGTCGACCTTCGCTTCCCGAAGCTGCGCGAGGGCACCAAACGTCACGTTGGCACGCTCTAACAGGCCTAGATGGGATGTTCAGATACCAAAACCGTGCTAGTGATTTGATTGCCTGGCCACGGTACGCCGCCGAAGCGATCATACTCGGCTTGGGTGGAGTCGCGCATCAACAGGAGGCGGCCTGTATATCACTTTAGCGGCGATGTTTTTTCGAAGTAGGCGAAGCCGCTGGCGCCATCGATATCGATGCCACCGGCACCTCAGGGAGGGCCTGTTCGACACCGATCTCGCGGCGCGGCCAGGAGGGATCGTCGGCGCGGCCCGCAGGCGGGTTCAGCGGTTCGCCCTTCACCAGCGTCCGCGCGGCCAGCGCGTCGACCTGAACCGGAGGCAATCCCGGTCCTCCCAGCAAATGATCGGTCGAGATCGAAACTGCAACCAGTGGCACGATCGGCCCGGCCAGCGGCCGCGGCGCGGGCTGGCCGGGCTCCGCACTGGCGTCCGGTGTCGCCGGCTCGCGCGGGAGCTCGGCCGGGCCGGAGCGCGCGGCCAATAGCCGCGTGATCTCGCGCTCGACATAGTGCGCGAGCTTGCGCGCGCCGGGCTTGGTGAAATAGACGCCGTCAGGGGTGCGGAGCTGGCGGATCTGGCCTTCGAAGTCTGGGCCCTTTTGCAGGAAGCGGCCGGCCTCATCAACAAAGCCGTCCCAGACGTCAACATAGGTGATGCCGGCCTTGTTGGCGCGCTCGCGGTAGAGCGAATCCAGGAACAGCATGTCCGCCGTGCTCTTCTCTCCGCGGATCGCCGGCAGGCCGACCCAGAGTACCGGCACGCCCTTGGTCTTGAGCACGCCGATCAGTTCCTCGATCTTCTTGCTGTAGAGTTCCGCCCAGTGGTCGTCGTGGAATTCAGAGACGCCATTGGACGAGCGTGCGCTCTTTGCCAGTGCCTTGATCTGCGCCGCATTGTCGGCATCGTCCTGCGGCAAATCGGCATCGTCCGGGCTGGCTGCGGCGTCCGCGCCGTCCAGTTTGGTATTTGAATTTGCCGGCACCTTGGTACGCGCGTTCTTGTCGTTCTTGTCAGCCGGTTTGTCGGACTTGTCGGGCGCAGGCTCGCGGATTGCAATGCGGTCATTGAGCCCGAGTAAGACGACGATGACGTCGGGCTTTTCGTTATCGAGGATGCCCCTTGCCGCGGCGGTCCAGTCCGAGGGCTCACCATTGGGCTGGTACTTGATCAGGCCGGAGGTGGTCTTGTGTTTCCGGATCACGCCCATTTCGGGCTGTTCGCTATAGGCGTCTTCCAGGCCATAGGCCAGCCAGTCCGCCATGCTGTCGCCGAGCACGAGCACGTTGCGCTCAGGTATTACGTCCCGTTTTGCTGGCGGCGGCGCTCTGGAAAAGTCCTCTCGCGCAGACGGTGCGGTTTGCCGTCTCTCCCAACGAGGCTGGGGAACACGTTGCTGGAACGGGCCAAATGAGTCATTCCCGAACCAGCCGCCACCCCAGCCACCGCCGCGTTGCGGCTGCGGCCGCTGCTGAAATCCGCCGAAGTTGAAAAACTGCGCCGATGTCGGTTCCCCAGCGATCAGCAACATTATCGCCGCGATCGCCAGAGCAACCAGCGGACCGATTACGGTAAAGACCTTCTTTGGTTTTTCGGACACGTTATCTAACAGACCTAGTGGCAGAAGGGGACGATCGCCCCGGTGGCCGGATGAGGCCGTCCCCCTCAGTTTCTTCGGCTGATATCCTTGTAGTATGCCAATGCGTCGTCGATGCGGCCATGCGGCTCAAGGCGTCTGGCAGGCCGTCCTGGGCTCCCGGCTGTTTACTGTCCCCGGTGTTAGAAAAGCTCGCCGCAGCTGTTAACAATTCGGGGAGCTTGTCCCGTCTGATATCCAGCAAGAGCAAGCGTCCCAAGAAGTGCAGTCATCGACGGCATTCCGCGGTTCATGTTACCTCCTTCGCGTGTTTTCCGCCGTCTTGGGTTCGTCAGTCCGATCAAACCCCGAGAGCGCCTGAAATTTCGGCCAAGGTCGCTTTCTCGGCCTCACTGACCTGAACGCCGCCAAGACCTAGTAAGCCGCCACCTTCTTTTGCGGCTTCGGCGGTAGCTTGACTGATCTGACGCAACCAACTCTTAAAGGCTGCAGCGTCGCCAGGAGCCTTTGCCGTCAAGACGGCCGAAACCTGGCGCAAAGCTTCAACCGATTTAATCTTGACGTCTGCGGGCTGACTGTTGGCGAACTTGGTTTTGAGTCCATCGCGCGCAGCGCTTCGCGCCTCGCTCGTCGAAAAGTCGGCAGCAAGCGCCTTCACCAACGGATTGGCGCCGGGATCGGAAAGCGCCTTCGCGAGCGCATTGCCGCCGGCCAATGATTCTTTTAGCAAACCCCAAAGGCCGCTTGGATCGGCCGCAGTGATGGCCATGCCAGCCATCATCGGGCTCTCAAGCAGAAGCGTCCACTCTTCCTTCGTAAAGTTCGATTTGTCCGCCACGACTGTCCTCCTCGAAACGTTTGAAGCGGCGTTGCTTGTCACGGTCACCCACGGGGCCGGTCGCCAATCCCATGTTCAATGCTTCAGATCGGCAGGTACATTTCCGCCATTGTCCGCCAGTTTGGTCATCACCTGCTTGTGCAGCCAAACATTCATACTTGCCGAGTCATTGGTGTCGCCGGTGAAGCCGAGTTCCTTGGCAAGCTCCTTGCGCGCGCCAATGCTCGAGTCGATGTCGAGTGCCTTCATCAGATCGACAATGGACGTTCGCCACTGCAGCTTTTCCCCCTTGGCTGCGACGGCCTCGTCGAGAACAAGAGCGATATCGACCGCCTGCGTCGGCGTCGAAGATTGACTGCCAACGCTACTCGGACTCGCAGAAGCGGCCGAAGCCGTGGTGCTAGCCGACGGGGCCGCTTCCGCCTTGGTGCTGCCCGACGTGGCCGCTTCAGCCTTGGTACCAAAGATTGCGCCCGCAATCTTACCAAAAATACTCATCCAAACCTCCTCTTTCGGAGCGCTTCATGTGACGATCGAAAGTTCGTGGCCGGACGGTAGTAGCTCTTCGTCAACGGCGTTCTTGACCTGAATCAATGAAGCGACCTGCTAGAATGACGCTACCCACTCATGGAACGGTTGGCAGCGTTCCGGGCGAGATCCCTCGCGGGGCTTCTAAGGCCGTCGCAAGCTGACATGGCTCTTCCGGTTGCGCAGGGAGCAACCGGCGATGGGAACACGTTCGACGCGTGACAACCCATGGCTGCGGTCGACGTTGCGTTCCTTGGAGTGCTGCAGAACATGGAGACTCATCGGCACCATCAACGTGACAAGAGAGCCGGTTCCGTCAATTAGGAACAACGGCTCCGCGCCTTGCATCCGCAGTCTTCGCCGCCGATTCCACGGGCTGGACTAATATTGGAACCGGCAGCGAGACACGCGCGTGGTCACCGCCTTCATGCGAGCTGCGCCACGGCTCGCTCTTGATGTACATCAATGGTGGCGCTGTGACCCGCGCAACCGTGAGTCATGGGATGGGAAGATCGCCTTTTCATCGCGCTGATCGTGCTGGCGATTGGCCCTTCAAACTGGCTGTTCTGGACCGCGGCCGGCTCTGTAGGAGTACTGGCGCATGCCGCGCTATTTCTTCCACGTCACCCACAAACGCCGCGAACTCGACCTCGAAGGCGAGGAGCTGCCTGACGAGCAGGCCGCTTGGTATGAAGCCACGGTAACGGCGGGGCAGATGCTCCAAGGCCTCGATGGGAAATTAACGCCCGACCGCGAATGGCGGATGGAAGTCGTGGACGAGTCCCAAGACACGCTCTATGTCCTGCATATTAATGCCGAGAAGCGAAAGTAAGGCTTGGCTCAGTTGGCGGCTTCATCGCGTTTATCGTGCTGTCGATGCTGGGGGGCGGCCGAACGTTCGCGAGTCGGTCCGGCGTGTCTGTCTGTCGCCTTGGCACTGGCACGCCCCTGTTAGTGGCATTGGATCTTTTGGAATTCCGGATCGGCCGGATCGCCGACGATCCGCACGTCCTTCTCGCGTCATTGGACAGACCGCCGGTGTTCGTGACGACCGCGACGGTAGCGGCAAACGCAGCGGCGAGCCTGCACATCGGCTGGAATTCGCTCGATGGGTTCAGCGCGGCCAGCCGGCCTTGATCGGCCAAGGCCTCGTGCGGGTTTGTTAGCGACCGATGAGCCCTATCATCCATGCAGTTGCGACCAGCATTGCCGCTGTGGTCGCGATAAAGACCATCGCTTCCATTTCAGCCTTGGGCCACATATCCGCGAACGGTCCCACTCAGCGCCGACAGAAATGGGACTTCAAGACGACCCGGCATCAGCGGGCGTTGACTGAACTGATACCTCAATGACGCGGCGAGCATTCCCGCACGACAATCTTCGCGCGGGGCGCCTGCGGCATGAGGAAGAAGCTCGCGCCACACTGCAAGCAAGCCAGATGTTCCCCGACATCACCGGGATCAATCTCGAAATTCGCGGTCGAGCAGTCCGGGCATTCGAGATGATTAAGGGATTCCAGAATGTGCTCGATGGCGGTGCCGGCCGATGGTTCGGTCCAGCTCTCTCGCTTCGATGAGACGAGCCCCGACGCGAGGCTGGGGGCCGGAGTTTGTACCGGGGCCGCCGCTCGCCGCCCACCCGGAGCACTTGGAGGTAGGACCGGTCCGGCAGCCGAGGAGGATGAGCTGCGAATGTCGAATTCGATATCGGCGGGATTGACGGCTAAGTTGAAAGGATTTTGCCCGAGCCTCACGAAAATGCGGCGCCACGTGATCCCGGTAATAATACCCGCGACACGGGTCCGCCGGTGAATGACAGGACGGCCTTCGTCCCCCGGTCGAGGCTGCTTCATCGTTGCCCCCAGTTGCGTTGCGATTTAGACACAACGGGTGCGAATCCGAAAGTGCAGTTTGTGCCATCCTGTGATGCCATGACGGAAAGCCCGTTGCTGCTAGGCTTCTATGGAACCGACGGGCGTGTGCGTGGTCAATCCGCGGCGCGGCAAGCTTCTATCAGCGCGACGACTGTGTCTCGTTGATGCGGAGGTCGGAGAGCTTGGGTGGCTTTGCGATCACGGTAGCAGCCGGCAACCGTGATCTTCGGTCGCCACCTTTGCCCTTGTCGCGTTGCCCAGCCTTCTTCATCTCTCGCAGCAATTCGCCTGCCCTGATTTCCGCGCGCATGCGAATCTCGGTGGCGTGCTCGATCAGCGCGGCTTTGTCGGTGCGCACACAATCGAGATTGTCTCTACCCCAAGCGCGACCCTGCCGAGCGATGTCGGCACCATGACGATTGTTCGTTTATCAACCACGGCGCCGCGCTCTATCAATCCACCGCGCCACAATTTCCAGAGCGCCATCGAGCCGCGCCCGTTCAGTGTGAAGGAAAACATGTGCGGGTCGTGCTTGACTTCACCGCGCGCTGCGGCTTCCAGCGCCCGACGTTGCGCCTTGGTGAGAGAGATGCTGCCCGGTGTCTCCCGCGCCACTGCTCGGCCTCAATGGTCCACTGTTGCCATAAGATCAGAAAGAAGGTCGGCCCCGGCGCTCTGGCTTGGGGCTGATATGGCGCCGGAGCCGCCTTTCCCCGCCGCCAACAGATGCATTTGAGGGAGGACATCCGCCGGCGGCTAGAGAAATCGAAACTTCGATAGCAAAGCGCGAAGGTCTCCCTCGTTCCTCGCCCAGTACCGACCCGACCGGAACACCTTGTGCTGCAAATGGGATACACCTGCGGGGGTGAAATGTTTAGATGTTTCAACCATAGTGTGCGGAGCCTGTCTCATGCGTCTTTTGGGAGCAACGTCATGCTGTTCGATCGCCTCTTTCATATCCTTGTCGTGATGTCCGGATTGTTTTCGGGTGCGATGATCGGGGTCATTCTGCTTGCGCTCTGACCTGCCCTGCACCCTTGACCACGGCCGCGCTGCGTTGGTGGTGTTGCGCCGATCAGGTCCTATGACCGCCGCGCGGCTGGCCGATATCCTAGCGGACGGCGGACACCGCTTCGCCTTGGGCAGCGACCGCGCCAATCTCGTCGCTGACGGCCTGCGCCGGCTCCGTCGGCTCGGTGAGGACGGGCAGGTGTGCGCCGGGCTATGGCAGTGCGCGGAGCCGGTGACCGCGGCGCTCTGAGGCTCAATGCGTGGTTGATGATTCTCGCACCACGATCTTTGGCTCATGGCGCCTGCGGCATGACGTAGCAGCGACCAGCCGGGTCATGTTGTCGCCCCCTCGCGGGAAGCCGAACTTCGCTTTACGAATTCGACGCGTGCTTCAGGAAATGATTACGCTGATCCAGCAGCAAGTCGCCGTCGAGCACGAGGAGCGCCAGCGCATCGTGCAGCGTGAAACGCCCGGCAGGACAACGCCGCCGAAGTCTCCAGCGCACCGCGCGCCGCCGCGCCCGACCGCTTTCCGCTCACTGGTCGACCAGATCCAAAGGAACAACCATGGCTAAAACACCCGCACCAATCGAGACCACCGGCACCGATGCGTTACGCGTTCACGTCCAGCAGCTCATCAAGAAAATGTTCTACGGCCGGGTGGCGCAGGAGATCGGCATCCACGCTGAGACTTTGCGCGCGTTCGGAGAGGGTCGCGTCTCGCTGCCGGCCGACAGGCTGATCGCGCTCGCCGAAGAACTGTATGGCGGCCACGCGACCTTTGACCCGGTACTGGATCGCCTGCGCTCGAAGGCGCCGCCGGCGAAGCCGCTGTGCACGGCGAGGCCGACGCCTTCGTGCCGAAGCAATTCGGCCTCGGTATCCCCTATGAGAAAGGCGGGCGAGCGCCGCAGCCGGTGAAGCCGAACCCGCCGCAAGCCCCGAAGCGCCGGCCCGGCTGGATCGGAGATTACTTCAGCTAACCGCCACCGCGAAAGCTGTCGCCGGAAAAGGTTTAAAAAGCCCCAGCCCGCGGACAGGGGTGTTCACGAGCTGGGGTACTGCGGGGTGCCCTGTGGAGTCTGGGGCAGGGCATCGGGAAAACTTGGCAGCCCCAGGTATCGTTCCAACGGCCGCCTTTGTCGAACTGGCCTGCCGTTTTGCCGGGCACTAACAAACGCGCGACGGCCCCAACGCCGTGGGCCGGAAGAGGGAGGCAGGACGCCGGGGCCGGAGCGCGCCGGAGGCCCAGCGCACCCAAGTGAGCACGTGCCAGCATTCCTCTTTCATCTGTCCACTTGTGTACGCTCGACTTCACGCCCGAGGTCTATTCTTCCAGCTTCGCGTCAGCAACGTTGACGCTCAACTAGGAACAGCGCGGCTTTGGCCGGGCAGGGGCATAGCGTTCGATCATGAACAACCGCCGTCTGTTCAGTGTGGGGCTCATCGTAGCGTTCGTTATGGCACCGGCATTGGCGATCTGCGCGCTACTGCTTTATTGCGTCGCCATCAGACTAGTGGAGGCGCTCTGGCCTGAATAGCACCGGGGCGTCGCTTATCGCCTGTCCTCCAATTGCTAAAGTCAAAAAAGCCCCCGGTGGGAGCCGGGGCACATTTGGCTGGAACGCTGAACGGGAAACCGAGCCGATTCCCTTACAGCACGCCGAGGCTATATTCGGATGCCACCGTCGTCCGGCTCGAAATCGTTCCTTCCCGCGTTGCCGCCATTGCGCAGTCCCGGTGTACATCTTCGAGGGTTGATTGTTCGTTGGCAGTTGGCATATGGCTGCCCCGCCTTGCGGGGCATAGTCATGCATTCTGCGACGCAATGCCGTCGCGGTGTTCCTCTATGCGTGGCTGACGGATCCGCTGGTGCCTTCATTCTCGCGGTTGTCTTCGGAGCGGTGCTGCCGCTGTCTACCTTCCGAAATTCTATCGGAAGTGGCGGCGTCCACGGTTGACGAAAGCCGATACCGGCAAACTATTGGCGCTTGTTGTTTGCGCCAATCATGTCGATCCAATGTTGTTGCCATTGCTGAGCTAGCTTCATCCATACTTCGATCGGGTTCGCTGCCGCAGCTGGAGTTGCTGTGAGACCCTGCAAGGAGGTTAGTTTGGACAGCATCGCAGATGGTGACGCCATCGGGCTCGGCGACTTTAGTTGCTCTTCCCAGGCGTCCATCATTTGGTCCATCGTTTTAACCTGGAGTTCGGCAACATTTTTCAACTGTGAGCGGGCGGCATCAACGACCTGCACAGGCCATCCCAGCGTCTTCGCGGCTTCCGCCATCTGGTCGAGGACCCGCTCGCCATTTTTGCGGTTTGTGTCGGCAATCTCGTTTCGCCAAGTTGCTAATGCCTTCAAGGCTGCGTTCGTGCCTTCCAGGGCCTCTTTGGTGAGCCCCGAGGCGGCTACAGGATTGAAGGCGCGAGGTTTGGTCCCCAGGAAGCTGACAGACATGACCTGCTCTCCATGATCGACGTCCCGCCCTGCCGAACGCTTTCACGGGCAACCGGAAAGCGCTTGATGCAGATCAAGAGAATTCTGAGGGAAGTACACAACGTCGGTCGGGTTGATCTCCCCGCTGCCCTTTGGCCGGGTGGTTGCCCGCAATCGTTAAGGCGCTATGCCGCACCGGATGGACGCTGCCAACATTGGGCAAGGTCAAGAACCGGAAGCATCCGGCGTATCGGCGTGTGGAGGACCAGTTCTAACTGGACGGCGCTTCCGCTTTCACAAAGAAATCGACATGGACCGCGTCATACGGGAAGACCACCGCGCCGCTTGCGGTGCGTTCGATCAAGCCAGCGTCGGTCAGCGCGACAATGTCGGTATGAACCTCATAGACGTCGCGATCCAACATCCGCGCCAGCTCGCGAACTCCGATCTCGCCGCGTCCCATCATCGCCCTCAGGACGCCCCACCGATTTGGATTCAGAACGCGATGCATCAAATCCAGCGACGCAAAGCTGATGTGCTCGCGCTGCGACACGCCCTTGTCGGCCGTCGTGGCCCGCGTCTTCACGTCATCAGCGGCTGCGATGCCAATATGGACCGTTTTCACCGCATGGTCTCCACTTGCTACCAATTTACTTCAATGCTCCGCTTGCCCTCACGGACACTACTCGAACGGAATACCCGTCGTATGGGTCTTCCGCTTCGGCGCAGCTTCTTATTTCGTTGCCTCGTCGGTCGTGTCGTCGAGGAATTTCGCGAAAGCCGCGTAGTTCGTCGGTGCCTCCAATCCGTGTCGAGGGTAAATTGTCTTGTACAGATAATCGGCGGAGTTGTAGGAGAGCCAAACCTTGCCCTGATCATCCTCCCAGACTAGCGCTTTCGGCGGATTGTCGATCGCCAGCAATGGCGTCTTTGTCATCACCGGTGTGCCGAGTTTTGGATTGCCGAAGATGACCACTGTACGGGGGCGCATGTCTAAACCAAATTTCTTTCCCGCAGCGGCGTGGTCGATTTCAGTGAACACAATGAAACCTGCACCTTCTCTTGATTTGACGGCGGCCTCAAAGCGCGAAATCGTATCCTTCACCGAATAATTGCTGGGCTTCGTAGTGATCCCACTGTCTGCATGAGCTGGTATTGCCATCAGTAACGCAAAAAACGCGAAAATGTATTTCATCGGAACGTCTCCCTAAACAGTTCTCAAATCTCAGCCTCCCTCACTCGATCATGTGGCCTCCGGAGGCTGAGAGCAAGGCAACATACGTAGATCGTTGCCGCCCGATGTCTCAGTGGGGTCAAAGTCGGAAGTGTTCCTGCCTGGCACGGCACGTCCGTTGTACCCTCAAGAGCTGACGTCGCTCGCGCGAATACCTTAGGCTGCTCCAGAGTCTGTTCGCGGTCATTCTCCGATCAGCTCGTCATGGCGGGCTCTTACTGATCCTAATGCCTGCGCCCTTCTTTCCGCTCTCAAGGCTTGAATCCACCAGCCTGCGAATAGCCTCCGGGCGGCTAATGTCTTCTAAGCTGCCCCGCGGGGCCTTATCCAGGCATTGTCCTCAGGGACAATGTTCTACGCACCTCCTGGAGTGGTATTTTCAACGAGCGGGACGCGTCAAGGAGGCGAGCTACCAAAAATAGTATACTACCTTTAGATGCAGCGGGTTTGATGAAACCACGAAACAGTTCCACGTCGTAGCGCGTCTTGTCATCACTGGCGGGGAGGCTTGAGTGCGGGGAACAAAGCACGTCGCGCGTCAGGTCGCGGGCCTGTTGGGCTACGCCAAGTCCACAGTGATCGAGCGATCAAGAAGGCTGGTTAGACGACGCTCTGCTAGCAGGATGGCGCTCGATCGGGAAGCCGTCACGGAGCTTATTAGGCTCACCGACAACCTGCTCCGGCAGTACGGCCGACACGTCGAAGAGGACGATAGAGCCACCCGCTGCTTCGCTACCGACGAATTTCTCGTCGCTACGTACACAGTGGAACCGGGCCTCGCTCTCTACCAAATTTCGCAGCACGCTCACTGTGAGAATATATCTCCAGTATTTGTCGCGACGTGGCACTGCGCTTCGGGCACGCCAGACCTGCGACTCTACCGTGACGGATATTGGCGGAGACGATTTCGGAGTTTCGCTGACGACTCAATGGACCCGGCTCCAGCGCGGCTTCTACATTGATAGCGCAGGGTCCTGATCCAACATAGCCGCGGACTAGGTTCATCACCGCACCGCATATGGCTGGCAAGGTGATGAGAACACTGGTTGCGCTCCGGCCTTAGCTCAACGACCATCCATCGAAAAGCAGCGCACCGATGCCGCAGAGGCCGCGCTGATCCGCGACTTGGCGACGGACCCAGCAAAGCGCGACGTATTCAACCGCCTTTACGAACACCTCAACCGACTTGCCGACGAAGTCGAGCGAGTGATGCGCGGTGAGACCCTAGAGGTCGTCCGCGAGCACGGGAATGACCAGCGAGATCAGTAAGACCGCCGCTCAGTTGGGGCCGGCCTCATCACGCCACGTCGCACGTCGAAGTCACCTGCGATAATCGCCTCACGCTTTCCCGTCTAAGCTCGCTTTTAATATGTCCAGCGCAACCTTACTCAGGCGCATGCGGATGGTTGCGGGTACAGCCGTCGTGAGCGCCGTCTGTGGCTCGTCCTCTATCAATTCGTTCGCGAGTAGTTTCCAGAGCATGCGCGGCGAGACGCCATTGCGCTCGCACTTCAACGCGCTACCGCTCGGCCCATAAGTGCGAAATACTTTCTGGTCATTAGTCGCGATCATCGCACGACGAACCGCAGGCGTGAGGTTGAATCTCTTCTGCTCTGACTGCCTCATCAGTCAAACAAGAAAGGAGATGCCAGTTGGCTGGTGTTGATTTAAATCAAAACGACCGTTTCGGTTCACAAGGGCAGTTGAAGCGAGCGCCGCTTCACATCCGCTCTACTGACAATACCCGACATCACAACCGGTCGCGTGGTTCGACTAAGGGCCCCAGCAATCCTCGAAAACGATCTGAGCCCCAGCCTCGGGCGCTCAGTGTGTGTGAATGATCGCGCTTGCCAGCCGCCGCTCTCGCGATCCTGAGTCAAGGCCGTCGTCGGTCAGGTCATTTGTCTGCCGCAGCGCCGAGAGGTGGCCCGTCTGAGGTGTTATATGCGACCTTTGGCTATGACTGGAACCCAATGAAATCCATCGCGTTTCTTCGTCGCCAACGTCACGCTTGGCAGCACTGACTGGCCCCGGCAAGGCCCTCGCCGCCGATGCCGTTTCGTCGGGGCCCCTTGTCTTCAGGAGGATTGCATGAGCGGCAAGCGACGTCGTTTCAAGCAAACCGTAAGCCTAGAGGAGCGGCTTGCGGTGGGGGCGAAATTGCTGCGAGAGCGCGCTATGGCATTGCCGCCCGGCGCCGAGCGAGAAGCTTTGTTGAAAAAGGCCAGAGAGACCGAAATGACGGGTAATGTGTCTCATTGGCTTGCCTCGCGCCCCCTTCCACCGGAGGAATGATCTGGGGCGAACAGCTCCGGTTGAACTTGAACGAGAGACAGGCGGCTTACGCCGACACGATGCTCGACGACAGAAGGCAGGCACGCGCCTTACTTAGAGAGGAAGCCGACCCTGACCACGCGCGTGTCGCCGGTTCCAAAAGAGCCACCGCCGCAAGGGCCCCGCGCGGTGAGCGCCTTGCACTCAGTGACGCGGCCTGCGAGCCACACGTCCGACCAAACCGGGGCGATCTGTCGGGATTCGAACAGACGCGTCAGCGCCAAGTATTCAGCCTACAGCCATTGGAACGGACGGCGGGTCGGCCCGGTGGTCTCCTCCAGAGCCACCGGGTTCTTCCGGTCTGCGAGGGCGAGTAGCCGAGGGCGCTGTGTGGGTGAGGGCAAATGGGCTTGGATAGTAATCTTCATTTCAAAATCGCTGTCATCGCCCTTGGCGCGTTTACGACCCTGTTGGCGATCAAGCTGATCTCTTCGTTCTGAGGCGTTGAGATTCCCAATTTTCCCGGCCGTCATTCTGCAAGGTTGCAGAGGCGTGCCTGACGCTCTCGGTGCGTTGACGCAAAGCGTTTGCAGCCAACCCCTCGGTTAGGGCTCGTGTTTTTTGATGTGAGGTGATCCGCTGCCCCGGCGCAGCGCGTTCAAAGCGTTGCGCGCGTGGCGCACAGCCGCCTGGTTGCCGGCTTTCTCGATGTGCTCTATGGCCCATATCAGATATTGCATGGCGGTTTTAGAAGGATCAGGGGCAGCAGTCATTGATGGTATCAAATCACCGGTTCGGGACTGGCGTTGTTACAACACGCCGTCAGTTCATCTCCTTAGACGAGAGTCGGATGTAGCAATTGCGCTGAGTTGCCATTCTTCCCGCTGCGATGCGGCTGCATATTGCGCATTATGCCGAAGCACGTCAGCAGACGGTCCAAGGAGGGCTATTGGCCCGATGCTATCGAGCGTCGTGCGTTTCGCACGAGATCGCGCCGCTGCTGTCGATGTCTGTGAGCTTCTTCGATCTCCCAAAAAGCCCAGACGAAACCCGCACTAAGGCAGACTGAAATCACGATGAGCAAAAATGCCTGATCGCAGGCGGTCTGGATCATGAAATGTCCAATGCGAATAGAATTTCAAAACAAAGGGAATACGCTGAAAACGCCTGATCAGGGAACGTTGACGCTCGGCAGCGGACCGGTCGGGCGGATCGACACCTTCGCCGGTGGCTGCTGCGCGACAGCCGCGAGTGCAATCAGAACTGCGCATGACAGAGCGATGAAAATGCCGGGAAGCCATCGCCTCGACCTCCCGCCAGCGCCGAGCCTCCCAAGCCGGCGCCCGCCCGTTGCTGTGCGCATCGTTGATCTCCCAAAATAGTTACGGTGAGAAGACCCATCTTCCCAGCACCCGCGCCGAATGTCGCGCCACTTGATGAGTCTGAAAACTACCTAGAAAGGTGGTTTGCTGTCGTTTATGTATGCCCGCTTAGGTCGGCGATCTGCACACACTTTGGGAATGACATGCATCTCTCCACGGATCCCACCGATCCGCAAAATCAAGAAGTTTACGCGCTCTGGGATCAGCTGGCCGAGTTCTCCGTCGGCGACGGCGACGCCGCACTGACCCACCTGATGGCCGCATTGTGTACCATGTTGTCGGCACGCAATGTGCTATGGGGTGTACTCGTGCGATTGCCTTCGCCGCGGCGGGCCGATCCCTTGCTCGGCTGGCGTCCTCGCCTCGTCCGGCTGCTGCACCCGATACCGGCGGTGGCAGCATCTGTGCAGAAGCAGTTCGATACGCTCTGGTCCGATAACGTCGACCTGTCTCAGATCCTTTCCATGTCGGGAGATGAGCCGTTCCGCATTCGCCTGCTCTTCGAAGCGCTGCCGCCGGAATGGTTCGATGGCGAGCACTATCGGCGGCACTATCTGGACGTCGGCTTCGTCGACAGCATTTCCGTGCGCATTGCGCTCAATGACGACGTGAGGGTTCGCCTGTTCGTATTTCGCGATGCGCAGACACCCCGCTTCTCGGCGCAGGACGGCCAGCGTCTGGGCTTCGTGATGCGCGGATTGGGATGGTTTCACCGTCAGCAACTGCTCAGCCACGGTCTGCTCATCGCCAACGCGCCCCTCTCACCTGCTGAACGCAGGGTGTTGCTCGCCCTGCTCGACGGTAATACAGAAAAGCAGATCGCGCTGAGGCTCGACCAAAGTCCGAACACCACGCACTTCCACGTCAAGTCGATCTACGCCAAGTTTGGCGTGCGCAATCGCTCGGCGCTCGCTGCGCTGTGGCTCGGAAAACTGAGATAACTAATTGTCCGACGTAGATTTCGCTGCAAGCACCGAGTAGCGCCTAGCCACGATCAACCGTGTGGCAGCCAGCGATTTGCTGCACTAAGAGGTAGGGTCTTTCGCTCTCGCCAGTCGCGCCTCCATTGTCTCCAGCCGCTCGATCGGCTGAGCGTCTGGCTGGCCAGCCTCGAACGACTGCTCGATTCTCTTTTCCAGCTCGGCGCTGATCGATCTGCCGTTGGCGGACGCGGCAGCGACGAGCTTCTCATAGACGGTGGGCGATAGCCGGGTAGCGACGCTTGGTTTCATGATCGCCAATAATGCTGTGTGTTGTTCTGTGCTGCAAGGTCCGCACGTCGCACCCCAGAACTCAGGCGACCCTGACGATTTCGATGCCGGCGCGTTCGGCCTTGTCGATCATATCGGCGGTGCCGGCGTGGCCGGGAAACGCGAGCACCAATTCGGACTGGCCGTATGTGATCATGTCGGCTTTGCGCTTCGGTCCCGCACCTGGTCCGAGCTACCAGCATGGCGGCTTTCCCGATTGTGCTGGCCGAGCGGACCATGCGGTGGTGTCGTGGTTAACGCGGTCCGTAAGACTACGGTTATAGCGCAATGGCGGATCGCGACACAGATGTGAACACAACAACCGCATCGCATTGATTTTTCTCAAATTGTTTGTCCATTCTTCTCCCCTGCGCAGGGAAGGCCGGGATGCTCCGGTTGCCCTGTTACCCGCTGTGCATTGTAGCGCAATCTGCTCTTGGCATGGCGGTCCATGGGAGCCAACCGTCTCCCGGTCTTCCCTGCGCCCTCTTTCATGAGGGGGTGAGGCGACGAAGCAAAGCTCGGGCGAAACGCGCCGCGAGGATGCAAGCCCATGTCAGCCATTCAACAACGGTCTCGTGCCCCGGACGCATCGCAGCACGAAGTGATGCGCTGCAGAGCCGGGGCCCATGTATCAGCGAGTGCGCGGTCTGCTGGGTCCCGGCGCTGCGCAGCAACGCCAAGAGGCATTGCAGCGCGTCCGGGACGCGAGAGAGCGCGGATGTCAGACCGGCTTGCCCGTATACGGCATCGACGCCGTCAAACCACCGTCCACCGGGAACGCCTGGCCGTTCACATACGACGCCTCGTCGCTGGCCAGGAACAGCCCCATCGCCGCGAGCTCGTGCGGCTGGCCGGGGCGCTTCAGCGGATTGAGCTGGCCGATCTTGTCCTGGGTGCCGCGCTCCTTGGCGCGGTCGAAGATCGGTTTGGTCATGCCGGTCTCGATCAGGCCCGGACACACCGCGTTGATGCGCACGCCGGTGCCGGTCAGCGAATACGCCGTGGTCTGGACCAGGCTGATCACGCCGGCCTTGCTCGCCGCATAAGGATGTCCGCTGGCGCCGGCCTTGAGGCCCGCGACGGACGCCGTGAGCACGATCGCGCCGGACTGCTGCTTCACCATGTGCGGCATCGCATGTTTCACCGCGAGGAACGGGCCGATCAGGTTGATGCGCAAGACCTCCTGCCACTGTTCCACGGTCTGCTCGCCGAGCGGCACGAGCCCGCCGGAGACACCGGCGTTGGCCCAGATCACGTCGAGCCGGCCCTGCGTCTTCACCGCCTTGTCGATGACGGCCATGACGTCCTTTTCGGAGCCCGCGTCCGCGATCATAGCTTCCGCGACACCGCCGGCCTTCTTCACCTCCTCGACGGTCTCCTTCACCGCCTCGGTGCGGTCGACCGCTATCAGCTTGGCGCCTTCCCTGGTGAAGAGGAGTGCGGCGGCGCGGCCGATGCCGCTGCCGGCGCCGGTGATGATGACGGATTTGCCTTGCAGACGGCCCATGCGTTTCTCCCTTTGGTATGCTGCGCGACGCTTGCCGCGCGACGGAATTTCAAACAGAATTTGAAACAGTAAAGTGTCTTGAGACACGTTCACACCTGACGTACAGCGACATCAAACGGGATGGAAGGGTTTCGATGGCAGCCGCAGAAAAGCCCAATGTGGTCACGACACGGTGGTGGTGGGTCCGTCACGCGCCGGTGCGCAACGATGGCGGCAACATTTACGGCCAGAGCGATCTCGCCTGCGACACCAGCGACACCTACGTCTTCAATGCTGTTGCCAAGGTGCTGCCACGCAAGGCGGTCTGGTATTCGAGCAATCTGATGCGCACCCACCAGACCGCGGAAGCGATCTGGGCGGCCGGTTACCCGAAGCCTGCGTCGATGAAATGGGAAGCGGATCTCGCCGAACAGAATCTCGGTCGCTGGCAGGGCATGAACCGCGCCCAGTTCGTCGCGAGCCGCCCCGTCGGATCGAGCTGGTTCGCCGACATCAACGAGCCCGCGCCCGGCGGCGAAAGTTTTATGGATCTCTACAACCGCACGCGCCGTACCGTTGAGCGGATCAACAACGAGGCGGCCGGGCAGGACGTGATCGCGGTCGCGCATGGCGGCACCATCAAGGCGGCGATCGGCCTCGCGCTCGACGGCCAGGTGGAGCGGGCGCTGTCGTTCGACATCGACAATGTGTCGATCACGCGGCTCGATTATTTCTCGAGCCCGGAGCGCTCGGTCTGGCGTTTGCCGATGGTCAACCAGCAGCCGTGGATCGCGGATGACGCGCACGCCGAGATGCATCAGTTGGCGGGGCCGGAAGTCAAGAAGCTCGCCTGACGCCATTGTCCGCTCGTGCGGTCGCGGCGTAAGCTTCAAGCCAATCAAAACGCACTCTGGGAGAGAAACATGACCTTGTTCGACATGAAGGGGAAAGTCGCCGTCATCACGGGATCGACGCGCGGCATCGGGCTTGCGATCGCCGAGCGCATGGCCGAGCACGGCGCCAAGGTCGTGATCTCCTCGCGCAAGGCCGACGTCTGCGATGAGGTTGCGAAGGGCATCAACGACAAGTTCGGCAAGGGCACGGCGGTTGCGATCGCCGCCAACATCTCGTCGAAGGAAAATCTGCAAAACCTCATCGACGAGAGCAACCGCGCCTTCGGCAAGATCGACGTGCTGGTCTGCAACGCCGCGTCGAACCCGTATTACGGTCCGCTCGCCGGCATCTCCGACGATCAGTTCAGGAAGATTCTCGACAACAACATCGTCGCCAACAACTGGCTGATCTCGATGGTGGTGCCGCAGATGATCGAGCGCAAGGACGGCTCGATCATCATCGTCTCCTCGATCGGCGGCCTCAAAGGCTCGACCATCCTCGGCGCCTACGCGATTTCCAAGGCCGCCGACATGCAGCTCGCGCGCAACCTCGCCTGCGAGTACGGCAAGCACAACATCCGCGTGAACTGCATCGCGCCCGGCCTGATCAAGACCGATTTTGCCAAGGCACTGTGGGACAATCCAGAGAATTTGAAGGCCTCGACCTCGCGCTCGCCGCTGCTCCGCATCGGCATCCCCGACGAGATCGCCGGCGCCGCCGTGTTCCTGGGATCGAAGGCCGGCGACTTCATGACCGGCCAGACCATGGTGATCGACGGCGGCGCGACGATCAGTTGATGCGCTTGCAGGAAGGGGCAAGCAGCCCACCCCAACATTGGTGTCATCGCCCGCGAAGGCGGGCGATCCAGTATTCCAGAGACCGGCAATAGAGTGCTCGCTCTCGCAACATCCGCCGCGGCGTACTGGATGCCCCGGTCAAGCCGGGGCATGACAGCGATTGTGGAGTTGCGGCGTCGCGACTAACTAGCTTAACCGCCGCTACCTCAATCCACCGCCGCGTAAACCAGATCCCGCACCAGCGTCCGCGTGTGGTCGCGCTGCCCCGGGCCCTGCGACATAAACACGACGAACAAATCCTCCTTCGGGTCGATCCAGAAGAACGTCCCGGCAATGCCGCTCCAGAAATACTGGCCGACGCTGCCGGGGAACGGCGCGATGCCGGCCTCGCGGCGCACGGCGAAGCCGAGGCCGAAGCCGTGGCCCGGCGACAGCAATGTGCCGTTGGTCACGACGTGCGGCCCGAGGTGATCGGATGCCATCAGCTCCAGCGTCTTGCGGCCGATGATCCTGTTGCCGTCGAGCGTGCCGCCGTTGCGCAGCATCAGCGCGAAGCGGGCATAGTCTGTCGTGGTCGAGACCAGGCCGCCGCCGCCGGACTCCATCACCGGCTGCTCGAGCATGTTGAACAGCGCGACCTTGTCGCCGGTCCAGGGATCGGCTTCGAACGGCTGAGCGAGCCTGTTGGCATTGGCTTCGCTGGTGGAGAAGGCGGTTTCAGTCATCTGCAACGGCGCGAGGATGCGCCCGGTGAGGAACGCGCCGAGCGATTTGCCGCTGACGACCTCAATGATACGGCCGAGGATGTCAGTGGAGCGGCTGTAGTTGAACTCGTCGCCGGGGTGGCAGAGAAGCGGGAAGCTCGCCACCAGCGCGGCATGCTCGGCATTGGTGATCTTGCGGCTGCGGACGCGGGACTCCTGGTAGAGCTTGTGCACGGGGCTGTCGCCCTGGTGCTCATAAGTTAGACCAGAGGTGTGGCGGAGCAGGTCCTGCACCGTCATCGGCCGCTTCGGCGGAACCAGTTCCAGCTTGTCGCCGCTGACGACGCCGACCTTCTGGTCCGCGAACTCCGGAATGAACTTGGCGACGGGGTCGGCGAGCAGCAAATGGCCATCCTCGACCAGCGCCATGATGCCGACCGACACGATCGGCTTGGTCATCGAGAAGATCCGGAAGATCGAATCAAGCGCCATCGGCGCAGGTCCGGCCGGGCTCTGCTTGCCGAGCGCCTCGAACCAGCCGACCTGGCCGCGCCGGGCCACCAGCACGGTCACCCCGGGAATGGTTCCCTTGTCGATCTCGCGCTTGAAGGCATCCGACATCGCCTGGAGGCGAGGGCGCGACAGACCCAGCGTTTCCGGCCTTGCCTCGGGCAAAGGCGGGGTTTTCGGCGCGGTGGCGGCTTGGGCGGCGGCTGTGGCAGTCATGGGCACTCCCGGTTGCTCTTTATTATCGGGAGTGAACTGTTGCCCAGATGGCGCGGCTTAAACAAGCGAGGCCAGCGCGCTTCACCCTTGCAATCCGTCCTTGCAATCCGGCCGTCCCCTGTGCTTGAAAGCGGCCCTGATCCGCGGCGACGCAGGGTCCGTAGGAGTGTAGCTCAATTGGTAGAGCACCGGTCTCCAAAACCGGGGGTCGCAGGTTCGAGCCCTGCCACTCCTGCCAGCTAATCCCAGACAATCAGGATCGACAGGCAGGACGGCGTCGGGCCGACAAGCTCGGACCGTGGATCATGCGGGCCGGGTAAGCCCTTGATCCGGATCGGGTCCGCTGGCCTCGGCCGCGCGTGTCCCGGGCAGCCCACACCTTGACCTTTGGCCCCATCCGCAGTATCTACCCCGCACTCGCAGCCGGCCCGTTAAACGCGGATTTCCGGCGCGGCTTTAAATCCCCGAACAATCGAGCCCGGTTTCCCGGCTCATCCTTCGAGACAGAGGGCTGGGCCAACGGCGGCTGTTCGGATCCCTGAAATTCATTCGCGTCTGTCGACGGACGTTGGACATCAAACGATGGCAGTCAGCCCGTTCAAGTTCTTGCAGGAAGTGCGCTCGGAGACCGCCAAGGTCACCTGGCCGACCCGTCGTGAGACCACGATCACCACCATCATGGTGTTCGTGATGGTCGCCGTGGCCTCGATCTTCTTCTTCGCCGCCGACCAGATCATCCGTTACCTCATCACCTTCCTTTTGGGCATTCACTGATGGCAACAGCCGCTGCAACCCAATCGACCGACAAGCGCTGGTACATCGTCCACGCCTACTCGAACTTCGAGAAGAAGGTCGCCGAATCGATCCGCGAGCAGGCCAAGCAGCGCGGGCTCGAGGAGCTGTTCGAGCTGGTGCTGGTTCCGACCGAGAAGGTCACGGAAGTGCGCCGCGGCCGCAAGATCGACGCCGAGCGCAAGTTCTTCCCGGGCTACGTGCTGGTGAAGATGAAGCTGACCGACGAGGCGTTTCATCTGATCAAGAACACCCCGAAGGTCACGGGCTTCCTCGGCGCCGAGAACAAGCCGATGCCGATCTCGGAAGCCGAGGCCATGCGCATCCTGCACCAGGTGCAGGAGGGCGTGGAACGGCCGAAGGCGTCGGTGTCGTTCGAGATCGGCGAGAACGTGCGCGTGGCCGATGGTCCGTTCGCCTCGTTCTCGGGTGTGGTCGAGGAAATCGACGAGGCGCGCTCGCGCGTGAAGGTCGCGGTGTCGATCTTCGGCCGCGCCACGCCGGTCGAACTGGAATTCGGTCAGGTCGAGAAGGTCTGATCGGACGAGGCGTGAGGCTTCGGTTTCACGCTAGCAAGAGGCCGTGGGAGGGAGAGGGCGGTTGCCAGCCGCATCCGACCCAGACCACGAACCTGAAACCGCCGGCCCTGCCGGCACAACAGGAGTGATACATGGCAAAGAAAGTGACCGGATACCTGAAGCTTCAGGTCCCGGCCGGTGCGGCGAATCCTTCGCCCCCGATCGGTCCCGCGCTTGGTCAGCGCGGTCTCAACATCATGGAGTTCTGCAAGGCGTTCAACG
This sequence comes from Bradyrhizobium sp. Unk1, assembly GCF_059512345.1. Taxonomy (NCBI): domain Bacteria; kingdom Pseudomonadati; phylum Pseudomonadota; class Alphaproteobacteria; order Hyphomicrobiales; family Nitrobacteraceae; genus Bradyrhizobium; species Bradyrhizobium sp. Unk1. The sequence goes on from NZ_JCAMOP010000006.1 coordinate 27,069, forward strand.
CCCAGACCCAGAAGGAAGAGAAGAACACCCCGATTCCCGTCGTGATCACGATCTACGCCGATCGTTCGTTCACGTTCGAGATGAAGACGCCCCCGATGTCCTTCTTCCTGAAGCAGGCCGCCAAGATCCAGTCCGGCTCGAAGGCGCCGGGACGTGACAAGGCCGGCAAGGTGACCAAAGCGCAGGTGCGCGAGATCGCCGAGAAGAAGATGAAGGATCTCAATTGCGATTCCATCGAGTCGGCCATGAAGATGGTCGAGGGCTCTGCCCGTTCGATGGGTCTGGAAGTGGCGGGGTAAGCGGTCATGGCAATCGGAAAGCGTTTGAACAAAGCCCGCGAAGGTGTTGACCGCGAAAAGCTTTACCCGCTCGCGGACGCCATCAAGATGGTCAAGGAACGCGCCAAGGCGAAGTTCGACGAGACCATTGAGGTCGCGATCAATCTCGGCGTCGATCCGCGTCACGCCGACCAGATGGTCCGCGGCGTCGTGACCCTGCCGAACGGCACTGGCCGTACGCTCCGCGTCGGCGTGTTCGCCCGCGGCGCCAAGGCCGATGAGGCCAAGGCTGCGGGCGCCGACGTCGTCGGTGCCGAAGACCTGGTCGAGAAGGTGCAGAACGGCTCGATCGATTTCGACCGCTGCATCGCCACCCCCGACATGATGCCGCTGGTCGGCCGTCTCGGTAAGGTGCTCGGCCCGCGCGGCCTGATGCCGAACCCGAAGATCGGCACCGTGACCATGGACGTCACCGGTGCGGTGAAGGGTGCCAAGGGCGGCTCGGTCGAGTTCCGCGTCGAGAAGGCCGGCATTTTGCAGGCCGGCGTCGGCAAGGCCTCGTTCTCCGAGGAGAAGCTGGTCGAGAACATCAAGGCTCTGGCCGATGCTGTCTCGAAGGCGAAGCCGGCTGGCTCCAAGGGCACCTACATCCAGCGCGTTGCGGTGTCCTCGACGATGGGCCCGGGCGTGAAGGTCGAGCCGGGCACGATTCTCGGCTAAGGCTTGCCTCGGCTGAGGTTTGGAAATTGCATGAGGCGAGGGGCGGAATTGGGCAACCGATTCCGCCCCTCGTCGTTTGTGGCGTTCATCGGAAACAAGAACCGGGAAACAAGAAAAAATGGCTGACAAGGTCCTGATCTACTCGCGCTTCCCGAAGACGATGATGGCGCGTTTCGCGGAGCGGTTCGAACTGCTCGACACCGGCGGCAAGCCGGCGCTTGAGGTGTTTTCGGCCGATGAGCTCGGCGGCATCCGCGCGATGCTCACCGCCGGCGGCTCGCCGCTTGGGGCGGACACGATGGACCTGTTCCCAAAACTGGGCGCCATCGTCTGCTACGGCACCGGTTATGACGGCGTCGACCTGACGGCGGCCGCCGCGCGCAACATCGCGGTCGGCCACAGCCCCGGCGCCAATGCGGCCTCGGTTGCCGATATCGCGATGACCCTGATGCTGGCGACGACGCGGCGGATCCTGGTCGCCGACCAATATGTCCGCAGCGGCGATTGGGCGGGCTCGAAGCAGTCGCCGATGATGCGCCCGCAAGCGGGCATGCCCGGCCGCCGCATCGGCGTCTACGGCATGGGCGAGATCGGCCGCAAGATCGCGGCGCGCTGCGCCGCCTTCGAGAGCGAGGTCGGCTATTTCAGCCGCAGCAAATACGATCTGCCCTATCAATATTTCCCGACGCTGGAGGCGCTCGCCGACTGGTGCAGCGTGCTGATGATCGCGGTCCGGGCAGGGGCCGAGACCCAGCACGTCGTCAACGCCGATATCCTCGGGCGACTCGGGGAGCACGGCTACGTCGTCAATATCTCCCGCGGCTCTGTCATCGACGAGAGGGCGCTGGTCGCGGCGCTCTCCGACAAGACCATCGCCGGCGCCGGCCTCGACGTCTACGAGAGGGAACCGCACGCCCCCGACGCGCTGACGGAGCTCCCAAATGTCGTGTTCGCCCCGCATATCGGCGGCCACACCCTCGAATCGCACGTCGCCATGCAGAACTGCGTGCTGGCGAACCTGACGGCATTCTTCGCGGGCGAGCCGCTGCCATACCGGGTCAAATCGGCCTGAATCGGCCCTTGTCGGGGCGTCTCAAGCCCCGCCGCCAGTGGATTGGAACTGGTGTGAATTTTGCTCTTGGCAAGCGGGCTCCGAGCGGTTAAAGAACCGCTTCCGGACGTGCCGGCCTCGGCTGGCGCGTTCGTGCACGCATTCCGAAAACCCGACAAGACAGGAGATCATTCCTTTTCAGGACGTCCGTGAGGATTTGCCCGAAAAGGAAGGAAAACCCGTCGGTTGGTGGAGTGCGGGCAGGGGTCGGGCGGTTCGCCGGCTGACCTTGTCCTGTCCAAGACTGCAGGCGCCCGCGGGAAATTTCGATTTCTCAACGGCTTAATCGCATGGCCTGCATAGACGGGTGAAGACCGGATTTCACTTCGCACCCAGCTTTAACGGCTGGTTCGCGAAACGGGTCTGGTTCGGACCTCGACACGCCGTGGGCCTTAAGGGCTCCCGGAGGGCAGGCTTTGAATTGTCGTCTCGCCCGGCGCGTGTCCCAGGGGTTTTGGCCCCGAGGTTCAGGTTTTGGGTGGGACGATGGGTGCAACCCGGCGGTCCCGCTTCTCGCGATGACCGCCAACCGGAAAGAGCTTGCTGTGGAACGAGCGGCAAAAAAGGAAGCGGTCGAACAGCTCAATGGGGTCTTCAAGACCACGAGCGTCGCGGTCGTTGCTCAATATTCCGGCCTGACCGTTGCCCAGATGCAGAAGCTGCGTATGCAGATGAAGCAGGCTGGCGCCTCGGTGAAGGTCTCGAAGAACCGTCTCGCCAAAATTGCTCTTGAAGGCACTGACGTCGTTGCCATCGGCCCCATGCTGAAGGGACCGACCGTGATCGCCACTTCGAACGATCCGGTAGCGGCGCCAAAGGTCGCCGTCGAATTCGCCAAGGCGAACGAAAAGTTCGTCATCATTGGCGGCTCGATGGGGAAGACCGTCCTGAATGTCGACAGCGTGAAGGCGCTTGCCTCGCTGCCGTCGCTTGATGAACTGCGCGCCAAGATCGTCGGCCTGCTTGTGGCCCCGGCGACCAAGATCGCTCAGCTCGCCAATGCGCCCGCGGGCAAGCTCGCGCGCGTCATCCAGGCTCATGCCTCAAAGGGCGAAGCGGCCTGACGCCCTTCGCAAAACTCAAACCCGAACCAGACATACACTCAAGGAAACTGAACAATGGCTGACTTGCAGAAGATCGTTGACGACCTCTCGAGCCTCACCGTGCTCGAAGCTGCCGAACTCGCGAAGCTCCTCGAAGAGAAGTGGGGCGTTTCGGCTGCCGCGGCTGTCGCCGTGGCCGGCCCGGCTGGTGGTGGCGCTGCCGCCGCTCCGGCCGAAGAGAAGACCGAGTTCACGGTCGTTCTCGCCGCCGCCGGCGAGAAGAAGATCGAGGTCATCAAGGAAGTCCGCGCCATCACCGGCCTGGGCCTGAAGGAAGCAAAGGACCTCGTCGAGGGCGCGCCGAAGCCTGTCAAGGAAGGCGTGAACAAGGACGAGGCCGAGAAGCTCAAGGTCCAGCTCGAGAAGGCTGGCGCGAAGGTCGAGCTCAAGTAAGCAACGCTTACTGGCGCAAGACCCCGGGCGAACATCAGCGAGACCGGGGTCTCGGTCCACCCATCACGGGGTGGGCAACATGCAAAAGGCGTGCGATGGAACATCCCGACGCAGGCCGAACACGAAAAAGTGTGGGGATTTGAGGGTCAACCCCTCGAATCTCCACTACTGTCGCCCCATATCGGTTCGGCAGCACGAAAGCGCGGTGGGCAGGGATGCCGGATTTCCCTGTAAGCCGTTGGGAGAGCAGGCTATTTCGGGCTTTTGCAGTCCGTGAAGACAATCGTTGTGACGGGCGGGCGTGCCTATGCGCCCCGCGCGTCGTTTTGCGTTTTGAAGGTCTGAAGAACAGATTCAGGACATGACGGCCTGAAACTGGATTTTTAGTCCCCGAAACGGGTTCGAAAAATTCAACCCGGGGAGCGGCGGCAGCCGCGTCCTGGACGGCGCGCCCAGAGCGGGCGACGAAATGAGAGGCCACGATGGCGCAGCAGACATTCACCGGTCGCAAACGCGTTCGCAAGTTCTTCGGACACATCAAGGAAGTCGCCGAGATGCCGAACCTCATCGAGGTTCAGAAGGCGTCCTATGACCAGTTCCTGATGGTCGACGAACCCGCGGGCGGGCGTCTCGACGAGGGCCTGCAGGCGGTGTTCCGCTCGGTGTTCCCGATCTCCGACTTCTCGGGCACCTCGATGCTGGAATTCGTCCGCTACGAGTTCGAGCAGCCGAAATACGACGTTGACGAGTGCCGCCAGCGCGGCATGACCTTCGCGGCCCCCCTCAAGGTGACGCTGCGCCTCATCGTGTTCGACATCGACGAGGAAACCGGCGCGAAGTCGGTGAAGGACATCAAGGAGCAGGACGTCTACATGGGCGACATTCCGCTCATGACGATGAACGGCACCTTCATCGTCAACGGCACCGAGCGCGTCATCGTCTCGCAGATGCACCGTTCGCCCGGCGTGTTCTTCGACCACGACAAGGGCAAGACCCATTCCTCGGGCAAGCTGCTGTTTGCCGCCCGCGTCATTCCGTATCGCGGCTCCTGGCTCGACATCGAGTTCGACGCCAAGGACATCGTCTATGCGCGTATCGACCGTCGCCGCAAGATTCCGGTGACGTCGCTGATGTTCGCGCTCGGCCTCGACGGCGAGGCGATCCTGTCCACGTTCTACAAGAAGATTCTCTACAAGCGGACCAAGGAAGGCTGGCGCGTTCCGTTCGACGCCAACCGTTTCCGCGGCTACTCGACCATCAACGACCTGATCGACGCCGACACCGGCAAGGTCGTGCTCGAGGCCGGCAAGAAGCTCACCGTGCGCGGTGCGCGTCAGATGCAGGAGAAGGGCCTGAAGGCGCTGCGGCTGTCCGATGAGGAGCTCGTCGGCAACTATCTCGCCGAGGACCTCGTCAACCCGAAGACCGGCGAGATCCACGCGGAAGCCGGTGAAGAGATCACCGACAAGTCGATGAAGGCCCTCAACGAGCAGGGCTACAAGGAACTGCCGCTGCTCGACATCGACCACGTCAATGTCGGCGCCTACATCCGCAACACGCTCTCGGCCGACAAGAACATGACGCGCGAGGACGCGCTGTTCGACATCTACCGCGTGATGCGTCCGGGCGAGCCGCCGACGCTGGATTCGGCGCAGGCGATGTTCCAGTCGCTGTTCTTCGACGCCGAGCGCTACGACCTGTCCGCGGTCGGCCGCGTCAAGATGAACATGCGCCTCGACCTCGATGCGCCCGACACGCAACGTACGCTGCGCAAGGAAGACATCCTCTCCGTCATCAAGACGCTGGTGGATTTGCGCGACGGCAAGGGCGAGATCGACGACATCGACCATCTCGGCAACCGCCGTGTGCGCTCGGTCGGCGAGCTCATGGAGAACCAGTACCGCATCGGTCTGCTTCGCATGGAGCGCGCGATCAAGGAGCGCATGTCCTCGGTCGACATCGACACGGTCATGCCGCAGGACCTGATCAACGCGAAGCCGGCGGCTGCCGCCGTGCGCGAGTTCTTCGGCTCCTCGCAGCTCTCGCAGTTCATGGACCAGACCAACCCGCTGTCGGAGATCACACACAAGCGCCGCCTCTCGGCGCTTGGACCGGGCGGTCTGACCCGCGAGCGCGCCGGCTTCGAGGTGCGCGACGTGCATCCGACGCATTACGGCCGCATCTGCCCGATCGAGACGCCGGAAGGTCCGAACATCGGCCTGATCAACTCGCTCGCGACCTTCGCGCGCGTGAACAAGTACGGCTTCGTCGAGACGCCGTACCGCAAGGTCAAGGACGGCCGCGTCACCGACGAGGTCGTGTACCTCTCGGCGATGGAAGAGGGCCGCTACACGGTCGCGCAGGCCAACGTGCCGCTCGACCCGAAGGGCCGCTTCACCGAAGATCTCGTGGTCTGCCGTCACGCCGGCGAAGTCTTGCCGGTGACGCCGGACAAGGTCGACTACATGGACGTGTCGCCGAAGCAGCTCGTTTCGGTCGCCGCGGCGCTGATCCCGTTCCTCGAGAACGACGACGCCAACCGCGCGCTGATGGGCTCGAACATGCAGCGCCAGGCGGTGCCGCTGGTTCGCGCCGAGGCGCCGTTCGTCGGCACCGGCATGGAAGGCGTGGTTGCGCGTGACTCGGGTGCCGCGATCGCGGCACGCCGTTCGGGCGTGATCGACCAGATCGACGCGACCCGCGTCGTCATCCGCGCCACGGAAGATCTCGATCCGACCAAGTCGGGCGTCGATATCTACCGTCTGATGAAGTACCAGCGCTCCAACCAGTCGACCTGCATCAACCAGCGTCCGCTGGTGAAGGTCGGCGACATCGTCAAGAAGGGCGACATCATCGCCGACGGTCCGTCGACCGATCTCGGTGAGCTCGCGCTCGGCCGCAACGTGCTGGTCGCGTTCATGCCGTGGAACGGCTACAACTTCGAAGACTCGATCCTGCTCTCCGAGCGGATCGTGAAGGAAGACGTCTTCACCTCGATCCACATCGAGGAGTTCGAGGTGATGGCCCGCGACACCAAGCTCGGCCCCGAGGAAATCACCCGCGACATTCCGAACGTCTCGGAAGAAGCGCTGAAGAACCTCGACGAAGCCGGCATCGTCTACATCGGCGCGGAAGTGCGCGCCGGCGACATCCTGGTCGGCAAGATCACGCCGAAGGGCGAAAGCCCGATGACGCCGGAAGAAAAGCTTCTGCGCGCCATCTTCGGCGAAAAGGCCTCCGACGTTCGTGACACCTCGCTGCGCGTGCCTCCGGGCGTGCAGGGCACGATCGTGGAAGTGCGCGTGTTCAACCGTCACGGCGTCGACAAGGACGAGCGTGCGCTGGCGATCGAGCGGGAAGAGATCGAGCGTCTGGCCAAGGACCGCGACGACGAGCAGGCGATCCTGGACCGCAACGTCTACAACCGTCTTGCCGAGCTCCTCGAGGGACGGCAGGGCATTGCGGGCCCGAAGGGCTTCAAGAAGGACACCAAGATCACCCGTGCGGTGCTCGAGGAGTACCCGAAGTCGCAGTGGTGGCTGTTCGCTTCGCCGAACGACAAGCTGATGGCCGAGATCGAGGCCATGCGGAAGCAGTACGACGAGTCGAAGAAGGGGCTGGAACAGCGCTTCCTCGACAAGGTCGAGAAGCTTCAGCGCGGTGACGAATTGCCGCCCGGCGTGATGAAGATGGTCAAGGTCTTCGTCGCGGTGAAGCGCAAGATCCAGCCCGGCGACAAGATGGCCGGCCGCCACGGCAACAAGGGCGTGGTGTCGAAGATCGTGCCGATCGAGGACATGCCGTTCCTCGAAGACGGTACGCATGCCGACATCGTGCTCAATCCGCTCGGCGTGCCCTCGCGCATGAACGTCGGACAGATCCTCGAGACCCATCTCGGCTGGGCTTGCGCCGGCCTCGGCAAGCGTATCGGCCAGACGGTCGATGCCTATCTGTCGAAGCAGGACATCAAGCCGCTGAAGGAAACCTTGAAGAAGGTCTACGGCGAGGACGAGACGATCAAGTCGCTCAACGACAACGAGTTGATCGAGCTTGGTCACAATCTGAGCCGCGGCGTGCCGATCGCGACGCCGGTGTTCGACGGCGCCAAGGAAGCCGACATCGAGGAGATGCTGAAGCTTGCCGGTCTCGACGCTTCGGGTCAGTCGACCGTCTATGACGGCCGTACCGGCGATGCCTTCGATCGCAAGGTGACGGTGGGCTACATCTACATGCTCAAGCTGCACCATCTCGTGGACGACAAGATCCACGCGCGTTCGATCGGTCCGTACTCGCTCGTCACCCAGCAGCCGCTGGGCGGCAAGGCGCAGTTCGGCGGTCAGCGCTTCGGCGAAATGGAGGTGTGGGCGCTCGAGGCTTACGGCGCGGCGTACACGCTCCAGGAGATGCTGACGGTGAAATCGGACGACGTCGCCGGCCGTACCAAGGTGTACGAGGCGATCGTCCGCGGCGACGACACGTTCGAGGCCGGTATTCCGGAATCGTTCAACGTGCTGGTCAAGGAAATGCGCTCGCTCGGCCTCAACGTCGACCTGCACAACTCCAAGGTGGGACCGGCGCCGACGTCGGAAGCAGCCGAGTAATACGACCTTTCATGCCCGGCCTTCACGGCCGGGCATCGGCGCCCCTCCCGAGGCCTTGAGGGCAGGGCGCCCCGATTGAGTGATTTTCGAATTTGCGGCCGTAGGCGACCGGCACGCGAGGAGAAGACGATGAACCAAGAAATTATGAATCTCTTCAACCCGACGACTCCGGCTCAGGTCTTCGACCAGATCCGGATTTCGATCGCGTCTCCTGAGAAGATTCTGTCCTGGTCCTACGGCGAGATCAAGAAGCCGGAGACCATCAACTACCGTACCTTCAAGCCCGAGCGCGACGGCCTGTTCTGCGCCCGCATCTTCGGGCCGATCAAGGACTACGAGTGCTTGTGCGGCAAGTACAAGCGCATGAAGTACAAGGGCATCATCTGCGAGAAGTGCTCGGTCGAGGTCACGCTGTCGCGCGTCCGGCGCGAGCGCATGGGCCATATCGAGCTCGCGGCCCCCGTCGCCCACATCTGGTTCCTGAAGTCGCTGCCCTCGCGCATCGGCCTTCTGCTGGACATGACGCTGAAGGATCTCGAGCGGATCCTCTACTTTGAATATTACGTCGTGCTCGAGCCGGGCCTCACCGCGCTCAAGGACCGTCAACTGCTGTCGGAAGACGAGTATCTGAAGGCGCAGGACGAGTACGGCCAGGATTCCTTCACCGCCATGATCGGCGCGGAAGCGATCCGCGAGCTGCTCAAGGGCATGGACCTCGAGAAGCTCGAAGCCACCTTGCGCCTCGAGATGCAGGAGACCGACTCCGACATCAAGCACAAGAAGCTCGCCAAGCGCCTGAAGATCGTGGAAGCGTTCCGCCACTCCGGCAACAAGCCGGAATGGATGATCATGACCGTGGTTCCGGTGATCCCGCCGGACCTGCGTCCGCTGGTGCCGCTGGACGGCGGCCGCTTCGCGACCTCGGACCTCAACGACCTCTACCGCCGCGTCATCAACCGCAACAACCGCTTGAAGCGGCTGATGGAGCTGCGCGCGCCGGACATCATCATCCGCAACGAGAAGCGCATGCTTCAGGAAGCGGTCGATGCGCTGTTCGACAACGGCCGCCGCGGCCGCGTCATCACGGGTGCCAACAAGCGCCCGCTGAAGTCGCTCGCCGACATGCTCAAGGGCAAGCAGGGCCGCTTCCGTCAGAACCTGCTCGGCAAGCGCGTCGACTATTCGGGCCGTTCGGTGATCGTGGTCGGTCCCGAGCTGCGCCTGCATCAGTGCGGCCTGCCGAAGAAGATGGCGCTCGAGCTGTTCAAGCCGTTCATCTACTCGCGGCTTGACGCCAAGGGCCTGTCCACCACCGTGAAGCAGGCGAAGAAGCTGGTCGAGAAGGAGCGGCCCGAGGTCTGGGACATCCTGGACGAGGTCATCCGCGAGCATCCGGTGCTGCTCAACCGCGCACCGACGCTGCATCGTCTCGGCATCCAGGCGTTCGAGCCCGTGCTGATCGAGGGCAAGGCGATCCAGCTGCATCCGCTGGTTTGCGCCGCGTTCAACGCCGACTTCGACGGCGACCAGATGGCCGTGCACGTTCCGCTGTCGCTCGAGGCGCAGCTGGAAGCGCGCGTGCTGATGATGTCGACCAACAACATCCTGCATCCGGCGAACGGCCAGCCGATCATCGTGCCGTCGCAGGACATCGTGCTCGGTCTCTACTACGTCTCGATCATGCGCGAAGGCCTGCCCGGCGAGGGCAAGATCTTCGGCGACATGGCCGAGCTCGAGCACGCACTGCACGCGAAGGTCATCCACCTCCACACCAAGATCAAGTATCGGTGGCAGGGCATGGACGAGACCGGCAAGGTCTCGACGCGCTGGATCGAGACCACCGCGGGTCGCGTCATGCTCGGCAATCTGCTGCCGAAGAACCCGCGGATTTCGTACGAGATCATCAACAAGCTGATGACCAAGCGCGAAATCTCGGGCGTGATCGACCAAGTCTACCGTCACTGCGGCCAGAAGGAGACTGTGATCTTCTGCGACCGCATCATGGCGCTCGGCTTCTACAACGCGTTCAAGGCCGGCATCTCGTTCGGCAAGGACGACATGGTCGTGCCGAACTCCAAGTGGAAGATCGTCGACACCACCCGTACCCTGGCGAAGGATTTCGAGCAGCAGTACAACGACGGTCTGATCACCCATGGCGAGAAGTACAACAAGGTCGTCGACGCCTGGTCGAAGGCCACGGAAGAAATCGCCAAGGCGATGATGAAGGAGATCTCCTCGACCAAGAAGACGGCGAGCGGGGCGGATGCCGACATCAACTCGATCTACATGATGGCTCACTCCGGTGCCCGTGGTTCGCCGGCCCAGATGCGCCAGCTCGCCGGCATGCGCGGCCTGATGGCCAAGCCGTCGGGTGAGATCATCGAGACGCCGATCATCTCGAACTTCAAGGAAGGCCTCTCGGTGCTCGAGTACTTCAACTCGACCCACGGCGCCCGTAAGGGCCTCGCGGACACCGCGTTGAAGACCGCGAACTCGGGCTACCTGACCCGTCGTCTCGTCGACGTGGCGCAGGACTGCATCATCACGCAGAATGACTGCGGCACCAAGCTCGGCATCAAGATGCGCGCCATCGTCGATGCCGGCACCGTGGTTGCCTCGCTCGGCTCGCGCATCCTGGGACGTACGGCCTGCGAAGACGTGCGTGACAGCTCGGGCAAGGTGATCATCAAGCGCGGTACGCTGATGGAAGAGAGCCATCTGGACGCCATCCACCAGGGTGGCGTGCAAGAGGTGAAGATCCGCTCGGCACTGACCTGCGAGCTCGTCAACGGCATCTGCGGCATGTGCTACGGCCGCGACCTCGCCCGCGGCACGCCTGTCAACCACGGTGAAGCCGTCGGCGTCATCGCGGCGCAGTCGATCGGCGAGCCCGGCACCCAGCTGACCATGCGCACCTTCCACATCGGTGGTGCGGCGCAGCTCAACGAGCAGTCGTTCGTCGAATCCAACTTCGACGGCAAGATCGTGATCCGGAACAAGGCCATCGCCCGCAACAGCGAAGGTCACCTGGTCGCGATGGTCCGCAACATGGTGATCGCGATCGTCGATGCCGACGGCACCGAGCGTGCAACGCACCGTATCCAGTACGGTTCGCGCCTGCATGTCGACGAGGGCGACACCGTCAAGCGCGGCCAGCGTATCGTCGAGTGGGATCCCTACACCCGTCCGCTGCTCACCGAAGTCGAAGGTACCATCGGCTTCGAGGATCTGGTCGAGGGGCAGTCGATCTCGGAAACGCTCGACGAGGCCACCGGTATTGCCAAGCGCGTGGTCATCGACTGGCGCTCGACCCGCGGCGGCGCGGACCTGCGTCCGGCCATCGTGGTCAAGGGCAAGGACGGCAAGGTGCTCAAGCTCGCCCGTGGCGGCGATGCCCGCTACATGCTGTCGGTCGATGCCATTCTCTCGGTCGACGTCGGAGCCAAGGTCAATACGGGCGACATCCTCGCCCGTGTCTCGACCGAAAGCGCCAAGACGCGTGACATCACCGGCGGTCTGCCGCGGGTGGCGGAACTGTTCGAGGCACGGCGTCCGAAGGATGCGGCGATCATCGCCGAAATCGCGGGCACCATCCGGTTCGGGCGCGACTACAAGAACAAGCGTCGCATCTCGATCGAGCCGATGGACAAGACCGACGAGGCACGCGAGTACCTGATCCCGAAGGGCAAGCACATCCACCTTCAGGACGGCGACGTCGTTGAAAAGGGCGACTTCATCGTGGAAGGCAACCCGGCGCCGCACGACATCCTGGCGGTCAAGGGCATCGAGGAGCTCGCGGCCTATCTGGTCAACGAGATCCAGGAGGTCTACCGGCTCCAGGGCGTGCTCATCAACGACAAGCACATCGAGGTGATTGTCCGTCAGATGCTCCAGAAGGTGGAAGTCACCGACCAGGGCGACACGGACATGATCTCCGGCGAGCAGGTCGACAAGATCGAGTTCGACGCGCTCAACGAGAAGGCGAAGGAAGAGGGCAAGAAGATCGCTACGGGAACGCCGGTTCTGCTCGGCATCACCAAGGCGAGCCTTCAGACCCGCTCCTTCTTCTCGGCGGCCTCGTTCCAGGAGACCACCCGCGTCCTCACGGAAGCGGCGGTCAACGGCAAGGTCGATCCGCTCGAAGGCCTCAAGGAGAACGTCATCGTCGGCCGACTGATTCCGGCGGGCACCGGCGCCTCCATGGCCAAGATCCGCGAAGTCGCGATGAAGCGCGACAAGCTGATCCTGGACGAGCGCGAGAAGCAGGCGGCCGTCGTGTCGCCGGCGCCGGAAGCGGAGCTTCCTGCGCTGCCGCCTGCGGAATAATCGCTCATCCGTAGGAATACCGAGGACAATGAAAAGGCCGGCGCAAGCCGGCCTTTTTGCTGCTTTGTTTGCCTGTTGCGGTGCAGGATCAACCTTTGTTCATCTTTCCTTCAGGCGCAAAAGCGCTTCTGCTAAGGGAAGTTAGACCGGTGGTCCCGTGACGGGGGCAGGGCCGGAGACCACGGAACGCATATGCTTGATCTCGCAATCGTAGGCGGCGGCCCCGGCGGGCTGATGAGCGCCTGGTACCTGAAGCGTAAGCTCGGCGACCTCTGCCGCATCACCATCTACGAGGCCTCCGACCGGCTCGGCGGCAAGATCGTCACGCGCAAATTCGATTCCGCGCCGGCGATGTACGAGGCCGGCGTTGCCGAGATCTACGACTACTCGATGACCGGTCCCGATCCGCTGCGCGAGCTGATCCAGCATTTCGGACTTCAGACCATTCCGATGGACGCCGAGCAGGTGCAGTTCGGCGGCGAGCTCCTCAACGACGTCGCAGGCATGCGCCGCAAATACGGCGCCAAGACCGCGGCGGCGATCGAGGCGTTCCGCAAGCGCTGCGCCGAGGCGATGACGCCGATCGAATATTACGAGGGCGTCGGCGCGCACGACAACGAGAATCCCTGGGCCTACAAGACCGCCGAGCAGGTGCTCGACGAGGAGGTCGAGGACGAAACCGCAAAGCGTTTCTTCAAGGTGATGGCGCGCTCCGACATCGCGACCGAAAGCCACAACACCAACGGGCTCAACGCGCTCAAGAACTATCTGATGGATGTCGACGGCTATATCGGCCTCTACTCCATCCAGAACGGCAACGAGCAGCTGATCGAGTGCCTGCAGTCGGAGGTCAACGCCGACATCCAGCTCAATCACCGCGTGCTCACCGTCGGCAAGGCGCCGACCGGCCGCTACCAGCTCAAGATGATGAACGGCAAGGGGCCGGAGACGCGCGACTTCGACCTCGTGCTGGTCTGCCTGCCGCATTCGTGGCTCGCGACCATGGGCTGGGAAGGCGAGCAGCTCCGCAAGTCGATGGTCAAGCACGTCTCGTATTTCGATCGTCCCGCGCACTATCTGCGCGTCTCGATCCTGTTCGACGCGCCGTTCTGGGGCGAGAAGATTTCCGGCGCCTGGTTCATGTCGGAAGCCTTCGGCGGCTGCTGCGTCTACAACGAGGGCGCGCGCCACGACGTCGGCAAGCACGGCGTGCTGAACTGGCTGATTCCCGGCTCCGACGCGCTGGCCTTCGCCAATCTGTCGGATCAGGAGCTGATCGACGCTGCACTGAAATCGCTGCCCGCCTCGCTCGGCGATGCGCGTTCGCATTTCGTGGAAGGCAAGATCCACCGCTGGCTGTCGTCGGTGAACGCCATCCCCGGCGGCCTGCCCGTGCGCGATGTCATGACCAATCACCGGCCGGAGCCGAAGGAGCATCCCGGCATCGTGGTGGTCGGCGATTATCTGTTCGACTCCACGCTGAACGGTCTGCTCGACTCCTCGGACGCGGCGACCGACATCATCCTGACCGAGATGATGCGCCTGCGCCGCGAGCGCGCACAGGAGGAGGGCGAGCCGGTCTCGGACAAGATCGACCGCGACTATTTCGAGAATTATCGCGGCCTCGGTCCCTACAGCGAAGCCTGGCGCCACTTCACCGATCCCGATTATCTCACCAAGCTGATCGGCATCGTCTGGGGCAAGGCCAAGGGCGCCAAGCTGCTGGTCGCGGGCTCGGCCAGCGGCGAACTGGTGGGTGCGCTACGCGATCGCGGCATCGACGCCTTCGGCGTCGAGAACAACCGCGCCATCCACGCCAGGACGCCGAAGGCGCTGAAGAAGTACAACAAGCTCGGCTCGATCACCGACATGCCGTTCAAGGACGGCGCCTTCGACTTCGTGTTCGAGACCAGCCTCTGCCATGTTTCCCCGAAGCAGGTGGTCCGCGCGATCCGCGAACTGAACCGCGTGGTCAAGACCGGCCTCGTGTTCGGCTCGATCACCTCGGACATGGCTTCGGTGGTGATCGACCGCTACGACCTGCTGCGCGGCGTCAAGAAGCTCGGCACCTGGTGGGAATGGTCCGAGCTGTTCTTCGGTAACGGCTTCGACCTGTCGATGCATCGCAAGGACTGCACCGATGCGCTCTGGGAGGCGACGCTTTCCGCCAACAAGGGCCCGGGCCAGTGGTACGCCGACGCCGATAGCCTGCGTTATTCCTTCTTCGACAAGGTCGAGGACGAGGACGACGACTAGAGACAGGATCGGACCGGCCTAGCCAATTGCTTTGCCGAATTCGTCATGATCGCATAGAATCGGTGCGATAGCGGTTGCCGCTATTTCCTGCTTTCTCCGCGGTCATGCCGGCCGTCAGCATCGGTTGGTTTCATGGCGTCCAAGCCCCTCCCGCCCGACAAACAGAAACTCGCCACGGAAGAGGCGGCCGAGCTCGACGACAAGCTTGTCCCCGTCAAGCCGGACCTCGAAGACGACGAGGACGACGAAGACGAGGAGGATGACGAGCTGGAGCTCGACGACGACGATGAGGACGAGGAGCTCGTCGTCTTTACCGCGCGCGAGGCCGCTGGCGCGCTCGCGACCATCCTGGGTTTCGTCAAGCCGTTCCTGTCCAACTACAAGCGGATGCTGTCATTCGTGGCGTTCGGCGTCTGCGTCGAGACGCTGTTCAACGTCATCATGCCGCTCAGCCTGAAGTACCTGATCGACGACGCGCTCGGCGAGGAGGATTTCCAGGCGCTCTACAAGATCCTCGGCGTGCTCGCGGTCGCCGGCATCTTCACCTCGATCGTGGCGGTCTGGTACGAGCGCTGGGACGCCAGGCTGGCTGCCTGCATCATCTCCGACGTCCGCAAGCGCCTGTTCGAGCATGTCCAGGACCTGCCGGCGGCCTATTTCGGCCGCACCAAGCGC
The DNA here is from genome assembly GCF_059512345.1 of Bradyrhizobium sp. Unk1. Lineage (NCBI taxonomy): Bacteria > Pseudomonadati > Pseudomonadota > Alphaproteobacteria > Hyphomicrobiales > Nitrobacteraceae > Bradyrhizobium > Bradyrhizobium sp. Unk1. The sequence continues at coordinate 42,532 of NZ_JCAMOP010000006.1, forward strand.
GGCGAGATCCTGTCGCGCTTTTCCGTCGACCTTTCGGCTTTCGAGGGCTCGGTCAAGACCTTCGCCAACAGTGCGGCGTTGCCGTTCCTGGAATTGATCGCCGGCATCATCCTGATGGTGTTCCTGAACTGGCAGCTCGCCGCGGTGGCGCTGCTGGTGTTCCCGATCACGCTGATCGGGCCGCGCATCCTCACCCCCAAGGCGGTGCAGGCCAATTACGAGCAGAAGCAGAACGAGAGCGCGCTGCTCGGCATGGTGCAGGAGAACGTGGCCGCGCAGGCCGTGATCAAGGCGTTCAGCCTGCAGCGCAAGATGTTCGGCTTCTTCACCTTCCGCAACGACGAGACTCGCCGCAAGATCGCTTCGGCTGCGTTCCTGTCGACCATGGTGGAGCGGACGGTCACCATTTCGGTGCTGCTGCTGCACCTCGTCGTGCTCGCGATCGGCGCGTATCTGGCGACCAAGGGCCAGATCACCATCGGTACCTTCGTCACCTTCGAGAGCGCGTTCTGGGAGGTCTCCTACAACATCGCCCACGTGATGCACTTCATCCCGGTGTCGATCTCTTCGGCCGCCGCGATCCGCCACATGCAGGAGCTGCTGGACGAGCCGACGCGCGGCGCCGATCGTCCGGGCGCGCCCGATCTGCCGCGCATCACCAACGACATCACCTTCGACCACGTGACGTTCCAGTACGGAGGCAGCCAGACGCCGGTGCTGGACAATCTCAGCCTCAAGCTCAACGCCGGCAAGCGCATCGCCATCGTCGGCCCCTCGGGCTCCGGCAAGAGCACGCTGCTCAATTTGATCCTGCGGCTGTACGTGCCCAACGAGGGGCGCGTCGCCATCGACGGCGTCGACGTCCGCAAGGTGACGCTCGATTCGCTGCGCCGGAGCATGGCGGTGGTGTTCCAGGAGAACATGCTGTTCAACATGTCGATTCGCGAGAACATCCGGCTCGGCAAGGAAGGCGCGACCGACGAGGAGGTGGAGGACGCCGCCAAGAAGGCCGAGATCCACCGCTACATCATGAGCCTGCCACAGCGCTACGACACGCCGGTCGGCGAGCGCGGCGATACGCTGTCGGGCGGTCAGCGCCAGCGCATCGCGATCGCGCGCGCGGTCATCCGCAACCCTTCCGTGCTGCTGCTGGACGAAGCCACCTCGGCGCTCGACCAGACCACCGAGGCCGCGATCAACCGTACGCTGCTGAAGCTCGCGAAGGGGCGCACCATGATCTGGTCGACTCATCGCCTGACTTCCGTGGTCGAGATGGACGAGATCATCGTGATCTCAGGGGGCAGGGCGATCGAGCGCGGCTCGCATGCCGAACTGCTCGCCAAGAACGGCACCTATCGCAAGCTGTGGAACGACCAGATCCACCAGCCGCATGGCGCCGTGGCTCAGGCCGATGACGACAGCGAAGATGACGACGAGGATGAAGACGACCTCGACGAGGATGATGAGGACGAAGATGACGAGGAGGCGTGACCGAGGAAGTTCGGCTCCAGATGGACGGCTCCTCCGAGCGGGCGCAGCAGCCCCTGAACCGACCAGGCGATAAAGCGCGCCCAGCGCTGCGCAGCCCAATAGGGGCTCATGCTGATTGAAACCTCGCGGAAGTCGAACGCCTTCGCCGCCGACCATTCGTCGCAATCGCGCTTGACCGGATCGGCGTAGAAGGTGGCGATCTTGTCCGCATCCATCCCGTCGGAGGCGAGCCATCGCGGGATATGTATGCTGCAGAGCCGCTCGACGTCGGTGAAGACCTTGTCGCAGCCGGTGCCGGCGGCGGGGCAGGAGGTCGCGAACGCATCGCCCACCAGCACGAGGCCGGGCTGGCCGCTTGCGTCGTTCACATAGAGGTCGACCGGACGGATCTTGATCTCGCCGGCGATGTCGAAGGCGCCGGTGATGCGCTTGAGCCGGGGTAGGGCAGCGTTCAGCGTCTCGGCTGGCGCGCGGCGCAGCTCGCGCAGCCATGGGTCGTCGAAGCCGCGATAGACGAACAGATTGGCGCGCATCCGCGGACCGGTCGGAAACAGCGTGATGTAGGGGATTCGGTCGCTCGGCCGTTCCGAGAAATAGGTCAGCGCCGGGAAGTCGAACGAATTCCGTCCCGCCGGCACTACGTCGAACCCGATCGAGATCGAATGGCAGGCGCTGATGACTTTTCGTGCGATGCCGAGCTGGTGGCGCAGGCCGACGTTCAAGCCGTTGGCGAGCACGACCAGCCGGGCCGAGATCGTCTCCTCATTGGAGAGCGTGATCTTTTGTCGCTCCGGGCTCGTCGAGAGCGAGACCGCCTTGGCACAGATGCGCTCGACGCCGGCAGGAATCTCGTCGCGGACGGCGTTGACGAGGGAATCGTAGAGGATGTTGAACTGCCGACTCGGCGCCTTGTCGAGCAAACGGCCGAATCGGGCGACCCAGTTTTCGCCGGCAAAGGTCGCTCGGCGCAGTAACGATTCTCCGATTCCGGTCTTCAGGAATCGCTCGACTTGGACGTGGCCACTCAGTTTTTCGACTCGAAAGTCCGCCGGATAGCTCCCATGCGGGTCGATCAATACCGTCGAAATGCCGGCGCGGCCGAGCATTGCGGCGGCGGTCGAGCCGGACAATCCCCCGCCGATAATGGCAATGTCGGTGTACCGCATGGTGCAAATCTCTGCCGCAGGCGGCAGATTGACGCATCAACAGGAAAAAAAGCCTTAGCAAGGGTTATAAAAGTACATTTTGCCCGGATATAAATTGGTTTTGGGCTGGCGGAACAGACGTCTGGTCCCCATATCCGGCAGGCGCGGTGAATGCGGGCAAACAGCGATTTCGTCAGGTGGCAGAAGCGTTTTCTGACTGTCGTTTCACCTTGACTTGGCCGACTCTCACTTATAGAAAGCGCCTCACTTAACGACAGGCGGTGAGCATCGCCAGCGTCGGAACGGGCCACCCGTTGATCCCCAGGGATTAGATCTCCAGGGATCGGATCCTCAGGGATCGCTAAGACGGGCACCAACCTCGACGAATGCCGCTCAAACGCTGTCGATCATAGCTAGGCAATGCCAGTGCGATTCTAGGTCTCTTGAGCTCGTTCTCTTGAGATCGAATTCGGATGCATGACCTCAGTGTGCGGGCCGCAGCTTTATGCTGATTGGCCCGAAACTGTGGTCCTCTGTGGCGTCGTAACGCTTTCCGCTCGGTGATGGAGCGGTTGGCGCGATTTCGCTTTGTGCGGTTTGTTCCGTGCGAGGCGACCTCGTCGGGCGGGTGGCCCGAAAAGAATTGCGGTTCCGGCAACGGGCCGCGCCAAGACAGCGGACCCGGAAGGGACCGCGGCAGAACAAAGGGTAAGGCCAGGATGCCGACGATCAACCAGCTGATCGCTCAACCGCGTGAAGTGCAGAAGTCGCGCAAGAAGGTGCCGGCGCTGCAGCAGTCGCCGCAGAAGCGTGGTGTTTGCACCCGCGTCTACACCACGACCCCGAAGAAGCCGAACTCGGCGCTTCGTAAGGTCGCCAAGGTGCGCCTGACCAACGGCTTCGAGGTGATCGGCTACATCCCCGGCGAAGGTCATAACCTCCAGGAGCACTCGGTGGTCATGATCCGCGGCGGCCGCGTCAAGGACTTGCCCGGCGTGCGCTACCACATCCTTCGCGGCGTTCTGGATACCCAGGGCGTCAAGAACCGTAAGCAGCGCCGTTCGAAGTACGGCGCGAAGCGTCCGAAGTAAGCGGGAACCAGCTCAATGTCTCGTCGCCACTCAGCGGAAAAGCGCGAAGTTCTCCCGGATCCGAAGTTCGGGAACATCATCGTGACGAAGTTCATGAACTCGGTGATGTACGCCGGCAAGAAGTCGGTTGCAGAAGGCATCGTCTACGGTGCGTTCGGTATCATCGAAGCCAAGACCAAGCAGAGCCCCCTCGGCGTGTTCGAGCAGGCACTCGAGAACGTCATGCCGACGATCGAAGTGCGCTCCCGCCGCGTCGGCGGCGCGACCTACCAGGTTCCGGTCGAGGTTCGTTCGACCCGCCGTCAGGCTCTGGGTATCCGTTGGCTGATTTCGGCAGCGCGCGAGCGCAACGAGAAGACGATGACCGAGCGGCTCTCGGCTGAGCTGCTCGACGCCTCGAACAACCGCGGCAACGCCGTCAAGAAGCGCGAAGATGTGCACCGGATGGCGGAAGCCAACCGCGCCTTCTCGCACTATCGCTGGTAACGGCGAAACACGGAATCTAAGGAACAGCCCATGCCTCGCGTTCATGCCATAGAGAACTACCGCAATTTCGGTATCATGGCGCATATCGATGCCGGCAAGACCACGACCACCGAGCGCATCCTTTATTACACCGGCAAGAGCCACAAGATCGGCGAAGTGCACGAAGGTGCCGCGACGATGGACTGGATGGAGCAGGAGCAGGAGCGTGGCATCACGATCACCTCGGCTGCCACCACCGCGTTCTGGGCCGGCAAGCGCCTGAACATCATCGACACCCCCGGCCACGTCGACTTCACCATCGAAGTCGAGCGTTCGCTGCGCGTGCTCGACGGCGCCGTCTGCGTGCTCGACTCGAACCAGGGCGTCGAGCCCCAGACCGAGACCGTCTGGCGCCAGGGCGACAAGTACAAGGTTCCGCGCATCGTCTTCGCCAACAAGATGGACAAGACCGGTGCCGACTTCTTCAAGTGCCTGGCCGACATCGTTGACCGCCTCGGCGCCAAGCCGATCGCGATCCAGCTTCCGATTGGTGCCGAGAACAACTTCAAGGGTCTCGTCGACCTCGTGAAGATGCAGGGCATCATCTGGAACGATGAATCGCTCGGCGCGAAGTTCGACTATGTCGACATCCCGGAAGATATGGTCGAGCAGGCCAAGGAATACCGCGAGAAGATGGTGGAAGCCGCCGTCGAGCTCGACGACGACGCATTGGCTGCCTTCCTCGACGGCAAGGAGCCGGACGAAGAGACGCTGAAGCGGTTGATCCGCAAGGCAGTGCTGACCGGCGCGTTCTATCCCGTGCTGTGCGGCTCGGCCTTCAAGAACAAGGGTGTGCAGCCGCTGCTCGACGCCGTCGTCGACTATCTGCCGTCGCCGATCGACGTGCCCGCGATCAAGGGCACCGATGACCGCGGCAACGAGGTCGTGCGCAAGGCGGACGACAAGGAGCCGCTCGCGCTGCTCGCGTTCAAGATCATGGACGACCCGTTCGTCGGCACCATCACCTTCTGCCGCATCTACTCCGGCGTCCTGCAGAGCGGCACCGGCGTCGTGAACTCGACGCGCGAGAAGAAGGAGCGCATCGGGCGCATGCTGCTGATGCATGCGAACAACCGCGAGGACATCAAGGAAGCCTATGCCGGCGACATCGTCGCGCTGGCTGGCCTGAAGGAAGCGCGCACCGGTGACACGCTGTGCGATCCCGACAAGCAGGTGATCCTGGAGAAGATGGAATTCCCCGAGCCGGTCATCGAGATCGCGATCGAGCCGAAGTCCAAGGCCGACCAGGAAAAGCTGGGTGTGGCGCTGGCGAAGCTCGCCGCGGAGGATCCGTCCTTCCGCGTGTCGACCGACCAGGAGTCCGGCCAGACCATCCTCAAGGGCATGGGCGAACTCCATCTCGACATCAAGGTCGACATCCTCAAGCGTACCTACAAGGTCGACGCCAACATCGGCGCGCCGCAGGTTGCGTTCCGTGAGCGCGTCACCAAGAAGGCCGAGGTCAAGTACACCCACAAGAAGCAGACCGGCGGTACCGGTCAGTTCGCGGAAGTGTCGATCGTGGTCGAGCCGAACGAGCCCGGCAAGGGCTACGAGTTCGAGTCCAAGATCGTCGGCGGTGCGGTTCCGAAGGAATACATCCCCGGCGTCGAAAAGGGCCTCAACAGCGTGATGAGCTCTGGTGTCGTCGCGGGCTTTCCCGTGGTCGACGTCAAGGTTCAGCTCGTCGACGGCAAGTACCACGACGTCGACTCGTCGGCGCTCGCCTTCGAAATCGCATCGCGCGCGGCATTCCGTGAAGCGCTGCAGAAGGGCAAGTCCGTCCTGCTCGAGCCGATCATGAAGGTCGAAGTGGTGACCCCGGAAGACTACACCGGCTCGGTCATCGGCGACCTGAATTCCCGGCGCGGTCAGATCCAGGGTCAGGACATGCGCGGCAACGCCAACGTCATCAACGCGATGGTGCCGCTCATGAACATGTTCGGGTACGTGAACAACCTGCGCTCGATGAGCCAGGGTCGCGCGACCTTCACCATGCAGTTCGACCACTACGCAGAAGCGCCGGCCAACGTGTCGGCAGAAGTCCAGAAGAAGTTTGCCTGATTGTCGTCGGTCCAGAGCTGACGATTGAACGGAGAGTCAAATGGCCAAAGCAAAGTTTGAACGTAACAAGCCGCACTGCAACATCGGCACCATCGGTCACGTCGACCATGGCAAGACGTCGCTGACCGCGGCGATCACCAAGATCCTCGCCGAGACCGGCGGTGCGACGTTCACCGCGTACGACCAGATCGACAAGGCGCCGGAAGAGAAGGCGCGCGGCATCACCATCTCGACCGCGCACGTCGAGTATGAGACGCAGAACCGCCACTACGCCCACGTCGACTGCCCCGGCCACGCCGACTACGTGAAGAACATGATCACCGGCGCCGCCCAGATGGACGGTGCGATCCTGGTCGTGTCGGCCGCTGACGGCCCGATGCCGCAGACCCGCGAGCACATCCTGCTCGCCCGCCAGGTCGGCGTGCCCGCGCTCGTCGTGTTCCTCAACAAGTGCGACATGGTCGACGATCCGGAGCTCCTCGAGCTCGTCGAGCTCGAAGTCCGCGAGCTGCTCTCGAAGTACGACTTCCCGGGCGACAAGATCCCGATCATCAAGGGTTCGGCGCTCGCCGCTCTCGAAGATTCGGACAAGAAGCTCGGCCACGAGGCCATTCTCGAGCTGATGAAGAACGTCGACTCCTACATCCCGCAGCCGGAGCGTCCGGTCGACCAGCCGTTCCTGATGCCGGTTGAAGACGTGTTCTCGATCTCGGGCCGCGGCACCGTCGTGACCGGCCGTGTCGAGCGCGGCATCGTCAAGGTCGGCGAGGAAATCGAGATCGTCGGTCTGCGCGCCACGCAGAAGACCACGGTCACGGGCGTCGAAATGTTCCGCAAGCTGCTCGATCAGGGCCAGGCCGGCGACAACATCGGCGCGCTGCTCCGCGGCACCAAGCGCGAGGACGTCGAGCGCGGCCAGGTGCTGTGCAAGCCGGGTTCGGTCAAGCCGCACACCAAGTTCAAGGCTGAGGCCTACATCCTCACCAAGGAAGAGGGCGGCCGCCACACCCCGTTCTTCACCAACTACCGTCCGCAGTTCTACTTCCGCACCACCGACGTGACCGGTGTCGTGCACCTGCCGGAAGGCACCGAGATGGTGATGCCGGGCGACAACATCGCGATGGAAGTGCACCTGATCGTGCCGATCGCGATGGAAGAGAAGCTGCGCTTCGCGATCCGCGAAGGCGGCCGCACCGTCGGCGCCGGCGTCGTCGCCTCGATCATCGAGTAACAAGCGAATAGGGAATGGTGAGTGGCGAATAGGGAATTCTATTCGCTACTCGCTACTCGCCACTCACTAGAGAAAGCACGGCAATGAACGGCCAAAACATTCGTATCCGTCTCAAGGCGTTCGACCATCGTATCCTCGATACGTCGACCCGCGAGATCGTGAACACGGCGAAGCGCACCGGCGCGCAGGTCCGCGGACCCATTCCGCTGCCCACCCGCATCGAGAAGTTCACCGTCAACCGTTCGCCGCACGTCGACAAGAAGAGCCGCGAGCAGTTCGAGATGCGCACCCACAAGCGCCTGCTCGATATCGTCGATCCGACCCCGCAGACCGTCGATGCTTTGATGAAGCTCGACCTGGCCGCCGGTGTCGACGTCGAGATCAAGCTCTAAGATTTTTGGATCACGTTCGCGACTAGCGGACAGAAAGAACAGGAAGCACGCCGATGCGCTCCGGAGTGATCGCACAAAAGGTCGGGATGACGCGGGTCTTTACAGAGGCCGGCGAACATATCCCCGTGACCGTGTTGAAGCTCGGCAATTGCCAGGTCGTAGGCCACCGCACTGAAGAGAAGAACGGTTACGTCGCGCTCCAGCTTGGTTCTGGCAGCCGCAAGACCGTGTACATGCCCAAGGCGGAGCGCGGCCAGTTCGCGGTCGCCAAGGTCGAGCCGAAGCGGCAGGTCGAGGAATTCCGCGTCTCCCAGGACGCCATGATCCCCGTCGGCGCCGAGATCCTCGCGGATCACTTCGTCGTCGGCCAGTTCGTCGACGTCACCGGCACCTCGGTCGGTAAGGGCTTCGCCGGCGGTATGAAGCGCTGGAACTTCGGCGGTCTGCGCGCCACCCACGGCGTGTCGGTCTCGCATCGTTCGATCGGTTCGACCGGTGGCCGTCAGGACCCCGGCAAGACCTGGAAGAACAAGAAGATGCCCGGCCACATGGGTGTCGACCGCATCACCACGCTCAACCTTCGAGTCGTTCAGCTCGATGTCGAGCGCGGCCTGATCCTCGTCGAAGGCGCCGTTCCCGGCTCCAAGGGCGGCTGGATCCGCGTGCGCGACGCTGTCAAGAAGCCGCTGCCGAAGGAAGCTCCGAAGCCCGGCAAGTTCAAGGTTGCTGGCGAAGCGGACGCCGCTCCGGCTGCGCAGGAGGCGTGAGATGGAATTGAAGGTCACGACCCTCGAAGGTAAGGAAGCCGGCTCGGTCCAGCTTTCCGACGCCATTTTCGGCCTTGAGCCGCGCCAGGACATCATTGCGCGTTGCGTGCAGTGGCAGCTCAACAAGCGTCAGGCTGGCACGCACAAGGCCAAGGGCCGCGCCGAGATCTGGCGCACCGGCAAGAAGATGTACAAGCAGAAGGGCACCGGCGGTGCTCGTCACGGCTCGGCCCGCGTGCCGCAGTTCCGCGGCGGTGGCCGTGCCTTCGGTCCGGTGGTGCGTTCGCACGCCACCGACCTGCCGAAGAAGGTCCGCGCGCTTGCCCTCAAGCATGCGCTGTCGGCGAAGGCCAAGGACGGCGATCTGCTGGTGATCGACAAGGCCGCGCTGGAAGCCGCCAAGACCAAGGCGCTGCTCGGCCATTTCTCGGGCCTCGGCTTGACCAACGCGCTGATCATCGACGGCGCCGAGCTCAACAACGGCTTTGCCGCTGCGGCCCGCAACATCCCGAACATGGACGTGCTGCCGATCCAGGGCATCAATGTCTATGACATCCTGCGCCGTCAGAAGCTCGTTCTGACCAAGGCCGCCATCGATGCGCTGGAGGCGCGCTTCAAATGACGAAGAACATCGAGCCTCGCCACTACGACGTGATCTTGTCGCCGGTCGTGACCGAAAAGGCGACGATCGCCTCGGAGCACAACAAGGTCCTGTTCAAGGTGGCCGCGAAGGCGACCAAGCCGCAGATCAAGGAAGCGATCGAGAAGCTGTTCGACGTCAAGGTCAAGAGCGTCAACACGCTGGTCCGCAAGGGCAAGACCAAGATCTTCCGCGGCAATCTCGGCTCGCAGTCGAACAGCAAGCGCGCGATCGTGACCCTCGAAGAGGGCCACCGGATCGACGTGACCACCGGTCTGTAAGGTCGTACGACGATGGCACTGAAAAAGTTCAATCCCACGACGCCGGGCCAGCGCCAGCTGGTCATGGTCGATCGTTCGGCCCTCTACAAGGGCAAGCCGGTCAAGGCGCTCACCGAAGGCAAGCACTCCTCGGGCGGTCGCAACAACACCGGTCGCATCACCGTGCGCTTCCGCGGCGGCGGTCACAAACAGACGCTGCGCATTGTCGACTTCAAGCGCGACAAGGTCGATGCGCCCGCGACGGTCGAGCGGCTGGAATACGATCCGAACCGCACTGCGTTCATCGCGCTGGTCAAGTACGAAGACGGCACCCAGGCCTATATCCTGGCGCCGCAGCGCCTTGCCGTCGGTGATTCCGTGGTTGCCGGCAACTATGTCGACGTGAAGCCGGGCAACGTCATGCCGCTCGGCAACATGCCGGTCGGCACGATCATCCACAACATCGAGGTCAAGATCGGGAAGGGCGGCCAGCTCGCTCGTTCCGCCGGCACCTACGCCCAGCTCGTCGGCCGCGACCACGACTACGTGATCATCCGCCTGAACTCGGGCGAGCAGCGCCTGGTGCACGGCCGTTGCCGCGGCACGATCGGCGCGGTGTCGAACCCGGATCACATGAACACCTCGATCGGCAAGGCCGGCCGCAACCGTTGGCTGGGCCGTAAGCCGCATAACCGCGGTGTTTCGATGAACCCGATCGACCATCCGCACGGCGGTGGTGAAGGTCGTACCTCGGGCGGTCGCCACCCGGTCACCCCGTGGGGCAAGCCGACCAAGGGCAAGAAGACCCGCAGCAACAAGTCGACCAACAAATTCATTCTCCTAAGCCGCCACAAGCGGAAGAAGTAAGGAACGCCGGACATGGTTCGTTCAGTCTGGAAAGGCCCGTTCGTCGAGGGTTCTCTGCTCAAGAAGGCAGATGCTGCCCGCGCGTCCGGCCGTCACGACGTCATCAAGATCTGGAGCCGTCGCTCGACGATCCTGCCGCAGTTCGTCGGCCTGACCTTCGGCGTCTACAACGGTCAGAAGCACGTACCGGTTGCCGTCAACGAGGAAATGGTCGGTCACAAGTTCGGCGAGTTCTCGCCGACCCGGACCTTCCATGGCCACTCCGGCGACAAGAAAGCCAAGAAGGCTTGAGGATTAAACGATGAGCAAACCTAAGCGCGAACGGAGCCTCGCCGAGAACGAGGCCAAGGCGGTCGCCCGGATGCTGCGGGTGAGCCCTCAGAAGCTCAACCTGGTCGCCCAGCTCATTCGCGGCCGGAAGGCGGCTGCTGCGCTCGCCGATCTGCAGTTTTCGCGCAAGCGGATCGCGGTCGACGTGAAGAAGTGCCTGGAATCGGCTATCGCCAATGCCGAGAACAACCACGACCTCGACGTCGACGATCTCGTCGTGGCGCAGGCCTTCGTCGGCAATGGTCTCGTGATGAAGCGCTTTGCCGCCCGCGGCCGCGGCCGCTCGGGCCGTGTCTACAAACCATTTTCGCAGCTGACGATCATTGTTCGTCAGGTCGAAGCCGAAGCAGCAGCGGCTTAAGGGTCGCAGGAGAAAACGATGGGTCAAAAGATCAATCCGATCGGTCTGCGTCTCGGCATCAACCGGACCTGGGATTCCCGCTGGTTCGCCGGCAAGCAGGAATACGGCAAGCTGCTGCACGAGGACGTCAAGATCCGCGAGATCCTGCACAAGGAGCTCAAGCAGGCGGCCGTCGCCCGCATCGTGATCGAGCGTCCGCACAAGAAGTGCCGCGTCACCATCCACTCGGCTCGTCCGGGCGTGGTGATCGGCAAGAAGGGTGCCGACATCGACAAGCTGCGCAAGAAGGTCGCGGACATCACTTCGTCCGACGTCGTCATCAACATCGTCGAAATCCGCAAGCCGGAGCTCGATGCGACGCTGGTGGCCGAGTCGATCGCGCAGCAGCTGGAGCGCCGCGTGGCGTTCCGCCGTGCCATGAAGCGCGCCGTGCAGTCGGCGATGCGTCTCGGCGCGGAAGGCATCCGCATCAACTGCTCGGGTCGTCTGGGCGGCGCGGAAATCGCGCGCATGGAGTGGTACCGCGAAGGTCGCGTGCCGCTGCACACGCTGCGCGCCGACATCGACTACGGCGTTGCGACCGCGTTCACGACCTTCGGCACCTGCGGTGTCAAGGTCTGGATCTTCAAGGGCGAGATCCTCGAGCACGATCCGATGGCCCAGGACAAGAGAATGGCCGAAGGCGAGACCAGCGGCGGTGGTGATCGCGGTGGCCGTGGACGCCGTGACAACGCTGCGGCCTGAGGCCAGCACAGAGAATTTGAGGGCTTGAAGCCATGATGCAACCTAAGAAAACGAAGTTCCGGAAGGCGCATAAGGGCCGTATCCACGGCGTTGCGTCTTCGGGTGCGACGTTGGCCTTCGGCCAGTTCGGCCTGAAGGCGACCGAGCCTGAGCGCGTCACCGCGCGCCAGATCGAAGCCGCTCGCCGCGCGCTGACCCGCCATATGAAGCGTGCCGGCCGCGTCTGGATCCGCGTGTTCCCCGACGTTCCGGTGTCGAAGAAGCCGGCCGAAGTCCGCATGGGCTCCGGCAAGGGCGCGCCGGAATTGTGGGTCGCTCGCGTCAAGCCAGGCCGGGTGCTGTTCGAGATCGACGGCGTCAACACCCAGACGGCACGTGAGGCGCTGACCCTGGCGGCCGCCAAGCTGCCGATCAAGACGCGCTTCGTCGAGCGCATTGCGGAGTAATGGCCATGGCACAGATGAAGATCGAAGACATCCGCGCGATGAGCCCCGATCAGCAGGATGATGCCATCCTGAACCTGAAGAAGGAGCGCTTCAACCTGCGCTTCCAGCGCGCCACCGGGCAGCTCGAGAATACCTCGCGCCTGCGCGAGGCTCGCCGTGACATCGCCCGGATCAAGACCGTCGCCGCGCAAAAGCGCGCGAAGAAGAAGTAAGAGGCTTACGAAGATGCCGAAACGTACTTTGCAGGGCGTGGTCGTCAGCGACAAGCAAGCCAAGACCATCGTGGTGCGCGTTGATCGCCGCTTCACGCACCCGATCTACAAGAAGACGATCCGCCGTTCGAAGAACTACCACGCGCACGACGAGAGCAACGAGTTCAAGCCGGGCGACATGGTGTGGATCGAGGAATCGAAGCCGATTTCGAAGTTGAAGCGCTGGGTCGTGATCCGGGGCGAGCACAAGAAAAGCGCCTGATCTGTTGGCTTTAGCCGACTGACTTCAGGGAAATGTTGAGCGCCGGCTGGGCTGGCGCAAAGAGAAGAGGACGAGGTGCATCAATGATTCAGATGCAGACCAACCTCGACGTGGCCGATAATTCTGGCGCACGCCGTGTCATGTGTATCAAGGTGCTCGGGGGCTCCAAGCGCCGCTACGCCACGATCGGCGACATCATCGTCGTCTCGATCAAGGAAGCGATTCCGCGTGGCAAGGTGAAGAAGGGCGACGTGATGAAGGCCGTCGTGGTGCGCGTCCGCAAGGACATCCGCCGCGCCGACGGTTCGGTCATCCGCTTCGACCGCAACGCCGCCGTCCTGATCAACAACCAGTCCGAGCCGGTCGGCACCCGTATCTTCGGGCCCGTGCCGCGCGAGCTGCGCGCCAAGAACCACATGAAGATCATCTCGCTCGCGCCGGAGGTGCTGTGATGGCTGCGAAGATCCGCAAGGGCGACAAGGTCGTCGTGCTGACCGGTCGCGACAAGGGCCGCACCGGCGAAGTGTTCGAAGTGCGCCCCGCCGCCGGCACGGCGCTCGTGCGCGGCATCAACATGGTCAAGCGTCACCAGAAGCAGACGCAGGCCCAGGAGGGCGGCATCATCTCGAAGGAGTCGCCGATCCAACTGTCCAACATCGCGTATGTCGGCAAGGACGGAAAGCCGACCCGCGTCGGATTCAAGATTCTGGCGGACGGCAAGAAGGTCCGCATCGCCAAGAGCTCGGGAGCTGAGATCGATGGCTGAGGCCGCTTACACGCCGCGCCTGCGCGCGGAATACGACGCGAAGATCCGCACCTCCATGACCGAGAAGTTCGGTTATGAGAACGTCATGCAGGTTCCGCGCCTGGACAAGGTCGTGCTGAACATGGGCGTTGGCGATTCCGTCAACGACCGCAAGAAGGCCGAGACCGCCGCTGCCGAGCTGACCCAGATCGCCGGCCAGAAGGCGATCGTGACCTATTCGCGTATCGCGATCGCGACCTTCAAGCTGCGTGAAAACCAGCCGATCGGCTGCAAGGTCACGCTGCGCAAGGCCCGCATGTACGAGTTCATCGATCGCCTGGTGACGGTCGCGCTGCCGCGCGTCCGCGACTTCCGCGGCCTGAACCCGAAGAGCTTTGACGGCCGCGGCAACTACTCGCTCGGCATCAAGGAGCACATCATTTTCCCCGAGATCGACTTCGACAAGGTCACGGAAGCCCGCGGTATGGACATCACCGTCTGCACCACGGCCAAGACCGACGAAGAGGCGAGGGCCTTGTTGACCGCTTTCAATTTCCCGTTCCGGCAGTGAGACGCTGACCTAAAGCCTCTCAAACGCGGATACCCAGGAGCCAAGCATGGCAAAGAAGAGTTCAGTCGAGAAGAACAACCGGCGCAAGCGGATGGTGAAGAACGCCGCCCCGAAGCGCGAGCGGTTGAAGGCGATCATCGCCGACAAGACGCTGCCGATGGAGGAGCGGTTCGCCGCGACCCTGAAGCTTGCGGAAATGCCGCGCAATTCGTCGGCGACCCGCATCCGTCTGCGTTGCGAGCTGTCGGGCCGCCCGCGCTCGAACTACCGCAAGAACAAGCTGTCCCGTATCGCGCTGCGCGACCTTGGCTCCAAGGGCATGGTCCCGGGCCTCGTGAAGTCCAGCTGGTAAGGAGGGTCGTTTAGATGTCTACGCACGATCCAATCAGCGATCTGATCACCCGTATCCGCAACGCGCAGATGCGTTCCAAGAGCAAGGTCTCCACGCCTGGTTCGAAGATGCGCGAGAACGTGCTCGAGGTCCTGAAGACCGAGGGCTACATCCGTGGTTACGCCACGCTCGAGCACTCCTCGGGCCGCAGCGAGATCGAGATCGAGCTGAAGTATTTCGACGGCGAGCCCGTCATCCGCGAGATCGAACGAGTCTCCAAGCCCGGGCGTCGTGTTTACGCCTCGGTGAAGGCTCTGCCGCGGGTCAACAACGGGCTCGGCATTTCGGTGTTGTCGACGCCGAAGGGGATCATGGCCGACCACAGCGCGCGCGAAGCGAATGTGGGCGGTGAAGTTCTCTTCACGGTGTTCTGAGAAGGATTGTTGATCCATGTCACGTGTTGGCAAAAGGCCTGTGGCGGTTCCGTCGGGTGTGACCGCGACCGTCGATGGGCAGACCGTCAAGATGAAGGGGCCCAAGGGCCAGCTTCAGTTCGTCGTCCATAACGACGTCGAGGTGAAGCTCGAGAACGGCCAGGTCAAGGTGAACCCGCGGGTCGAGACCAATCGCGCGCGGGCGCTGTACGGTACCGCTCGCGCCCAGGTCGCGAATCTGGTCGAAGGCGTCACCAAGGGCTTCGAGAAGAAGCTCGAAATCACCGGCGTCGGTTACCGCGCCGCGATGCAGGGCAAGAACCTGCAGCTCGCGCTCGGTTACAGCCACGACGTGGTCTACGCGATCCCGGAAGGGATCACGATCACCGTGCCGAAGCCGACTGAGATCACGGTGACCGGCAGCGACATCCAGCGTGTCGGCCAGGTCGCCGCCGAGATTCGCTCCTATCGTCCGCCGGAGCCCTACAAGGGCAAGGGCGTGAAGTATGTTGGCGAATTCATCTTCCGCAAGGAAGGCAAGAAGAAGTAACGGAGCCGGTCATGTCCAAAGCCAAGGTTACCAATGCCCGGCGCAAGCGGAGTGTGCGGCTGAAGCTGCGCCGCTCCGGTGGCGGTCGTCCGCGTCTGTCGGTGTTCCGCTCGTCCAAGCACATCTACGCCCAGGTCATCGACGACCTGAAGGGCGAGACGCTGGCCTCTGCCTCGTCGCTCGAGAAGTCGATGCGCGACGGCGGCAAGACCGGCGCCGACATCGATGCGGCGAAGGCGGTCGGCAAGCTGCTGGCCGAGCGCGCCGCCGAGAAGGGCGTCAAGGAAGTCGTGTTCGATCGCGGCAGCTACCTCTACCACGGGCGCGTCAAGGCACTGGCCGACGCTGCGCGTGAGAGCGGGCTGAGCTTCTAACAGAATTTGAGGATTGAGGCGCAAGCCTCTGAAGGATTGGAAAAATGGCAGAACGCGAACAACGTGGTGGACGCGATCAACGCGGCGGCGGCGGACGTGAACGCCGGGAGGAGCGCGACAGCGAGTTCGTCGACAAGCTCGTCCACATCAATCGCGTGGCAAAGGTCGTCAAGGGCGGCAAGCGCTTCGGTTTCGCAGCGCTGGTCGTGATCGGCGACCAGAAGGGCCGCGCCGGCTTCGGTCACGGCAAGGCGCGCGAAGTGCCCGAGGCGATCCGCAAGGCAACTGAGTCCGCCAAGCGCAACCTGACCCGCGTCTCGCTGCGCGAGGGCCGCACGCTTCATCACGACATCGCCGGCCGTCATGGCGCGGGCCGTGTCTACCTGCGTGCAGCCCCGGCCGGTACCGGCATCATCGCCGGCGGTCCGATGCGCGCCGTGTTCGAGACGCTCGGCGTCCAGGACGTGGTCGCGAAGTCGATCGGCTCGTCGAACCCCTACAACATGGTTCGCGCAACCTTCGACGCGCTGAAGCATCAGGATTCGCCGCGTTCGGTCGCAGCCCGCCGCAATATCAAGGTGTCCACCCTCCAGTCCCGCCGTATCGGCGGTGATGCCGAGGCGGCTGCCGACTAACGGAAGCTTTTCGGAGTAGACTCCCATGGCCAAGGCCGCAAAGACGATCAAGCTCGAGCAGACCGGCAGCGCGATCCGCCGCCATCACTCGCAGCGTTCGACGCTGATCGGGCTCAAGCTCAACAAGATCGGCCGCACCAGCGAACTGCCGGATACCCCGGCGGTTCGTGGCATGATCGAGAAGGTTCACCATCTCGTTCGCATCGTCGACGAGAAGTAAGCAAAGGCGCAGGATCCCGAACAGCGGGCACCCGTTTTCGGTGAAGATCATGCGCAAGAAACAAGGAGCAGGGCGATGAAGCTCAGCGATATCGCCGACAACGCCGGCTCGCGCAAGAAGCGTATGCGCGTCGGCCGTGGCATTGGTTCGGGCAAGGGCAAGCAGTCCGGCCGCGGCGGCAAGGGCCAGACCGCGCGTTCGGGCGTGCGCATCAAGGGTTTCGAAGGCGGCCAGATGCCGATGCATCGCCGTCTGCCGAAGCGCGGCTTCAACAACATCTTCCGCGTCGAGTTCGCCGAGATCAATCTCGACCGGCTCCAGGAAGCGGTCGATGCCAAGAAGATCGACGCCGGCAGCGTCGTGAACGTCGAGGCCCTGGTGAAGGGCGGCGTGCTGCGCCGCGCCAAGGCCGGCGTGCGGCTGCTCGGCCGCGGCGAGCTCAAGTCCAAGCTCAACATCGAAGTGCACGGCGCCACGAAGACCGCGATTGCGGCGGTCGAGAAGGCCGGCGGCTCGGTGAAGATCCTCGCCCCTGCCAAGGAAGAAGGCGAGGCGGCGTAACAACTGCGTCATTGGCCCGCGGCTCGCGGGCCTTTACGCGTGTGGGACGTGGACTTATCGAAGCCGAGCCCCAGATAATGTCCGGCGTCCGCTAGAGTAGCCCGGCCGCGGGCATGACGGCGCAATAGGCGGCGGGAGAAAGTCCAAGATGGCCTCTGCAGCGGAACAACTGGCAGCCAATCTCAATTTCGGTGCGTTTGCCAAGGCTGACGAACTGAAGAAGCGCATCTGGTTCACCCTGGGTGCGCTGCTCGTTTATCGGCTCGGGACCTATATCCCGTTGCCCGGCATCGATCCCAACATCTGGGAACAGGTGTTCCGCTCCCAGGCGGGCGGCATCCTCGGCATGTTCAACATGTTCGCCGGCGGCGGTATCCACCGCATGGCGATCTTCGCGCTGAACATCATGCCGTATATCTCGGCCTCGATCATCATCCAGCTCCTCACCACCGTCTCGCCGCAGCTCGAGGCGCTGAAGAAGGAAGGTGAGTCCGGCCGCAAGCTGCTGAACCAGTACACCCGCTATCTCACCGTGATCCTGGCCGCGTTCCAGTCCTACGGCATCGCGGTGGGCCTCGAAGGCGCCGGCAACGTCGTCAGCGACCCCGGCATGTTCTTCCGTCTGTCCACGGCGATCACGCTGACCGGCGGCACCATGTTCCTGATGTGGCTGGGTGAGCAGATCACCTCGCGCGGCATCGGCAACGGCATCTCGCTGATCATTCTCTCCGGTATCGTCGCCGAGCTGCCCGCGGCGCTCGCCAACATGCTCGAGCTCGGCCGTCAGGGCGCCATGTCGACCGGCCTGATCCTGGTCGTCATCATCATGGCGGTCGCCGTGATCGCCTTCATCGTGTTCATGGAGCGCGCCCAGCGCCGGCTGCTGATCCAGTATCCGAAGCGCCAGGTCGGCAACAAGATGTTCGAGGGCCAGTCCTCGCATCTGCCGCTCAAGCTCAACACCTCGGGCGTGATCCCGCCGATCTTCGCGTCCTCGCTGCTGCTGCTGCCGACCACGGTTGCCAACTTCAACGCGGGCAGCGGGCCGGAATGGTTCCAGTGGATCACGACGCAGCTCGGCCACGGCCGTCCGCTGTTCCTGATCATGTATCTCGCGCTGATCGTGTTCTTCGCGTTCTTCTACACCGCGATTGTGTTCAACCCGACCGAGACCGCGGACAATCTGAAGAAGCACGGCGGCTTCATTCCGGGCATCCGTCCGGGCGAGCGCACCGCGGAATATATCGACTATGTGCTGTCGCGCATCACCGTGCTCGGCGCTGTTTATCTGGCGATCGTCTGCTTGATCCCGGAAATCCTGATCTCCTACGCCTCGGTGCCGTTCTACTTCGGCGGCACCTCGCTGTTGATCGTCGTCAGCGTCACCATGGACACGGTGGCGCAGGTGCAGGGCTATCTGCTGGCGCATCAGTATGAAGGCCTGATCCGGAAGTCGAAGCTGCGCGGCCGCCGCCGCTAAGCGCGGGGCCTCTAAAGGCGGCGCGACAGCGCCGCCGATTCGCCGCGCGAGCAACGCGCGGCGCCCGCCGAGGCGACCAGTCAGCCATTCCAAGACATCGGCAGAGCTGCTCTCCCTGCGACGCAATCACTGATTTCAAAGGCCTTCTTGGCGTCCTGGCATTTGCTCCCCTATGATATGGGTAGCGGTGCGGCGCCGATTATGATTTGCACTGTCATCACACTTCAAACACAGGTGCGCGACGTATCGCTCACCAATCCGGGGGGCGTACGCCGATGAGAATTATACTTCTGGGACCGCCGGGGTCGGGCAAGGGGACCCAGGCGCAGCTGCTGGTGCAGCGCTATGGCATCGTCCAGCTCTCGACCGGCGAGATGCTGCGCGCGGCCGTTGCGGCGGGAACGCCGGTCGGGCTGAAGGCCAAGGAGATCATGGCCAGCGGCGGCCTCGTGCCCGACGAGATCGTGGTGGGAATCATCTCCGACCGCATCGACCAGCCGGACGCCAAGAACGGTTTCATCCTCGACGGCTTCCCGCGCACCGTGCCGCAGGCCGAGGCGCTGGATGAGCTGCTCAAGCACAAGCATCTCAAGCTCGACGCCGTGGTCGAGCTCCGCGTCAACGAGAGCGCGCTGCTGAGTCGCGTCGAGACCCGCGTCGCCCAGATGCGGGAGCGCGGGGAGGAGGTCCGCGTCGACGACACCCCGGAGGTCCTGACCAAGCGGTTAGCCAGCTACCGCAGCCAGACGGAACCGCTGATTCACTACTATTCCGAGCGGCGGAAGCTCTCGACCATCGACGGCATGATGGCCATCGACGAGGTCACCCGCGCCATTCATCGCCAGCTCCTGGCGCTCGGCGCGGTCGAACCCAAGTCGCATGGCAAGGCCCATGCGCGCAGCGCGGCCAAGTCGGCGCCCGCCAAAAAAGGTGCCAAGAAGGCCAAGACAGCCAAAAAGCCGGCGAAAACGGCCAAAAAGGCGGCCAAATCCGCTAAGAAGGCCGCCAAGAAGGCCGTGAAGGGCACCAAGAAGGCGGCCAATAAAACGGCCAAGAAAACGGTCAAAAAGGCAGCCAAAACGAGCGCCAAGAAGGCTGTCAAAAAAGGTGCCAAAAAGGCCGCAAAAAAGGTCACGAAAAAGCGAGCTAAGCGCTAGCAGCGGTTGACGAAAGCCCCCTGAATCCCCTAATAAGCCCCGCATCCAAGTCGGATAGTTTCAAACGATGCCGGGCCCCAGGAAGACCGGGGGTGGGCGTCGTGTTCGCGTTTGTGAACACCTGCCCGAGAAACCAAGCACTTAAAGACCGGTTCCTGACGAGGGATCGGCAACAGGAGAGAGAGCCGTGGCCCGTATTGCCGGCGTGAACATTCCGACCAACAAGCGCGTGCTGATCGCGCTCCAGTACATCCATGGCATCGGCCAGAAGATCGCTGGTGAGATCCTGGAGAAGGTGAAGATCCCCGAGGATCGTCGCGTCAACCAGCTCAGCGATGCCGAAGTGCTTCAGATCCGCGAAGTGATCGACCGCGACTATCTCGTCGAGGGCGACCTGCGTCGTGAGGTCGGCATCAACATCAAGCGTCTGATGGACCTCGGCTGCTATCGCGGCCTGCGTCATCGTCGCGGTCTGCCGGTGCGCGGTCAGCGTACCCACACCAATGCGCGTACGCGCAAGGGGCCGGCCAAGGCCATCGCCGGCAAGAAGAAGTAAGTTTTCGAATCCGATCGCGGCGTGTGGCGAACAGGGGACATCCCGTTCGCCACGCGCCTTTCGTTCCACAGGTGTAGCCGCTGGCACTACGGCGGCGTTTGAGATCTTCAGGAAAGGTACTCTATGGGCAAGGAAGCCACCCGCGTTCGTCGTCGTGAGCGCAAGAACATCGCCTCCGGCGTCGCGCACGTGAACTCGTCGTTCAACAACACGACCATCACCATCACCGACGCGCAGGGCAACACGATTGCCTGGTCTTCCGCCGGCACGATGGGCTTCAAGGGTTCGCGCAAGTCGACCCCGTATGCCGCGCAGGTTGCCGCCGAGGACGTGTCGAAGAAGGCGCAAGAGCACGGCATGCGCACGCTGGAAGTCGAAGTCGCCGGTCCCGGTTCGGGCCGCGAGTCGGCGCTCCGTGCGCTCCAGGCCGCGGGCTTCACCGTCACCTCGATCCGCGACGTGACCACGATCCCGCACAACGGTTGCCGTCCCCGCAAGCGTCGGCGCGTTTGATACCAAGTTGCGGGCGCATTGGTCGCCCGCAATGACTTTTTGCAAAGCCGCGCGAATGATCCGCGGCCTTTCTCCAACGCCAGTGTCTGCACTAGCAGTTTGACTGGCCTGTATGGGTGAAACAGTGACGATCCAGAAAAATTGGCAAGAACTGATTCGGCCGAACAAGCTCCAGATCCAGCCCGGCAGCGATTCGACCCGTTTCGCGACCATCGTCGCCGAGCCGCTCGAGCGCGGCTTCGGCCAGACCCTCGGCAACGCACTGCGCCGCATCCTGCTCTCCTCGCTCCAGGGCGCGGCGGTGCAGTCGGTGCACATCGACGGCGTGCTGCACGAGTTCTCCTCGATCGCGGGCGTCCGTGAGGACGTCACCGACATCGTGCTCAACATCAAGGACATCTCGATCAAGATGCAGGGCGAAGGCCCCAAGCGCATGGTCGTGAAGAAGCAGGGCCCGGGCGTCGTCACCGCCGGCGACATCCAGACCGTGGGCGACGTCGTCGTCCTCAACCCCGACCTCCAGATCTGCACGCTCGACGAGGGCGCCGAAATCCGCATGGAGTTCACGGTCGCGACCGGCAAGGGCTACGTGCCCGCCGAGCGCAACCGTCCTGAGGACGCGCCGATCGGCCTGATCCCGGTCGACAGCCTGTATTCGCCGGTCCGCAAGGTCTCCTACAAGGTCGAGAACACCCGTGAGGGCCAGATCCTCGACTACGACAAGCTGACCATGACGATCGAGACCAACGGCGCGCTGACGCCGGATGACTCGGTGGCTTACGCCGCCCGCATCCTGCAGGATCAGCTCAACGTGTTCGTCAACTTCGAAGAGCCGCGCAAGGAAGTCGCCCAGGAGATCATCCCGGACCTCGCCTTCAACCCGGCTTTCCTCAAGAAGGTGGACGAGCTCGAGCTGTCGGTGCGTTCGGCCAACTGCTTGAAGAACGACAACATCGTCTACATCGGCGATCTCGTGCAGAAGAGCGAAGCGGAAATGCTCCGCACCCCGAACTTCGGCCGCAAGTCGCTGAACGAGATCAAGGAAGTGCTGGCCCAGATGGGTCTGCACCTCGGCATGGAAGTGCCGGGCTGGCCGCCGGAAAACATCGACGAGCTCGCCAAGCGCTTCGAGGATCATTACTGATCCGACTTCATCGTCGTGGCCGGAGATATCCGGCCACGATTTTTAATGGGCGAACGCAGGCAGCCCACCTGAGCAACATGTCCGACGAACCGTCGCGGCAGTTTCAAACTAAGGAATAGTTACATGCGTCACGGCAAGGTTCATCGGAAGCTCAACCGCACTGCCGAGCATCGCCGCGCGATGTTCGCCAATATGTGCGCCGCGCTGATCAAGCACGAGCAGATCGTCACCACGCTGCCCAAGGCCAAGGAGCTCCGTCCGATCGTCGAGAAGCTCGTCACCCTCGGCAAGAAGGGCGGCCTGTCCTTGCGTCGCCAGGCCATCTCCGAGATGCGCGACAAGGACCAGGTCAAGAAGCTGTTCGACGTGCTGGCGCCCCGCTACAAGGACCGCCAGGGCGGCTACACCCGCATCATCAAGGCCGGCTTCCGCTACGGCGACAACGCCGCGATGGCCGTGATCGAGTTCGTCGACCGCGATGTCGATGCCAAGGGCCTGGACTCCGGTCCGGTGCAGGAGAAGGAAGCCGAGGCGGCGTAAGCCGGCCGGTACCTCAGTTTTCAGAAAGCGGCGCCCCTGGGCGCCGCTTTTTTGTATGGCGCGGCGATATCTCATGCCGCGCATCGTCTGGTGAACGCGATTCCGGCCGGGGGGCTGTCGATGAGGATTGTGTTTGGGATCGCGCTGGCGCTGTTGATGTCGCCGGCCTCTGGCGAGACGCTGGTCGAACGCGGCGCCTATCTCGTCAACAGCGTGATGGTCTGCCACAACTGCCACACGCCGCGCGGGCCGCAAGGGCTCGATCTCTCGCGCGCGCTCGCGGGCGGCAGCCAGGTTTTCGATGAGCCTGCCTTCAAGGTCACCGGCTCCAACATCACGCCGGACAAGGACACCGGGATCGGCAACTGGAGCGATGCCGCGCTGAAGCGGTTTCTGGTCAGCGGTCACAGGCCGAACGGGACCAAGGTCGCGCCGATCATGCCGACTGCGTTCTACACGGTGCTCACGGCCCGGGATCTCGATGCGCTGACCGCCTACCTGCGCTCAGTCCCCGCAATGCGCCACGAAACGCCGGCGCCGGAATACAGGATCGCGCTGCAGCCGGAGGTGCCGACCTACGCCGGCAAGCAGGCGACCGAGGCTGAGCTCTCCGACAAGCTCGCGCGCGGCCGCTATCTCCTGACCATCGCCCATTGCCTGGAATGCCACACGCCGGAGGGCCCGTCCGCCGTGCATGATTTCGCGGGTGCCAGCGGCAAGGGGGGCCGGACATTCAAGGGGCCGTGGGGCGAATCCGTCTCCCCCAATATCACTGCGGATCCCGCGGCGGGCCTGGGCGGCTGGAGCGACGACGAAATCAAACGTGCGATTACGCAAGGCATCGCGCGCGACGGCCACAAGCTCAAGCCCCCGATGGCCTATGCTGCCTATGCCAGCATGACGGCGCAGGACCTCGATGCCATCGTCGCGTTTATCCGGACACTGCCGCCGAAATCGTAGGGTGGGCAAGACGCGCTCCTCGCGCGTCGTGCCCACCATTCGGTCTGCGCGTCGCGTTGACATTGGTGGGCACGCTTCCGCCTTCGCTCTTCGAGCTACGGCGGACAAGTCGTTGTCCCACCCTACGATTTCGCAGTTGTGGCGATTGAAGCGGCGTGCGCTGGACACGATATCCGCTTCAGCAACAATGGAGATGATTCATGAAGATCGACCTTTCCGGAAAGACCGCCCTTGTGACCGGCTCCACCGCCGGCATCGGCCACGCCATTGCCAAGGGCCTTGCCGGCTCGGGCGCGAGCGTGGTGATCAACGGTCGCGGCCAGGACAAGGTCGATGCCGCCGTGCGCAAGCTGGAAGGGGCGGGCGTCAAGGTCCGCGGCATCGCCGCCGACGTCTCGACCGCAGCGGGCTGCAAGGCGCTCGTCGCGGCGCTGCCGGAGGTCGACATCCTCATCAACAATGCCGGTATCTTCGAGCCAAAAGACTTCTTCGAGATCCCTGACGAGGACTGGAGCCGCTTCTTCGAGGTCAACGTCATGAGCGGCGTGCGGCTGTCGCGCGCCTATATGAAGGGCATGCTCAAGCACAACTGGGGCCGCATCGTCTTCATCTCATCGGAGTCCGGGCTCAACATTCCCGTCGAGATGATCCACTACGGCATGAGCAAGACGGCCCAGCTCTCGGTCGCCCGCGGCCTCGCGCAGCTCACCCGCGGCACCGGCGTCACCGTCAATTCCGTGCTGCCGGGTCCGACCATGTCGGAAGGCGTCGAGACCTTCGTGAAGGATCTCGCCAAGCAGAACGGCCAGTCGGTCGATGAGGCCGCGGCCAATTTCGTCAAGCAGCACCGCCCGAGCTCGCTGATCCAGCGCTTCGCCAGTGTCGACGAAATCGCTAACATGGTGGTCTATGTCGCGTCGAAGGAAGCGTCCGCGACCAACGGTGCGGCGCTGCGCGCGGAAGGCGGTATCGTCAACACGATCGCCTAGCACGAGGAATCCGTAGGGTGGGCAAAGCGAAGCGTGCCCACCACCTTGATTGCGTGTATTGGGAAGATGGTGGGCACGGCGCAAGCGCGCCTTTGCCCACCCTACGCACCTTTCGCCTACCAACCCTCCAGCACGATCTTGCCGCGCGACTTGCCGCTTTCGAGCAGCGCATGCGCGCGCTTGAGGTTGGCCGCGTTGATCGTGCCAAAGGTCTGGTCGAGCGTGGTGCGCAGCACGCCCTTGTCGATGAGGTCGGAGACGTCGTTGAGCAGATGATGCTGCGCGATCATGTCGGGCGTCCCAAACGAGGAGCGCGTGAACATCGATTCCCAGTGTACCGAGATCGCCTTGCCCTTGAATGTGCTCATGGCGAACTCCGGGGGATCGTCGATCAGGCCGAACTTGCCCTGCGGTGCCATGAACTCGGCGATCGCCTTGTAGTGCTGGTCGGTGAAGGTGAGGCTCGCCACCAGCGCGACCGGCGGCAGCTTCAGATTCTCGATCTGCTCCTTCATCGGCTTGCCATGGTCGATCACCGCATGCGCGCCGAGATCGAGGCACCATTTTTGCGATTCCGGCCGCGTCGCCGTCGCGAGCACCGTGAGGCCCGTGAGGCGGCGCGCAAGCTGGATCAGGATCGAACCGACGCCGCCGGCGCCGCCCGTGATCAGCAGTGTGCGCGGATCGACGCTTTTGCCGGGCACCGCGCCGAGCCGGTCGAACAGCAGTTCCCAGGCGGTGATGGAGGTGAGGGGAAGGGCTGCTCCTTGCGCGAACGACAGGCTCTTCGGCTTGTTGCCGACGATGCGCTCGTCGACCAAATGGAATTCTGCATTGGTGCCCTGGCGCAGGATCGAGCCGGCGTAAAACACCTCGTCGCCCGGCTTGAACAGCGTGACGTCGGAACCCACGGCATCGACAACGCCGGCTGCGTCATAGCCCAGAATCTTCGTCTCGCCCTCGGGCGGGGCGGCACGCTTGCGTACCTTGTAATCGACTGGGTTGGCCGAGATTGCCTTCACGGCGACGCGGATATCGCGCCCCTTGGGCTCGGGCTTTGCGGTCTCGAAATCGATCAGCGCGTCCTGATCCTCGATCGGAAGCGATTTCTTGTAGCCGACGGCCTTCATGGCTTGTCTCCATCAAATGGCGCGTAGCTTGTGATGTGCGCCTGGCCAGCTAACTGTCCCGCTAGCCCCGATTTGGCAAGTACTGTAAATTCGGGGATATAGTCCCTGTTTGGATACTATTGGGAAAACACGCATGAAGCGGCGAGATTTTACCCGGCGCCCCGGCTGCTCGGTCGAGGCGACGCTGGACCTGATCGACGGCAAGTGGAAGGGCGTGATCCTCTATCACCTCCAGGACGGCACCCAGCGCTTCGGCGAACTGCGCCGCAGGATGCCCGGCATCACCCAGCGCATGCTGACAAAGCAGCTTCGCGCGCTGGAGGAGGACAAGCTCGTCATCCGCAAGGTCTATGCCGAGGTGCCGCCACGCGTGGAGTATTGCCTCTCCGAACTCGGCGAGAGCCTGCGGCCGGTGATCGACATCCTGAAGGCCTGGGGCGAGAGCCATCAGCAACGGCTGTCCTGCGCGCCGCCGCCCGAAGCGGAGCCGGTCAAGAAGCCGAAGCGCGCAGCGTAACTCTCCGGGAGCGGACCGTGCCGCTCCCGGAAGAGATTGCATCAGAACGCGAACTGCGTGCGCAACGCGACCGCATCGAACTTCGAGCCGGTGTCCGCCGCCGACACCGCCGAGGCCTGCTTCGACACCGTGCCATGCAGATAGTCGAGCATGAAGCGCACATTGCCGTTGACGTACCAGTTGAGCGCCAGCGTGTAGACGGTTTGCCGCCCGCCGGCGATGCCGGCGGCGGTCGCCAACTGATCGTTCAGATCCACGGTCGAGTAGCGACCGGCGATCTCCCAGGCACCCCAGCCGCCGCCGTTGATCGAGAATGGATTGTTCGGCTTGACGCCGCCATAGGACGCACTGCCCGGATTGTACTTGCGCGATTCACCGGTCAGGACATAGGCCGCCTGTGCGTAGCCGCCCTGGAATTTCAGGCTCGACGTACCGATGGGCGCCACCGCGGTGTTCGCACCGCGATCGATGTTGAACCAGTAGTATTCGCCCTGGACCCAGAGCGGTCCATAGGTGGCCGCGGCTTCCACGCCATAGACCTGCGCGCCCGACACATTTGCAATCGCTCCGGTCGAGATCAGCGTCGTGGGATCGATGCGCAGCTCGGGACGATCGCTGAGCGTGAGCGTTTGCGTGTTCGCGACCAGATTGCGCGGCGGCTGGATCAGCCACTGGGCGTCGGCGCCGAGATGCACCGAGTAGTCGTTGCCGCTCACGACCTGGCCCGCAACGCGGGCGGTCGCGCCGTATTGCTCGCTGGTCCCGGGAGGTGACACGCTCGAGGCCGAGTGAATGGCACCCGAGGTCGGGCCGGTCACGTAAGCGCCGGCCCAGAACACGTCGTTGTACCAGCGGGCACCGGCGGCGGAACGGAAGTCGCCGGCGGCGATATTTTGCGCGATGATGCCGACCGAGGCGCGTTCCATGAAGGCAATGTCGTTGGAACTCGTGGATTCATCCAGGGTCCAGGCAAGGTCCATGACGCCGGCTTCGATTGCCATCTTGCCGCCGAACGGCTTCAGCCCCGTGTAGCTCACGAACGCGTTTTCGATGCCGGATGTGCCACCGCCAGGCAGGAAGCCGACAGGCGTAGCGCCAGCGGCGCCCGTGCCGCCAAATCCGTCGGACGAGCCCCCGAAATCGTAGATCAGCGCGAAATTCCAGTCTTCGAGGAATTTGCCGACGACACCGATGCGCGCGCGACGCACGTTTTCGCCGCTGTCCAGCTTTTGCGGCACAGTTGCCGCCGTGTTGGGACGATAGTCATAGCCGCCCATATCGTAGTGCACGCGACCGGTGATCGCGACGCAGTTTGCCCCATCGGCGGTGCAGATGGTCGGCCGGTTGTTCGGCATCGTCACGACAGCACCGGAGACCGGTACCGGTCCCTTGAGCGGGATCGCGGCGTTGGCGTTGGCGACGACGGCTTTCGCCTCCGAGCGCGCTTCGGCCTTGGCCTCCGCCTTTGCTTCGACTTTAGCCTTCGCCGTCGCCGCCGTGTTCGCGGCGGTCTGACTCTGGAGCTTATCGAGCTTCTGCTCCAGCATCTTCAACTGCTGCTTCAGGAGCGCGATCTCCTGATCGCTGCTGCTTGCCGTTTGGGCCTGGGCCTGCGAGGCCGCCAGCGCACCGGCGAGACCAATCGCGGTGGCTGCTATTCTTATCCTGCTCACGTCTGACTCCATCGTTTGACGAACGTCCCCAAGTCGTAACGGGAGAGCCTAAGAGTGATCGATGACTGCCCCGCGACGCTGCGCCCGGTTGCGCGGTTCCCACTGATGCCAATTCGCCGCAACCGAATCCGCCACCGAGTAGAATGCTGGATGACGCGCATCATGCCAATCCATTGCACCCTGCCATTTGCCATTTCGCACGTCCGGCTTGCATTTGGGACACACCGGGAAGGGGCCGAATATTGCCGCCCGGCGGCCTTCTATTGGCGGGCGAACGCGCCTATATTCCGGCGTCTTTTCCAAGAGGTAGGAATGTTTC
Source organism: Bradyrhizobium sp. Unk1 (assembly GCF_059512345.1). Classification (NCBI taxonomy): domain Bacteria; kingdom Pseudomonadati; phylum Pseudomonadota; class Alphaproteobacteria; order Hyphomicrobiales; family Nitrobacteraceae; genus Bradyrhizobium; species Bradyrhizobium sp. Unk1. Next base: position 70,759 of record NZ_JCAMOP010000006.1, read on the forward strand.
GATCGACCCGGACCGCCGTGCTCACGGCATTGTGCATAGCGTTTTCAGCCCAGTTCAATCCGGCCGCCGCGCAGGATCGCCGTGTCCCGTCCTCGCCCGCCGAGTTGCGGCTGTCCTATGCGCCGATCGTGCAGCGGGTGCAGCCGGCGGTCGTCAACGTCTACGCCGCCAAGGTGGTGCAGAACCGCAATCCGCTGCTGGACGACCCGATCTTCCGCCGCTTCTTCGGCGTGCCGGGCCAGCAGCCCGAGCAGATGCAGCGCTCGCTCGGCTCCGGTGTCATCGTCGATGCCTCCGGCCTCGTCGTTACCAATGTCCACGTCATCGAGGGCGCGGACCAGGTGAAAGTATCGCTGTCGGACAAGCGGGAGTTCGAGGCCGAGATCCTGCTGAAGGATCCGCGCACCGATCTCGCCGTGCTGCGCCTGAAGGACACCAAAGAGAAGTTTCCGACCCTGGACTTTACCAATTCCGACGAACTGCTGGTTGGCGACGTCGTGCTGGCGATCGGCAATCCCTTCGGCGTCGGCCAGACCGTGACCCACGGCATCATCTCGGCGCTCGCGCGCACCCAGGTCGGCATCACCGACTACCAGTTCTTTATCCAGACCGATGCGGCCATCAATCCCGGCAATTCCGGCGGCGCGCTGGTCGACATGAGCGGAAAGCTCGCCGGCATCAACACCGCGATCTATTCGCGCTCCGGCGGCTCGCAAGGCATCGGCTTTGCGATCCCCGCCAACATGGTGCGCGTCGTCGTCGCCTCCGCCAAGAGCGGCGGCAAGGCGGTGAAGCGGCCGTGGCTCGGCGCGAAATTGCAGGCGGTGACGCCCGAGATCGCCGAGAGCCTCGGCCTGCGTTCGCCGACCGGCGCGCTGGTGGCAAGCGTGGTCTCGAGCGGCCCCGCGGCCAAGGCCGGCCTGAAATCCTCCGATCTCATCACCGGGATCGACGGCCAGACGGTGGATGATCCCAACGCCTTCGACTACCGTTTCGCCACCCGTCCGCTCGGCGGCACCGCGCAGATCGACGTGCAGCGCGGCGGCAAGCCGCTCAAGGTCACGATCGCGCTCGAGACCGCACCGGACTCCGGCCGCAACGAACTCGTCGTCACGGCGCGCTCGCCGTTCCAGGGCGCGAAGGTCTCGACCATCACGCCGGCAGTTGCCGACGAGCTGCATCTGGACGCCGACACCGAAGGCGTCGTGATCACTGATCTCGGCGGCGACAGCGCGGCTGCAAATGTCGGCTTCCAGAAGGGCGACATCATCCTCGCCGTCAACAACCAGAAGATCGGCAAGACCACCGACCTCGAAAAGGCGGCGGGCGAACGGCCGCGGATCTGGCGCATCACGCTGGTGCGTGGCGGCCAGCAGATCAACGTCACGCTGGGCGGATGAGCCCAAAGCGACCACAGGAGACGCCAACTCTCTTCGCCGCGGCGGGGCTCGACCACGAGGCTCCGCATCCGCTGCCGGACCGATTGCGCCCGCGCGCGCTGTCGGAGGTCGTTGGCCAGGACCATATCCTAGGTCCCGACGGTGCGCTGACGCGCATGCTGGAGACGCGCACGCTCGGCTCGCTGGTCTTCTGGGGCCCGCCCGGCACCGGCAAGACCACGGTGGCACGGCTGCTGGCGGATGCGACGGATCTGCATTTCGAGCAGATCTCCGCGGTGTTCTCCGGCGTCGCCGATCTGAAGAGAGCGTTTGAGGCCGCACGCGCCCGCCGCGAGATGGGCAAGGGCACACTGCTGTTCGTCGACGAGGTGCATCGCTTCAATCGCGCCCAGCAGGATTCGTTTCTGCCCGTCATGGAAGACGGCACCGTCGTGATGGTCGGCGCGACCACCGAAAACCCGTCCTTCGAGCTCAACGCGGCGTTGCTCTCTCGCGCGCGCGTGCTGGTATTTCGCTCGCTCGATGCCGCCGCGATCGAGAAACTGTTCGCGCATGCCGAGGAGGTCGAGGGCCGCAAGCTGCCGCTCGATGACGAGGCGCGTGCCGTGCTGGTGCGCATGGCCGACGGCGACGGAAGGGCATCGCTGACGCTTGTCGAGGAGGTCTGGCGTTCGGCGCGGGCGGACGAGATCTTCAACGCGGCGCAGTTGCAGGAGATCCTGCAGCGCCGCGCGCCGATCTACGACAAGTCGGCCGACGGTCACTACAATCTGATCTCGGCGCTGCATAAGTCGGTGCGGGGCTCCGATCCCGACGCCGCGCTGTATTACCTCGCGCGCATGCTCGATGCCGGCGAGGACCCGCTGTTCCTGGCCCGCCGCGTCGTGCGCATGGCGGTCGAGGACATCGGCCTTGCCGATCCGCAGGCGCTGGTCATCGCCAATGCCGCCAAAGACGCCTTCGACTTCCTCGGCCATCCCGAAGGCGAGCTCGCCATCGCGCAGGCCGTGGTCTATCTCGCCACCGCGCCGAAATCGAATGCGGTCTACACCGCCTTCGGCACGGCGATGCAGGTCGCCAAGCAGGCCGGCTCGCTGCTGCCGCCAAAGCACATCCTGAATTCCCCGACCAAGCTGATGAAGTCGGAGGGCTACGGCGCGGCCTACGAATACGACCACGACGCCCCCGACGCCTTCTCCGGCCAGGACTACTTTCCGGAAGCCCTGGGCCGCCAGACCTTCTACGACCCGCCCGAGCGCGGTTTTGAGCGCGAGATCCGCAAGCGGCTGGATTACTGGGCCAAGCTGCGGAAGGAGCGGGGTGGCGCGCGCTAGAAGCGGCCATTTCGCCGTGACGGGAGCCGGCTTTTAGGGTACGCAGGCAACCATGAGCCGCCGCATCAAGAGAATGAACCCAAAGCCCCGCTCGCGTGACGAGCGCGACGATTCGCGTCCGTTCAAGGCGCGCACTGCGAAGAAGGCGGGACCACGGCTGGGGGCTAAGCCAGGTGCGAAGCCGCCGCGCTTTGCGGGCGAGCGCGCTGAGCGGCGGCCGCCCAAGGCTGCGCCCGAAGCATCTGCGCCGGCAAAGCCGGTCGAGGCGCTGCTGCCGACCAAGGTGCAGACCGTCAAGGTGACGGCTGACGAGAACAACATGCGCGTCGACCGCTTTCTCGAAGCGCGGTTTCCCGGCCTGTCCTTCTCCCACATCCAGCGCGTCGTCCGCAAAGGCGAGCTGCGCGTCGACGGCAAGCGTGTCGACAGCAAGGATCGGCTGGAGGAGGGCCAGAGCGTCCGCATTCCGCCGTTGAAGCTCGACACGCCGAAGGCCGCCGGTGAGCTGTCGGAAGGCGCCCAAAAGACGCTTGCCGCGCTGAAGGAGATGACGATCTACGAGGACGACGACGTCCTGGTCCTGAACAAGCCTGCCGGCCTCGCCGTGCAGGGTGGCTCGGGCATGACGCGGCACATCGACCAGATGCTGGAGGTGATGCGCGATTCCAAGGGCCAGAAGCCGCGCCTCGTGCACCGCATCGACCGGGAGACCTCGGGCTGCCTGCTGATCGCCAAGACGCGATTTGCCGCCTCGCATCTGACGGGCGCCTTCCGCTCGCGGTCCGCGCGAAAAACCTATTGGGCGCTGGTGCCGGGTCTGCCGAAGCCGAAGCAGGGCCGCATCTCGACCTTCCTCGCGAAGGAAGAGAGCGAGGACGACACCATCATGCGCATCGCCCAGCATGGCGACGAGGGCGCGAGCCACGCGGTGACGTACTATGCGGTGGTCGAGACCGCCGGCAACAAGCTGACCTGGGTGTCGCTCAAGCCCGTGACGGGCCGCACCCATCAGCTGCGCGCCCACATGGAGCATATCGGCCACCCCATCGTCGGCGATCCCAAATATTTCAACATCGAGAATTGGCAGCTGCCGGGCGGCCTGCAAAACCGGCTGCATCTGCTCGCACGCCGCATCGTCATTCCACATCCGCGCGGCGGCGTGATCGACGCCACCGCGCCACTGCCACAGCACATGCAGCAGTCGTGGAATCTGCTCGGGCTCGATGCGAGCCGGTTTGATCCGATCGAGAACGCGCCGGAAGAGTAGGATCGGGGCCTCGTACCAGCCCCGTCATTGCGAGGAGCGAAGCGACGAAGCAATCCAGAATGCTTCTGCGGATACGGTCTGGATTGCTTCGCTGCGCTCGCAATGACGGTGTTGACGCAGTGGCGACTAGCACCGCTCACTTCCGAAACTGCTCCAGAAACATCCGCAGACTGTCGTGCGGGCTCTCGACGTCGGTGATCAGCCATCCCTCCGCGCCGTTGACCAGGACGAAGTTCAGCGTGACCTGCCGCCCGCGATTGTCGAAGTTCGCCGCGACATAGGTCTTGTCGTATTGCCTGCGAACGACCGTGATCGCGATCGGGCCGAGCTTCCAGTTCGGGCTCTGCACCAGGAAGTCGTAGGGTTCGACCCTTGGCGCGCTCCAGGCCCTGCGCAGGCTGGGGTCGAAGAATTGCCGGGCGGAGGCGGCATCGCGCGGCAGGCCTTTCGACAGTTCCGGCGCGCCATCGCCGTAATGCGCGTAGACATTGCGGACCAACGATTCCGGGGTGCGGAAACCGGCGTCCGCCGCGGCCGGCCAGAGCCCGGCGAGCAGGGCCACAATGCCCGCAAGTTCCCTCATGCCTTGCCGCTCGCTTTATCAGCCGCCGGTCTTGGCTTACAAGCCTAGCATTCAGAGACCGAGGCCGAAACGAGATGCGCGAATTGTTCGATGAGGTTGCGGGGCGGTCCCCGCTCGATCCGCAGGAGGCGGTGCGCCAGGCCGCACGTACGCCGCAGCGCAAGCGCTTCTACAAGGAGGCGGGCGTGGCCGAGGCCGAGGGCGGCTTCGCCATCACGCTGGACGGCAGGCCGATCCGGACGCCATCGGCCCGCCAGGTGGTGATCCCGTCGCGCGCGCTGGCCGATGCTGTGGCCGCGGAATGGGCGGCCCAAGGCGAGACGATTAATCCCGTGACCATGCCGCTGACGCGGATCGCCAACAGCGTCGTCGAGGGTGTCATCGATCGCGTCGAGCTCGTCAGCGACGACCTTGCAAAATACTTCGAGACCGACCTGCTGTTCTATCGCGCCGGCCACCCCGAAGGACTGGTCGCCCGCGAGGCCACGCATTGGGACCCCGTGCTGTTCTGGGCCGCGGAGACGCTGGGCGCGCACTTCATCCTGTCCGAGGGCATCATGCATGTGAAGCAGCCGGACGAGGCCGTTCAGGCCGCCCGCGCGGCGCTGCCCGGGGATCCCTGGTCGATCGCGGCGCTCCACGTGGTCACGACCCTGACCGGTTCGGCGCTGCTGGCGCTGGCGCTCGCCCATGGCGTGCGCGATGCCGGCCAGGTCTGGGCCGCCGCCCATGTCGACGAGGACTGGAACGCCGAGAAATGGGGCGTGGACGAGGAGGCGGCTGCCCGCCGCGCCGCCCGCCTGAAGGATTTTCAGGCCGCCGTGGCGGTTCTTGCGGCCGTGAAGCCGTAAGCGGCCAAAGGTCCTTAACGAGAGGTTTACGAGGGCGGCCTTAGGGTGGGGCCAGCGTTCCACGAGCCCCTGAAATGCCAACGCCGATAAGCTCGATCGTTCCGGTCAGTTCCGCCAGCCCCGTGGCTGATGCGGCGACGCCCGATCTTGTGCTCCAGGCCGGCAGCGTCGTCGACGCAAGGGTCGTCAGCGTGATGGCCGACAATCTGGTGCGGATCGCAATCGCCAATCTGTCGATGGATGTGATGTCCGAGGTGTCGCTGACACCGGGGCAAAATCTCCAGCTCGCAGTGTCGCGGAACGACGGCACCATCAGGCTCGCCATCATGAACGGGGCAGGCGAGGCGACGGCCGATCAGATCACGCTGACGCCGCGGGCGGCTTCGCTCGTGGACAGCCCGCCGCTTGCGCCAGCTGCGACGACCGCACGCAACACGCTGACGCCGTTGGAGCAGGTCGCCGTCACCGTGGCTTCCGCCGAGGCGGTGACAAAACAGGGCAGCCAGGCGCCGCTGTTCGCCAATCTCGCCTCCGTCGTCACCGGCAGCGATCTGCCCGCGGGACTGAAGCAGGCCGTGCTGGGCGTGCTGGCGCAGCAGACGCCGCTCAACACCGCCCTCGATGGCGGCGATATCGAATCCGCCTTCCAGAAGTCCGGTCTGTTTCTCGAGGCGTCATTGGCCGCAGGCGCAACGCCGTCCTCCGGCACGATGCCGGACCTGAAGGCGGCGCTGCTGGTGCTGCGCCAGACATTGGCCACGCTCGAGACCGCCACTCCACAGGCGCAAGGCGCCGCGATCGCTAGGGCGGGGACACCACAGACCGCCACCGTGCCGGCTCAGGCAGCATCGCCGTCGACCGAGCTCGATATGGCCCAACAGCCGCAGATGCCGCGCAGCGCCAATCTCGCGGCCACTGTGCTCGCCGACATCGCCGGCGGCGCGCCTCAGGCCGCGATGCCGCGAACCATGTCCGCCGGCCTTGCCGCGGCCCTCCTTCAGGAGGCCACGCAAAACCTGCCGCGCCTGACCGGCAATGTGCCGGGCTCGAACAAGGCCGTGCCGGACGGTCATCTCTTCGAGGCCGCGCGCGCGACGACTCCGCCGCCGTTCCGCGGCGCGCTGCCGGCGCCGCAGGCGATCGCCTCGCCATCGCTCGCGCCGGATACACCGCTCTCCGCAACGGTGCACCGCCTGCTCGACGACACCGATGCCGCGATCGCGCGTCAAACGCTGCTCCAGGTCGCCTCGCTCCCCGATCGCACCGACGCCAGCGGTCACCGCATCGACCCGAGCGTGCCGCAGTGGAATTTCGAGATTCCCTTTGCGACGCGACAGGGTACCGCGATGGCGGAGTTCGAGATCTCGCGCGATGGCGGCAACGAATCCGCCGATCCCGCCAAGCGCGCCTGGCGCGCGCGCTTCACGCTCAATGTCGAGCCGGCCGGCCCCGTGCATGCTCTGATCACGCTGAACGGCGACAAGACTTTCGTGCGGATGTGGGCGGAGCGGCCCGCGACCGCGCAGCAACTTCGCGCCGGCATCGGCGAGCTCAATCAGGCCCTGACGCGGGCGGAGCTCAAGCCCGGCGACATTCTGGTTCGCGACGGCGCGCCACCGCAGCCGACGCCGGCCCGCGCGGGCCACTTTCTGGATCGCGCCACATGAGCGATCCATCCAAGCTCGCAATTGCGCTGCATTACGAGAAGGGCGGCAACGCGCCCGTCGTCGTCGCCAAGGGCAAGGGCACGATCGGCGAAAAGATCGTCGAGATCGCCAAGGCCAACGACATCCCGATCGAAGAGAACGAGATTTTGGCCGGCGCGCTCTCCAAGGTCGAGCTCGGCGAGGAGATTCCGCCGGATCTCTACAAGGCCGTCGCCGAAGTGCTGGTGTTCGTGCTGCGGCTGTCGGGCCGAGGGCACTGAGAGCGCTGTCATCGTTTCACCACGATAGCGGCTGCATGGTCGCGGCCATTGTCATCGTTTGACGGACACCGCCCTTGCTCACCCGCCGTTCCACCCTCGGCCTTCTTGCCGCAGCCGCCACCGTGCCGCAGCGTGCGTTCGCCCATGTCGCGCCGCCGCGCAACGAGATCCGCGACAGCCTCGCAAAGCGATTCACCGACCTCGGCACATCAGGCACCTTCGTTGGCTATAAGGTCGAGGACTATCTGATCGTCGCGAGCGACAAGGACCGTTCCGGCGAAGCGAAGCTGCCGGCCTCGACCTTCAAGATCCCGAATTCGCTGATTGCGCTCGAGACCGGCGTCGTCGCCGATCCCGACAAGGACGTGTTCCCCTGGGACGGCGTGAAGCGCCCGATCGAGGCCTGGAACAAGGATCACACGCTGCGAAGTGCGATCGCGGTGAGTGCGGTTCCGGTCTATCAGGAGATCGCGCGCCGGATCGGGCAAGAGCGGATGCAAAAGTATGTCGACCTGTTCGACTACGGCAATCGCGATATCGGCGGCGGCATCGACCAGTTCTGGCTCACCGGCAATTTGCGCATCGACCCGGTCGAGCAGATCGATTTCGTCGACCGGCTGCGCCGCCGCGCGCTGCCGATCAGCAAGCGCAGCCAGGATCTCGTCGCCGACATCCTGCCGGTGACCAAGGTCGGCGACAGCGTCATCCGTGCCAAGTCCGGGCTCTTGGGCGCCGAGCGTGGCGAGCCGTCGCTCGGCTGGATGGTCGGCTGGGCCGAGAAGGGCGAGGCGCACACCGTGTTCGCGCTCAACATGGATTGCAAGGAGCCGCGTCTCGTCGGCGAGCGCATGCCGCTGACGCAAGCCTGCCTTGCCGAGATCGGCGCGATCTAGCTGGCGCGTACGAACCTGCTAGCATCTTTCCGACCAAATAAAAGAAAAGGTCGGGAGGACAAAATGAATTCAACGCCACTCTGGCTGTCGTCGCTTACGCTTGCCGCCGCGGGCGGCTGGCTCGCCGCCACGATGTTTGCCGCACCCGCCACCAGCAAGGAGCCGCGCTTTCCGCAGCTCACCATGGACCAGCTCGACGCCAAGCAGAAGCCGCTCGGCGAGCAGATCATGAAGGTGTCGAGCGTCGGCATCGGGGGGCCCTATAATCCCATGATCCGCAGCCCGGTGCTGGGCCAGCGACTGTTCGACCTGTTCTACTATCTGCGCTGGGAGACGTCGGTCCCGACCAAGCTGAATGAGTTCGCGATCCTGATCATCGGGCGGCAGTGGCGCTCGCAGGTGGAATGGTTCGCGCACGCGCCGCTGGCGGCGAAGGCTGGATTGTCGACAGATATCATCGCTGAGCTGAAGGCCAACAAGCGCCCGTCGAAGATGGCCGAGGACGAGGCGGTGGTCTACGATTTCGTCACCGAGCTCACCACGACAAAGAAGGTCAGCGACGAGACCTATGCGCGCGCCAAGAAAACCTTCAATGATCAGCAGATCGTCGACCTCACCGCGCTCGCTGGCAATTACGTGATGGTCGCGATGCTGCTGGCCATGGCGGAAGAGACGGTGCCGCCGGACAAGCAGGAGCCGTTCAAGCCGGGCGAGCCGTAAACTCGTCCGCGTTGTTGGGAGCGCAACTCTCGCCAACGTCATTGCGAGGAGCCCGCGACAAAATTGCGAAGCAATTTTGCGCTGGTGCGACGAAGCAATCCAGACTGCCGCCGCGGAAAGATTCTGGATTGCTTCGCTGCGCTCGCAATGACGGAGAATGTCGCGCTGACGTCGCCTAGCCCAGCTTGAACAACGCCTGCAAGAATTCCACCACCGCCTTGCGCGACTCCGCCGCCGTCGCCGGATTGCCGCCGACATGCGGGTTCAGCTCGACGCAGGAATCCTTGTAGGTGAAGGGCGCGTTGGTGTCGCCGTTCATCAGCACGCCGCCGTTGCCCTCCTTGATACGGCAATTGCGCACGGTCTGCGCGTTGGCGGACACCGCAACGGTGCTGACGCCGAGCAGGCCGCTGTCGAAGCCGTGCGCGCTGTCGGGGTATTCGGTCAGCACCACATCACGCCCGGCTGTCTTGAGCCGTCCGACGAACGCCTTGCAGCTCGTCACGGGATTGTAGTCGTCGGGCGTGCCGTGGAAGATCCGGATCGGGCGCGCGGCGACCTCGGCGTCGCCAACGTAGGTCGTCGAGCAATCCGGATAGAACGGGATGTAGGCGGAGAACTGGACGCCGGACTTGTTCCAGAGCTTGTTGAAGCGATCGAGGCTCGCATAGAGCGTCGCCTGTCCGCCGCGCGAAAAGCCCATCAGCACGATGCGGTCGGGATCGACGCGGGGATGCTTCGCAAGAATCTCCAGTGAGCGGTAGATGTCGACGATCAGGTTGAGCCGGCCGAGCAGCGCCTGGTTCGGCCCGACCACCGTCAGCCCGCGGCCGGTGAATCCGTCGATCACGAAGGTCGAGATGCCCATGGCGTTGAAAGCGTGCACCCAGGCCTCGGTGGTGGCGCCGACGCCGCTCGAGCCGTGCATCAGCACCACGACGGGAAGTTTGCCGGTGCCCTGGGCGACGCGGAATTCGCCGGCGACGGTCACCGGCTTGCCGGCCGCCGCATCGCCGCTGAGGAATTGTTGGTCGGAAAGGGTGAGCGAGGGGATCGGGTAGATCTCGGCGCGGGTGGCGACTTCCTTCGGCAGGGATTGCGCGTTGGCGCCAATGCCGGCGAACAGTGTTGATAAACAGAACGCCATAGCGACGCGGAATGCCGTCGGCATCGTGATCCTCCCCCATGATTTTCATGGAGTAGAACAACGGCCTGCGCGCTGTCAATTTGATGCGCGACGACTTCAGGGGTTATCGGCCGTCTTCTTCGCCGTCAGCGCCTGGTCGATCGCAAAGCCGCCGATCTCGCTCATCGCCTGTGAGATCACGTCGCCTTTCCCGGCAAAGCCGTTCGAGAGATAGTCGAACTGCGTCCGTGCCAGGCGCAGCACCTCGAGCGGCACCGAGACCACGGTCTCGTTGAAACTGTCGACGGAGGCGCGCAACGTCTCGAGCTCGGTGGTGAGCTTGCCGATATGGCTTTCCGCATCCTGCATCAGGCCGAGCAGCTTGCCGCGCTCGGCGTCGAACGCGGCGCGCTCGGCCGCCGCGGCCGCGGTCACCTCGGCGAGCTGCGTCCCCAGCGCCGCGATCTGGCTGACCATGGTGCATGAGGCGAGCGCGGTCGCCTCGCGCAGCTCTACAAGGCGCTTGTTCTCTTCCTGTTGCTCGTGAAACAGCCGTTCAGCTGACATCGCCCGTTGCTTGAGTGATTCGATCAGCGCGGCCGCGCGCAGCAGCATCTCGCCGTTGCGCCCCGACACCATGCTGGCCATCCGCCGCAGGAAGTCGGTGGTTTCGGACGATGAGTTCGGCGGCAGAGGGACGACCGTGGCGGACATGGGCAATGCTTGCAGCCAGACGTGGTGACCGCCGCCGTACCGACTGGGCTCACGCAACATCCGGCGCCTGATCGTGGAGGGAGCAAGCCTGAATCGGCCGGCCGGGTCAACCGGCGGGACCGACAAAATGGCGGCAGTCCCCTCAGGCGTCTTTCTGGCGGCCGATCTTTCCGAGATGGGTGAAGCCGAACCCGGCCGAATATTTCAGGCCATAGCCGAGCGCCCGGTCGATGCCGATATGGGCGAGCCAGATCAAGGCGACGGACAGCGTGAGCGGCGAGGCGAAGCCGAAGCCCAGCGTCAGCAGCGCCACCGGCGCCATGTAGCTGTGAGCGGCATTGTAGACCAGCGCCCCGAATCTGGCGTCGGCCAGGTACGCCAGGAAGCTCAGATCGGGGACGAAGAAGAGCAGGGCGAACACCAGCCACGAGCCGTCCCAGGAGGCGTAGAGCATCACCATCCCCGTAAACAGGGTCAGGCCTTCCAGCCGCAGCAGGATCTTGACGCCGCCGGTCGCTGCGCCCGTCTCGGCCGTTACCTCATCCATCGTCGTCTCCCAGGCAAAACTTTGTAATTCCTTGCGCTTTGGCGCTGCGGCAAGGCAGCCCTGCGACGCCGAAAGCAGCTTCCCGGCCCGCAAAATGCCGTGTTAGAACCCCCGGCAATCGCATTTAGGCTAAGAACTGGCGGGAGCAAATGAAGAATATTTTGGACGCCCTTGAAGATCGTCGCGCCGGCGCAAAGCTCGGCGGCGGGGAGAAGCGCATCGAAGCGCAGCACGCCCGCGGCAAGCTGACCGCGCGTGAGCGCATCGAGCTCCTGCTCGACAAGGGATCGTTCGAGGAGTTCGACATGTTCGTCGAGCACCGCTCCACCGAGTTCGGCATGGAGAAGACCAAGGTGCCCGGCGACGGCGTCGTCACCGGCTGGGGCACCGTCAACGGCCGCAAGACCTTCGTCTTCGCGAAAGACTTCACCGTGTTCGGCGGCTCGCTCTCCGAAACGCATGCACTGAAGATCACGAAACTCCAGGACATGGCGATGAAGGCGCGGGCGCCCATCATCGGCCTCTATGACGCGGGCGGCGCCCGCATCCAGGAGGGCGTCGCCGCGCTCGCCGGCTATTCCTATGTGTTCCGCCGCAACGTGCTCGCCTCGGGCGTGATCCCGCAGATCTCCGTCATCATGGGCCCCTGCGCCGGCGGCGACGTCTATTCGCCGGCGATGACTGACTTCATCTTCATGGTGAAGAACACCAGCTACATGTTCGTCACCGGGCCCGACGTGGTGAAGACCGTCACCAACGAGGTCGTCACGGCCGAAGAGCTCGGCGGCGCCTCGGTGCACGCCACGCGCTCCTCGATCGCCGACGGCGCCTTCGAGAACGACGTCGAGACGCTCTTGCAGATGCGGCGCCTGATCGACTTCCTGCCGTCCAACAACACCGACGGCGTGCCGGAATGGCCGAGTTTTGACGACATCGGCCGGGTCGACATGTCCTTGGACACGCTGATCCCCGACAATCCGAACAAGCCCTACGACATGAAGGAGCTGATCCTGAAGGTGGTGGACGAGGGCGATTTCTTCGAGATCGCGGATGCCTTCGCCAAGAACATCGTCACCGGTTTTGGCCGCATCGCCGGCCGCACCGTCGGCTTCGTCGCCAACCAGCCGATGGTGCTGGCCGGCGTGCTCGACAGCGACGCCTCGCGCAAGGCCGCGCGCTTCGTCCGTTTCTGCGATGCCTTCAACATCCCGATCGTCACCTTCGTGGACGTGCCGGGCTTCCTGCCGGGCACCGCGCAGGAGTATGGCGGCCTGATCAAGCACGGCGCAAAGCTGCTGTTCGCCTATTCGCAGTGCACCGTGCCCCTGGTCACCATCATCACCCGCAAGGCCTATGGCGGCGCCTTCGACGTCATGGCCTCCAAGGAAATCGGCGCCGACATGAACTACGCTTGGCCGACCGCCCAGATCGCGGTGATGGGCGCCAAGGGCGCGGTCGAGATCATCTTCCGCGCAGACATCGGCGACCCCGACAAGATCGCCGCGCGCACTAGGGAATACGAAGACCGCTTTCTGTCGCCGTTCATCGCCGCCGAGCGCGGCTACATCGACGACGTCATCATGCCGCACTCGACCCGCAAGCGGATCGCCCGGGCGCTGGCGATGCTGAAGGACAAGAAGGTGGAAACGCCGGCGAAGAAGCACGACAATTTGCCGTTGTGAGGCCTCGTAGCCCGGATGGAGCGTAGCGACATCCGGGTTCTTAACCCAAGTCCCGCATGTCGCTGATGACCGAAGACGATCCGACCGACGAGATTTCACAGATCGAAGATCGGATCGAGGCCCTTGCCGAGATCGCCGAGCGCTGCCGGAAGTACATCCTGGCATCCAAGATCGCGATTGGGGGTGGTGCGGCGCTATTGTTGATCACGATCCTCGGCTTGTTGGGGACAGGTCTGACCGCGGCGCTCGGATCGATCGCCTTGGTGCTGGGCGGGATCGTGTCGCTCGGTTCGAACATCAGCACGTTGCAGCAAACGGATGACGCCATTCGCGCCGCGGAGGCGCTTCGCGCGCAACTGATCGGGAGGATCGACCTTCGCGTGGTTGAGGACACGCCGATGAAATTGGTGTGAGGCGAAATTCGTAGGGTGGGTTAGCCTTGCGAGTGGGCAAAGCGCAGTTCGCTGGGCAGACCCCACCATCTTTGTTGAAACATGCGCTGGCGGATTACGCTTCCGCCTTCGCTCTCCGAGCTTCGGCGGACAAGCCGCTAATCCGCCCTACGAGCGTGTCTTATCCGCCGCAGCGAAATGCGCCAACTGGTCGGCGTGGGCCTTGGCGAAGGCCGGGCGAGCGGTGGCGCGCGCGACGTAGTTGCGGCAGGCCGGGTGTTCCGCCAGGCCGTCGAATTTATCGACGACGCGCAGCACGTCCGACATCAGGATGTCCGCGACAGAGAACGAGCCCGCCAGCCACTCGCGTCCCGCCAGCACCGTCTCCATGTGCTTGAGGCGGAGCTTGAGGAAGTCGTCGACGAATTTTACGGCAGGTGAGCCATCGTCACTGCCGGTGAACTTGAACATCGTCCAGGGCAGGGCCGGCATCTCCACCGAATTGAGCGCGGCGAACACCCATTCGACCGTGTCACTGCGGCCGCGCGGATCGGTGGGCATCAGCCTGTCGCTGAGCTCACCCAGATGCAGCAGGATCGCGCCGCTCTCGAAGATCGAGAGGTCGCCGTCGGTCAGCCACGGCACCTGGCCGAAGGGCTGGTGCGCGAAATGCGCGGCGTCCCGCGGGCCGAACGGTACGCTCGCGACGCCATAGGGCAGCGCGGCCTCTTCGAGCGCCCAGCGGACACGAAGGTCGCGCACGAAACCCCGCGGCATCTCGGGAACCCAGTCGAAGGTGGTGAGGGTGAGGTTGGCCATGCGGTGTCTCCGTGCTGTCTGGACATAGGACGGATGAGGGGCGGGCGTTCCGACAGCGTGAGAATTTTTTCCTCCGCAGGCAGCGACCGTAGGGTGGGCAAAGGCGCGCTTGCGCCGTGCCCACCATCTTTCGGCCGGAGACAGACGTGGTGGGCACGCTTCGCTTTGCCCACCCTACGGGGTCACTGGGTTTTGCTCACTGCCCGAGCTTCGCCAGCTTGCCTTGCTTCGCCGCTTCCACCGCGCGCTCCGCATCCTCCGGCAACAGGATCCGCTCCGCCACCTGCCGCGCCGCCTCGCGCCGGACCGCGGCCACGTACGCCCCATCATCAGCATATCGCTCCGCGATCGACAGTCTGGGATCATGCACTTCCTTGCGCGCTGCCTCCGTTGGTGCGAACGGCACCACCGCGCCTTGCAGCGGATAGAGCGCCGTCGGGCCAAAGCCCTGTGCGCGCGGATTCCAGGCGGTGTAGGTCCCGCGCGGGACCGCGAGCGCAAGCTGGCGGATGCCAGCGACGGCCATGCCGTCATTGTCCGCCTTCGGCACGAACACGGGATAGCGGCCGATCTCCTTGGGCGGCAGCACGCTCTGGTCGGAGAACGCGGCGAGCGTGTGGATGCCGGCATAGGGCAGGCCCGGGATATCCATCGGCACCGCGCCTTGCGCCGGCGCCAGCGTGCCGTGGGCGCGCATGGGGACGCGGCTCGCGGGCGGTTTGATGCCGTCGCTGATCCAGGCGTTGAGGTCGGTGAGGAGGGCGCGCATCGGCCCGCCCGCATGCATCGGGTTTTGCGGCAGCGACATCGCGGGCAGGCCCTTCTTCATCACGTCGGCGGCTTCCGCGAAATGCGGCGTGCCTGCGATCATGTAGGCGCGGACGCTGTCGGGCAGATCAAGGTGGTTGCCGGCGAGGTCGGTGACCAGCAACGAGGCGTGCGAGGCCCACCATTCGTGCTCGCTGTCGGTCTGCATCACCTTCGGGCACGTCGCCGAGAGCGCGCAGCGGCGGAGCAGGCCGTCGGTCTTGCCGGAATAGGGATCGCTGAGGCTCGCATAGGTGAAGGGGAAGAGATCGGCCTGCCACGCCGGATCCTGCGGATGGCGCGGGTTGCGGCCGGGCTGGCCGAAGCGGACATTCGTCGCCATCCGCCGCGTGCCCGCGACATGCGGCATCAATCCGTCGAACACGGTGCGTCCCTGGAGATCCTCGTTGAAGCCGAGATAGAGAAAGTCGCGCAGGAAGCGGCCGGATTGCGACACGCCGAAGCCGATGGCGCGGCTGACGGAGGGATGCAGGCCGTTCAGCAGCGGATTCGCCTGCGTCTCGTCGTGGCGGAGGAAGCTGACGACGTCGCGCACGGCGGCATAGCCCATGCCGAGCGGCACCGGATCGCGCGCAGTGTAGGTGATCTCGTAGAGCGCGCCGGCATCAAAACCGTCGGGCCGGGTGATCTCCACCGCCACGGGATCGACGAGCTTTGCGAGGAGGCCGGAGGGCGCCTGCCGCGCATCGGCCCAGGCGGCGCGCACGGAGACCTTGAGGTCGGCGGCATCAGTCGCCGGCCAGGTCAGCGTCGCACGCGCGGGATTGGTCGTGTTGTCGAAGACGATCTCTTCGCGTGCGGGCCCGGTGACGGTCTTCAGCACCGGTGCCGTCATCGCCATCTGGCCGGGCCTGGAGGGGATGTCGCCCTGCCAGCCGACCCAGACCATCGTAAAACCCTGGCGGTGCAGGAAGCCGATGCCTGCATCCTCGGCCTTGTCGGCATTGTTGGCGCCGGGCTGGGCGGCATCGTCGAACAATTGCGGCGCCAGCTTGCGGCCGCGATTGGGCACCTCGAGCAGCAGCGTGCCGTTGCCATGGGTGGGGTCGGTGGGTCGCAGGATCACGACGTCGGCGGTGGCTGCCACCTTGCCGTCGGAGCTACGCGGCGCGAGCGCGAGGTCGGTGATGACGGCGTTGCGATCGTCGGACGGGTTGAGCGCGAAGGTCGCGCGCGCGGTGATGCGTTCATAGGTGCCGACATCGCCAAAGCTGCGCCCGGCAAAGGCGGGCTCGCGCGCGAGGATGTCGAAGCGGACGATTTCGGCGAGCGAGGCCACGGGCCACAGGCAGGTGATCGCAACGACGCCTGTGATGATCCTGCGCATGGCCATTCCTTCCCCCATCGGCGCGATCATGAAGTTCCGTCGCGCGGGTTTTTTGTTGCCGCGACTATAGCCGTCCATGCTGCGGCCAAACAACGGGAGGAAACACATGCCTGTTGCCTACTTCGTCGTTCGCGCCACCGTCGCCGACGCCAGCAAGCGCGCCGCCTTCGACACATGGTACGAGACCGAGCATGTGCCGGACGCTGTGAAGGCGTTCGGCGTGAGCAAAGCCTGGCGGTTCTGGAGCCTGGACGATCCCTCGCTGCATCAGGCGATGTATCAGTTCGATGACGAGGCCAAGCTGGCTGCGATGTTGAAGGGCGATGCGTTGAAGCAGCTCGTCGCCGATTTCAACCGCGACTGGCCCGACGTGAAGCGCACGCGCGAGACGCTGGTGCTGGCGCAGGAGTTTGCGAAGCAGGACTCTGGAGCGTAGTCCACACCGAGTCCCGTGGTCCGCTTGTCCCTGACACCCATGTCATGAATCTGAAGATGCGATTCAGCTTCCGTTCATGTCGTGACCGCGACACTCCCTCTGCATCACTTGCTCGATAGCCTAGAGGACATGTCATGGAGCGCCGGAACTTTTTGAAACTTGCATTCGGCGTCGCGGCCGGAGCCGCGACGTTGACTGCAACCGCACAAGCTGCGCCGTTGGCGCCGCAGCCGCTCGGTGATCCCGCGCGCGCGCCGCAAGGCAATCCCGACGCTCGTCCCGCTGTCACCACCAGTGAGGAAGCCGCCAAGCTGACGCCCGAACAGGTGCACTGGCATGGCCACCACCGCGGCTGGGGGCGCCGTCATTGGGGCTGGCATCGCCGGCGTTGGCACCGCCGCCATCACTGGTAAGCTCGCATCGGTCGAGTCTCGACGGGGACCGCAATTGCGGTGCCCGTTTTGATTCGCCGCGGATCCTCCACCATGGGACGTCAGGCGTTCAAACGAAAATGGCCGCGCAGGCTTTCACCGCGCGGCCACTTTGTAACGCGAAGAGACGAGATCAGATCGGGCGGCAGCGGCCACCCCACCAACGGAAGCCGTACGGGCAGACGCGGGCGCGGGGCACGACGACGACCGGCGCCGGGGCAACCACCACGGGGCCGGGCCGCACAACGACCGCGCCGCGCATCGGGCGGCAGCCGCCATAGGCGCCGCGGTACCAGCCGGGGCCGCAGCCGCCGGCGGCGCTGGCCGCCTCGCTGAAACCGACGACCGCGCTGGCAAGCATCACGGCGGCAAACAAGTATTTCATGTGATCTTCCTCTTGTCCTTGGGCAGGTTTTTGGGGCAGATTTTTAGGGGATTGGCGCTTGCGGCGCACAATGAATCAAAAGACACGATTCGACACGTTAAATCTGGGGACGTGCCGACACGTCGCGATCCAAACCTGCCAATCATGACCTGAATGCGGCATGAACATTATCCGCATGCGGCTGCAGGCGACAGCAATGGCGCTGGAGCGCCGTCCCGATGGAATCGGAACGGTGCTCCAGCTTCTTTGTTCTGACGCATTTTCTTGACGCGAACCGGTATCCACTTCGCTCGAAAACGCTCTAGCGACCGAGAAAGCCCAGCACCAATTCCTTGTACTTCTCCGGCGCCTCCAGGAAGACGAGGTGACCGGTGTCCGGGATCACCTCGGCCCGCGCGTTCGGCATCTTTGCGGCGAGCGCCCTTGCCAGCTCCGCGTTCTGGCCCATTTTCGCGCGCAATGCCTCCGGCGCGTTTGGCCGGCCCGGCGCGTTGTGATCGTCGGCGCCCATGATGAACAACGTCGGCTCGGTGATCAGCGCGACTTCGTGCGCGACCGGCTCGCGATAGATCATCTGGCCGGAGCTGACATAGGCGCGCAGCCAGCGCGGATAATCCGGGCTGCCCTTGATGTTGAAGCGGGCATCGACGAACGGCGTGATCGCGTCCGGCGGCAGCTTGATCGCATAATTGGTCTGGAGCTGCTTGCGGTAGCCGTCGGGTGTGAGCTTGTCCTCGCTCTCGATGATCTTTTCGGTCGGCGTCGGCGGCACGTAGAGGCGGTAGTCTTCCAGCCCGATCGGCGCGGTCAGCACGAGATGGGCGACACGCTCCGGATAGGCGCGGGCGATGCGCACGCCCAGCATACCGCCGAGCGAGTGTGCGATGACCTCGGCCTTGTCGATCTTGAGATGATTGAGCAGCGCAATGGTGTTGCGCGCCAGCGTGTCGAAGTGCAATTCGCCTTGCGGCTTGGAGGATTTGCCGAAGCCGATCTGGTCCGGCACGATCACGCGAAAACCGGCGTCACTGAGCATCTTGATGACGGGCGCCCAGTAGCTCGATGGAAAATTGCGTCCGTGCAGCAGCACGATTGTGCGGCCGTTCGGCCGCTCGGGCGCAACGTCCATATAGGCCATGCTGAGCTGCTCGCCGTCGTTGATGACAGGCAGAAGATGCACGGGATACGGATAGGCGAAGCCTTCGAGCGCGATGCCATAGGGCTCGCGCGGGGTGGTGTCGGCGGCGTAAGCGGACGTGAACGGGGAAGCGAGGAGGGTTGCGGCGAGAGCCGCGCGAAGGATATAGCTCATGGAGGGCTCAGAGTAATGGTTGAAGCTGGGAGACACGACCTCCGTCATGCCAGGGCCTGTCCCGGGCATCCACGTGGTTCGGCGAGAACTGCACTAAAGGCGTGGATGGCCGGGTCAAGCCCGGCCATGACGATGGTGCTCGTTCACACGCAAACGTGCGATCTCACGCACCTGGCGTGATCAATCCTTCCCAGTCCCGAACAGCGTCGCAAACTGCTTCTCGCCGGTGCGGGTGAAATTCACCACGCGGCTGCCGGGCGTGGCGTCGCGCGCAGCCCATTTCAGCTCAGCGAAACGCTGCATCATGGCGGCGCCCAGCGTGCCGGCGAGATGATGGCGCCGCTCGCTCCAGTCCAGGCAGGCCTTGCACACCGGGCGGCGCGGATGGGTGAGCATGTCGGGCGAGATCTGCAAATGCTTTGCGAGAAACCGCTCGCCCTCGGCCGTCAGCTCGATGTCCTGCTTCTTCTGCCTGACCAGGTTTCGCGTGCGTAGACTATCGAGCATCTGCACCCCGAGATCGCCGGCGAGGTGGTCGTAGCAGATCCGCGCGCGCCGCAGCGCCGGATCCTTCGGCCCGGTGCGCACGCGCATGTGGCCGGTGCGCGCGGCAAGGCCCGCAAGGCCTTCGAGCACGCCGGCCACGTCATCGTCGGTGAGGCGGTAGTAGCGGTGGCGGCCCTGCTTCTCCGGCTCGATCAGCCCGCCGGCCTCGAGCTTGGCCAGATGCGAGCTCGCGGTCTGCGGCGTGATGCCGGCCTCCTGCGCGAGCTCGCTCGCCGTCAGCGCGCGGCCGTTCATCAGCGCGGTGAGCATGTTGGCGCGGGCGGGGTCGCCGACCAGCGAGGCAATCATGGCGATGTCAGGACCTGATTTCATGCTTCGATGGTAGCCGAAGCATTGCGGTGGGGCAAGGACGTAGTCTGTCTCTGCGAACACGTCATTGCGAGCGAAGCGAAGCAATCCAGAAATGTTTCCGCGGAGGGATTCCTGGATTGCTTCGCTGCGCTCGCAATGACGATGTGGAAACACAGGAGCCAACCATGTCCGTCACCGTCTTCATCCGCTACCAGCTCGATCCCTTCAAGCGCGCGCAGTTCGCGGAATATTCGAAGCGCTGGCTCACCATCATCCCGAAATGCGGCGGCGACCTGATCGGCTATTTCATGCCGCATGAGGGCACCAACAACATCGCGTTTGCGCTGATCACCTTCGAGAGTCTGGCCGCCTATGAGGCCTATCGCGCCCGGCTGCGGCAGGACGCGGACGGCATGGCCAACTTCCATTTCGCCGAGGAGAACAAATTCATCCTCGCGGAAGAGCGCACCTTCCTGCGCAAGGTGGTATTGTAGACCGCCAACGCAAAGGAGACGCCCATGATTGCCGTGATTTTCGAAGTCTGGCCCAAGCCGGAACATCGCCAGGACTACTTCGACCTCGCGGCCGACCTGAAGCCGATCCTGCAAACCATCGATGGCTTCATCTCGGTCGAGCGCTTTGAAAGTCTGACCGAGAAGGGCAAGATCTTGTCGGTGTCGTTCTGGCGCGACGAGGCGGCGGTTCAGGCGTGGCGCAACACGATGGAGCACCGGCGCACGCAGGCGAAGGGCAGGGCAAAGATCTTTGCCGATTATCACCTGCGCATCGCCAGCGTCATCCGCGACTACGGCATGAATGATCGCGAGCAGGCACCGAAGGACAGTCGCGCCGTGCACGACGCGCACTAGCGCACTTGAAAATGCGCGCTTATGTCTGCGCGGCCAACAAGGGAGAGAAACATGCATGTGACAACCGCTGACAAGCGCGCCACGTTCAAGACAATGCACGAGAGCGGCTGCTTCATCCTGCCCAATCCGGTCGACGTCGGCAGCGCCAAGGCGTTGCAGCATCTCGGTTTCAAGGCACTGGCCTCATCGAGCGCGGGCTTTGCCTGGACCATCGGCAAGGCCGACAACCACGTCACGGTCGACGACGTCTGTCAGCATCTGGCAGCATTGTGCTCGGCCGTCGACATCCCCGTGAATGCGGATTTCGAGGGTGGCTTTGCCGTCGAGCCGGACAAGGTTGCGGACAATGTCGAGCGTGGTGTGCGTACCGGCGTCGCCGGCCTCTCGATCGAGGATTCCACCGGCGACAAGGACAAGCCGCTCTACGAGCGCGCGCTGGCGGTCGAGCGCATCAAGGCCTCGCGCAAGGCGATCGGCGACAGCGGCACGCTGCTGGTCGGCCGGTGCGAGGCGTATTTGTGGGGCGTGACCGACCTCAAGCTCGTCATCGACCGGCTCACGGCCTATGCGGACGCAGGCGCCGATTGCCTCTACGCGCCGGGCCTGAAGACGCGCGAGGACATCGCCGCGGTGGTGAAGGCTGTCGCACCAAAGCCGTTCAACCTGCTGATCGGCGCGTCCGGCCTGTCCTTGCAGGAGGCCGCCGACCTCGGCGTGCGCCGCATCAGCGTCGGCGGCTCGCTCGCCCGCGCTGCCTGGGGCGGCTTCATGCGCGCCGCGAAGGAGATGGCGGAGAAGGGGACCTTTACGGAGCTTGGCACCGGCTATTCCGGTGGCGAACTCAACAAGATGTTCAGCTGAACGAAAAGCGGCGGGATGTGAGGTCCCGCCGCTCTCTCATCCTCTCGCTGTCATGCCCCGCGAAAGCGGGGCATCCAGTACGCTGCGGCCTCTCGATTCAATCTCCGCCGCTGGTGGAATACTGGGTCGCCCGGTCAAGCCGGGCGACGACAGCTGTTGTCTTACTTCGCGCCCTCGGACGGGGCGGCCGGATCAGGCGCCGCCGGCTTGCTCGGGGCAGCACCCGTGGTCACGCCGGGGGCGGTGTTGTTGCGCGGCGTCACGTCGCGCATGCCGGGAGGCGTGGCCGGATTCGCAGGCGGAGCCTGCTGGGCGGTCTGCGTCGCCGGCGTGTTGCTCGCCTGGTTGCCGGTGCTCGTGTTGTTCAGTCCGTAGAACACGGCACCCAGTACCAAGGCGATCGCCACTGCGAACAAGGCTACCTTGCCGCTGGAGGCGGGGCCTTCGCCAAGCTCGGGATCGGCCTGAAGCTCGGCATCCCGTCGCGCCGCACGGACATATTCATCATCGGCGAGATTCGGGCGATACGGATCGTTGGGAAAACGGTCGTCAGCCATCGATTTTGTCTCCTCGATTATTGCAGCTGGACAACCCCTAGATGCGAGATTCCGTTCCGCCCTCCTTAGTGCTTTCGTCGCATGTTGCCCTTGCGCGAGGAATCGGGAACCTGTTCATTTTGGAACCGTGCGCGTCGGTTCCATCGATGGGGAAGGGAACAAGCGATGTGGAGCTTGCCGCCGAGCGATAGCGTGCTGCATCTGTTGTCGCTGGTCGCGGTCGCAGCGCAAGGCATGACCGCCGCGCTCGCCGCCGGCCGCCGGAGCATGGACTGGCTCGGCGTCTGCTTCCTCGGCTGCATCACCGCGCTCGGCGGCGGCACCTTGCGCGATCTCTTCCTCGGGCATTATCCGTTGGCCTGGGTCGCTCATCCCATCTATCTCGCGCTGGCCGGCGGCGCGGCCTTCCTCACCATCCTGATCGCGCGGCTCGTGCACCGGCTGAAGCTGGCCTTCATCGTGCTCGATGCCATCGGTCTCGTCGTCTTCACCATGACCGGCTGCGACATCGCCTGGCAGACGAATGCCGCGCTGCCGATCGTCATCGTCTCCGGCATGGTGACCGGCTGCGCGGGCGGGGTGCTGCGCGACGTGCTCTGCAACGACGTGCCGCTGCTGTTCCGCTCCGAGCTCTATGCGACCGTTTCGGTGGCGACCGGCCTGTTCTACGCCACCGCCTTCGGCCTCAATCTCAACGCCGAGCTCTGGACGATCCTGACGTTTGTCCTCGGCGTCAGCTTCCGCCTGCTCGCGGTGCGTTACAAATGGGAGATGCCGAAATTCGTGTTCACGGAAGGCGAGGAGCGGTAGGGCTCTTTCGTTCACTGCTCGCAATGATGGAGGTGAGAGCTACGGCGCCCTCCGCGCCTTCGCCACTTGCGCCGCGGTCACCAGCGGCGCGGCGTTGCCCCAGGAATTGCGGATGTAGTTCGTCACGGCGGCGATCTCTGCGTCGGACAATTGCTTGGCATAGCCCGGCATCTCGCCGGTGTTGGGCGCGCGTGGCGTCGTCACGGTGTGGGCGCCGTCGAGGATGATGCGCAAGCTGGAGGACGGATTGACCGATTGCAGAAGCGCGTTGCCGGGCAGCGGCGGATAGATGCGCGGCGCGCCGGAGCCGTCGGCTTCATGGCAGGCGATGCAGAGTTTTGCGTAGACGGCCTGGCCGGCCTTCATCTCGGCATCGTCGGGTGGCGTCACGATCGACTCGCGCCGCGACGGCGGCAGACCCTTCAGATATTCCGCGATGGCGCGCACATCGGCATCGCTCATCTTCGAGGTCGAGCCGACGACCACCTCGGCCATCAGCCCGCCGGCATGGCTTTTGGCGTTGCGGCCACTCTGCAGATACTCCGTGATGTCCTCGACGCTCCACGACTTCAGCCCGGTGCGCGCGGCGCCATCGAGCCTTGGTGCGTACCAGCCGCCGACCTCGTTGCCAGACAGCGCCTGCGCAGTTTTGTCGGCGCCGAAATAGTTCTTCGGCGTGTGGCAGGCGCCGCAATGTCCGAGCCCGGTGACGAGATAGCCGCCCCTGTTCCACGCCGCGCTCTGGCTCTGGTCCGGCTCGAACAGGGCGGGCTTGAAATACATCGCGTTCCAGACCCGCATCAGGCGGCGATAGCCGAACGGCCAGCGCAGCTCCGGCGGCTTGTTGCGGCTCGCCACGGGCGCCAGCGTTCCAAGATAGGCCCGGATCGCCAGCGTGTCGTCCTTCGTCACCTTCGTGAAATAGGGATAGGGGAAGGCCGGGTAATAGTTCGAGCCGTCGGGCGCGACGCCGGTGCGCACCGCGCGGGTGAAATCGGCGTCGGTCCAGGCGCCGATCCCGGTGTCACGATCCGGCGTCAGGTTCGGCGCGTAGATCGCGCCGAAGGGCGTATCGATGCGCTTTCCGCCCGCGAATGGCTTTGCCGGATCGGCGGTGTGGCAGCCCGCGCAGTCGCCGGCCTCGACCAGCGCCTTGCCATAGGCGATCAGCTCCGGCGATGGCTCGGCGGCGTGGGCCGTGCTCGCAATTGCACTGCACAATGCGACAACGACCAGAATCATTCGCATCGAAAGCCTCCCCTGCGACCAATCGCCCGGACAGGAGCCTCACGTCGTTTCGCGATGGCGGGGGTATGGTGACACAAATTGAAAATGCTTGATGCCTTTGCAGCCACGAAATTGCGATTTTTACCCGGCGCTTCCTTTGGTCCAGATTTGTGATGCGGAGCGTTAAATATCCGACATAGAGTGGCAGAGATGGTCGGCGCGCCCTAGCTAAAAACAACGGGCAGGCAACGGCTTAAGTGGCCAAACGCTCAAAAGGGCGGAAGAGGACAAGAATGGGTATCAACCAGGGTCCGATCAGTCTCGACCAGAAATACACCCAGGAAACCGGGCACGTCTTCACCACGGGCATCCAGGCCCTGGTCCGGTTGCCGATGGCTCAGATCCGGCGCGACCGCGCCAATGGCCTCAACACCGCGGGCTTCATCTCCGGCTACCGCGGCTCACCGCTCGGCGGCTACGACCAGCAGCTGTTCGCGGCGCGAAACCATCTCGAGCAGTACAACATCAAGTTCCAGCCCGGCGTGAACGAGGATCTGGCGGCGACCGCGGTGTGGGGCTCGCAGCAGCTCAACCTCTCGCCCGGCGCCAAATATGATGGCGTCGTCGGCATCTGGTATGGCAAGGGCCCCGGCGTCGATCGCTGCGGCGACGTGTTCCGCCACGGCAATGCCGCCGGCTCGGCCAAGAACGGCGGCGTACTGTGTCTGGCCGGCGACGACCACGGTGCAAAGTCCTCCACCGTTCCGCATCAGTCCGACCACGCCTTCATGTCGGCGCTGATGCCGTATCTCTATCCGTCCAGCATCCACGAGATGATCGAGATGGGCCTGCTCGGCATTGCGATGTCGCGCTATTCGGGCTGCTGGGTCGGCATGAAGGTGATCACGGAGACGGTGGAGACCACCGCCGAGATCGACCTCACCGACGAGATGAAGCCGTTCATCATCCCCCCGGATTTCGAGCTGCCGCCCGGTGGCCTCAATCTGCGCTGGCCCGACGACCGCTTCGAGCAGGACCGCCGCCTCCAGGACTACAAGGGCTTTGCCGCGATCGCCTTTGCGCGCGCCAACAAGGTCAACCGCGTCACCATGGACTCGCCGAACGCCCGCTTCGGCATCATGGCGTCGGGCAAGAGCTATGAGGACGTCCGCCAGGCGCTGCGCGAGCTCGGGATTACCGAGGAGGTCGCCGCCAAGATCGGGCTTCGCCTCTACAAGATCGGCATGCCCTGGCCACTGGAGCCGGAAGGCGTACGCCAGTTCGCGGTCGGCCTCGAAGAGATCTTCATCATCGAGGAACGGCGCGAGATCGTCGAGAACCAGGTCAAGCAGGAGCTGTTCAACTGGCGCGACGACGTCCGCCCGCGCATCGTCGGCAAGATGGACGAGCACGACAAGCGCTTCCTGACCTTCGCCGCCGAGCTCAGCGTTGCCTCGCTTGCGACCTCGATCACCGAGCGACTGCTTCGACTTAATCTCAACCCCGAGATTGCGGAGATGCTCCGCGTCAAGGCCGACTGGTTCAACGGCCGCCAGGCCACGCAAATGCAGGCGACGGCGCCTGTCTCCCGCACTCCGTATTTCTGCTCCGGCTGCCCTCACAACACATCCACGAAAGTCCCCGAAGGCAGTCGCGCCATGGCCGGCATCGGCTGCCACTTCATGGCGCTGTGGATGGATCGCTCGACCGAGACGTTCACCCATATGGGCGGCGAGGGCGTGCCGTGGGTCGGCATCGCGCCCTTCACCAACGAGAACCACATCTTCGCCAATCTCGGCGACGGCACCTACTTCCACTCGGGCCTTCTCGCCATCCGGCAGGCGGTCGCCTCCAAGACCAACATCACCTACAAGATCCTGTACAACGACGCTGTCGCCATGACCGGCGGCCAGCGCCATGACGGCGATCTCTCGCCGCAGCAGATCACGTTCCAGCTCCATGCCGAAGGCATCCGCGAGATCTACCTGGTCTCGGAGGCGCCCGATGCCTATCCCGCCGACACCATCGCGCCCGGCGTGAAGAAGTATCACCGCGACGAACTCGACAACGTCATGAAAATGTGCCGCGAGTACAAGGGCACCTCGGCGATCGTCTTCGTGCAGACCTGCGCCGCCGAAAAGCGCCGCCGCCGCAAGCGCGGCCTGATGGAGGATCCGGCGCGCCGCGTCATGATCAACCCGGCGGTGTGCGAAGGCTGCGGCGACTGCTCGGTGCAGTCGAACTGCATCTCGGTCGAGCCGCTGGAGACCGAGTTCGGCCGCAAGCGCGCCATCAACCAGTCGTCCTGCAACAAGGACTATTCCTGCGTGAAGGGCTTCTGCCCGTCCTTCGTCACCGTCGACGGCGGCAAGCCGCGCCATCGTGCGCCGGCCGATCTCGGTGACATCGGCGAGCTGCCGGAGCCCGCGTCTCGGCCGACGGTGGACAAGCCCTACAACATCGCCGTCGGCGGTGTCGGCGGCACCGGTGTGCTCACGATCGGTGCGCTGCTCGGCATGGCCGCTCATATCGAGGGCAAGGCCTCGATGATCCTCGACATGTCGGGCCTGGCGCAGAAGGGCGGGGCGGTGCTCAGCCACGTCCGCCTGTCCGATCATCCGGCCGAGGTGACCTGCTCGCGCATCGTCACAGGTACGGCGGATCTCGTGCTCGCCGCCGACGAGGTGGTCGCGGTCGCCAAGGATACGATCTCGCTCTGCGACACCAGCCGCACCCGCGGCATCATCAACAGCCACGTCATTCCCACCGCCGACTTCGTCCTCAACCGCGATTTCAACTTCCAGACCCGCAAGCTGAACGGGCTGCTGGAAACGGCGCTGCACAAGGACTCGGTGTTCTTCGACTTCACCAAGCCGGCCGAGCAGCTGCTTGGCGACAGCATCGCCACCAACATGATGATGATGGGATATGCCTATCAGAAAGGCCTGTTCCCGCTGTCGGCAGAATCGATCGAGCAGGCCATCGAGGTCAACGGCGTCGCGATCAAGATGAACAAGGAGGCTTTCCGCCTCGGCCGCCTCGCGGTCGCCGATCCCCAGCGTCTCGCCGACATGCTGAAGGGGACCGACGAGGTGGTTGCGCCGAAGACGCTCGACGCAATGACGCTGGATGAGGTCGTCGCGCATCGCGCCAAGCACCTGACCGCCTACCAGAGCGGCCGCCTCGCAAAACGCTATCGCAAGCTGGTCGACCAGGTTCGCGATACCGCCAAGCAGGGCGGTTATGACGATGCGCTGCCGCGCGCGGTCGCGGTGAACTACGCCAAGCTGCTGGCCTACAAGGACGAATACGAGGTTGCGCGCCTCTACACCGACGGTGCTTTCGAGCAGCAGCTCCGCGACCAGTTCGAGGGCGACTTCAAGTTCAACTTCAACCTGGCCCCGCCGATCCTCAGCAGCGGTGTCGACGCGCTCGGCCGCCCGAAGAAGCGCGCCTTCGGCCCGTGGATGCTGAAGGTCTTCCGCGTGCTGGCGAAATTCAAGTTCCTGCGCGGCACGCCGCTCGACATTTTCGGCCGCAGCGCCGACCGCAAGCTCGAGCGCGATCTGATCGTGGGCTACGAGAAGGACGTCGCTACCGTGCTCGGCCTGTTGTCGCCGGTCACGGTCGACACCGCGGTCGAGCTCTTGTCGCTGCCCGACCGCATCCGCGGCTACGGCCCGGTCAAGGAGAAGGCCGTCGCCGACGCGAAAGCCCGCTACGCCCAGCTCGCGGCCGACCTCGCAAGCCCGCCGCCCGCGCCAAGGCAGATCGCGGCGGAGTAGGGCGGTCTCGACGCGGACGCCGCCTCGTAGGGTGGGCAAAGGCGCGTAGCGCCGTGCCCACCATCCCACCAGAATCGATCAGGACGTGGGCACGCTTCGCTTTGCCCACCCTACGATTTCCCGTTTGAAATCAACGAGCGTTCTACTGTGCATGGGGTTGTTTTCGCGAAATCGGTTGTTTCGATAAAACGAAATCGCTTGTGCCGTCGGGCAAAACACCTTTAGGATTTTGCCTGTCGCGCCCGTCATTGCGAGCGCAGCGAAGCAATCCAGAAATGCATCCGCGGAAAGACTCCTGGATTGCTTCGCTACGTTCGCAATGACGGTGAGGAGGCAGACGGACGTTCCATGACCGTCGCCACTTGCGCCAACCCGCTGCCCTCTCGCCCGACGGAATATTTCCGCGCTTGCCAAGCTGGCCCCCGCGGTTCAGAAAAACGGAGCAAGAAGAAACGCGAGCGCGGAGACCTGACGTTTTGACCATCAAGGGCAAGGCCTACATTGCCGGGATCTACGAACACCCGACCCGGCATGCGCCGGACAAATCCACCGCCCAGCTCCATGCCGAGGTCGCCAAGGGCGCGATCGAGGATGCCGGGCTCTCCAAGGACGATGTCGACGGCTATTTCTGCGCCGGCGATGCACCGGGCGGCGCCTGGCCGATGGTCGATTATCTCGGCCTGAACACCAAAAAACTCCGCCACGTCGATTCCACCGAGACCGGCGGCTGTTCCTACATCATCCATCTCGGCCATGCCGCTGAAGCCATCGCGGCCGGCAAGTGCTCGATCGCGCTGATCACGCTCGCAGGCAAGCCGCGCACCGGCGTGATGCCGCCGCGCGCAGCCGGCGCGGAAGCCGATTTCGAGTCTGCTTACGGCGCGACCACGCACAATGCCTATGGCATGTGTGCCATGCGCCACATGCACGACTATGGCACCACGAGCGAGCAGCTCGCCTGGATCAAGGTCGCGGCCTCGCACCACGCGCAATACAATCCGCATGCGATGCTCAAGGATGTCGTCACCGTCGAGGACGTCCTGAACTCGCCGATGATCTCCGATCCCCTGCACCGCATGGATTGCTGCGTCGTCTCCGACGGCGGCGGCGCGCTGATCGTGACGACGCCCGAGATTGCGAAGAGCCTGAAGAAGCCGCTGGTCAAGCTGATCGGCCATGGCGAGGCGATGAAGGGCCCGCGCGGCGGCAAGGACCTCGATCTCACTTACTCTGCCGGCATCTGGTCCGGCCCGCGCGCGTTCGAGGAAGCCGGCATCACGCCGAAGGACATCAAATACGCCTCGATCTATGACAGCTTTACCATCACGGTGCTGATGCAGCTCGAGGACCTCGGCTTCTGCAAGAAGGGCGAGGGCGGCAAGTTCGTTGCCGACGGCAATCTGATCTCCGGCGTCGGCAAGCTGCCGTTCAACACCGACGGCGGCGGCCTCTGCAGCAACCATCCCGTCAATCGCGGCGGCATGACCAAGATCATCGAGGCCGTCAGGCAGCTGCGCGGCGAGGCGCATCCGAAGGTGCAGGTCAAGAATTGCGATCTCGCCATTGCCCACGGCACCGGCGGCCTCCTCGGCGTTCGCCACGCCGCCTCGACGGCCATTCTGGAGCGCGTGTGATGGTAGATGCAAAAAAATACCCGGCCCCGGTGACCAATCCGGAGACTGCCGCGTTCTGGGACGCAGCCAAGCAGGGCAAGTTCATGATCAAGCGCTGCACCGCCTGCGGCGAGGCGCATTACTTCCCGCGCTCGATCTGCCCGTTCTGCTACTCCGACAAGACGGTGTGGGAGGAGGCTTCGGGCGAGGGCACGATCTACACCTGGAGCCTGATGCGGAAGTCGCCGACCGGCCCTTACGCCATCGGCTACGTCACCCTGAAGGAGGGGCCGTCGGTGCAGACCAATTTCGTCGACTGCGATCTCGAGAAGCTGAAGATCGGCCAGAAGGTGAAGGTGGTGTTCAAGCCGACCGACGGCGCGCCGCTGCCGTTCTTCACGCCGGCCTAAATTTCTTCCCTTCTCCCCTTGTGGGAGAAGGTGGCGCGAAGCGCCGGATGAGGGGTTCTCTCCACGGAGAGAGTGTTCGCTGCGGAGCCAACCCCTCACCCAAACGAGTTTGGTGCAAGAGCGGTGCAGCCCTCTCGCACAAGGGGAGAGGGCACATTAACGAGCGCCGGTGCTCGCTGAGAAAAATGCCGGGGAGGAAACAGCCAAAAATGTCCGCCAGATACGAAGAACTCAAAGGCCTGAAAAACCTCGGCCAGAAGTACGCCTATGGTGATCGCGAAGTCATGCTCTACGCCTATGGCATCGGCCTCGGTGCCGATCCCATGAACGAGAGCGAGCTCGCCTTCGTCAACGAAGGCACGTTCACGCCGCGGCCGCTCAAGGTGGTGCCGACCTTTGCGTCCGTCGCAGCCTGGGGTTCGGGGCCGGGCGAGATGAACCTCAACCGCGTCATGGTGGTCGATGGCGAGCGTGACATCACCTTCCATCAGCCGCTGCCGGTGGCTGCGAACATCACGGCCGACTCCTCCGTTGTCGAGGTCTACGACAAGGGCAAGGACAAGGGCGTCGTCATCAGCCACCAGACCGTGCTCAAGAACGAGAAGGGCGAGAAGCTCGCAACGCTGGTCGCCTCGCGCTTCGCGCGCGGCGATGGCGGCTTTGGCGGGCCGAACCTGACCCAGCCCGATCCGCACAAGATCCCGACCCGGAGCCCCGACAGGACCATCGACATCGTCACACGCCCCGACCAGGCGCTGGTCTATCGCCTCTGCGGCGACCGCAACCCGCTGCACAGCGATCCGGAATTTGCGAAGAAGGCCGGCTTCCCGCGCCCGATCCTGCACGGCATGTGCACCTACGGCATCACATGCCGCGGCGTGCTCCAGACCTATGCCGACTACGACGCCTCTGCTTTCCGCCAGCACGTCGCGCGGTTCTCATCGCCCGTCTATCCCGGAGAGACCGTGACCATGGATCTCTGGAAGGATGGCAGCGTGATCTCGTTCGAAGCCAAGGTGAAGTCGCGCGGCGTCACCGTGATCAAGAACGGCAAGACGGTGCTGGGATGATCGAGCCGCTTGCGCTGCTCTGAGTTATTTCGTCATGCCCGGGCTTGTCCCGGGCATCCACGTTCTTTCGTGCAGTTGGCGATCAAGTTCGTGGATGGCCGGGACAAGCCCGGCCATGACGGAGCAAGAAAAACAAGCAGGGAGAAGCCACGATGGGACTACTCGACGGCAAGGTTGCGCTGATCACCGGCGCGGGCGGGGGGCTTGGTGAGGCCTACGCAAAACTGTTCGCGCGGGAAGGGGCGTCCGTCGTCGTCAACGATCTCGGCGGTCCCCGCGACGGCTCAGGCGCCGACAAGTCGATGGCGCAGCTCGTGGTCGACGCGATCAAGGCCGAGGGCGGCAAGGCGGTCGCCAACGGCGCCGACATCTCCACCATGGAGGGCGGCCAGTCGGTGTTCGACGACGCCATCAAGCATTTCGGCCGTGCCGATATCCTCGTCAACAACGCGGGCATCCTCCGCGACCAGACCTTCGCCAAGGCGTCCGAATCCGACTGGGACAAGGTGATCAAGGTGCATCTGAAGGGCACCTTCTGTTGCACCATGCCGGTGTTTCGCTGGATGCGGGAAAACGGCGGCGGCGTCATCGTCAACACCTCCTCGACATCAGGGCTGATCGGCAATTTCGGCCAGACCAATTACGGCGCGGCCAAGGGCGGCATCTGGGGCCTGTCCAACGTGCTGGCGATCGAGGGCCGGAAGTACAACATCCGGATCTGGACGCTGGCCCCGGGCGCTCTGACCCGCATGACCGCAGACCTGCCCCGCTATAAGGAGAACCCCGGCGCGGCGCTGGGGCCGGACGGCATCGCGCCGGCCGTGCTATATATGGTCAGCGATTTGTCGGGCGACCAGACCGGCAAGGTGCTGGGCGTATCCGGGCCCCGCGGCGTGCGCGAAATGCGGATGATGGAAATGGACGGCTGGAAGCCGCCGCACACGGGCTGGAAGGCCCAGGACATCGCCGATCACGCCAAGGAGATCTTCTTCTCCGAGGAGCAGATCAAGATGGGCGCGCGGCGGTTTTAGCCACACTGTCATTCCGGGGCGCGACGACGTCGCGAGCCCGGAATGACGACAGACGATAGGACAGAGAGACCAGATGAAACTGACCGCCGACGCCAAGGGCACCTTCGCAATCGCGCCGACACCGTTCCACGATGACGGCCGGATCGACGAGCGCTCGATCGACCGCCTGACCGATTTCTACGAGGAGGTCGGCTGCGACGGCGTCACGGTGCTGGGCATCCTCGGCGAGGCGCCGAAGCTCGACGCCGCGGAGGCCGAGCAAGTCGCGGTGCGCTTCGTCAAGCGCGCCAAGAAGATGCAGGTGATCGTCGGCGTCTCAGCGCCTGGCTTTGCCACGATGCGCTCGCTGGCGAAGGCCTCGATGGATGCAGGCGCGGCCGGCGTGATGATCGCGCCGCCGCCGTCGCTCCGTACCGACGACCAGATCGTCGGCTACTATAAGCAGGCGGCGGAGGCGATCGGGCCCGATGTGCCCTGGGTGCTGCAGGACTATCCGCTGACGCTCTCGGTAATCTTCACCCCTGCGGTGATCCGCAAGATCGTCACCGACAATCCGAATTGCGTGATGCTCAAGCACGAGGACTGGCCGGGTCTGGAAAAGATCTCGACACTGCGCAACTTCCAGAAGGACGGCTCGCTCCGTCCGCTCTCGATCCTCTGCGGCAATGGCGGACTCTTCTTGGATTTCGAGATGGAGCGCGGCGCCGACGGCGCCATGACCGGCTACGCTTTCCCGGAGCTCCTGATCGACGTCGTGCGCTTCTCGAAGGAGGGCAAGCGCGACGCTGCGCATGATCTGTTCGACGCGCATCTGCCGCTGATCCGCTACGAGCAGCAGCCGGGCGCAGGCCTGGCGGTGCGTAAGCACGTGCTGCAGAAGCGTGGCATCATCGCTTCCAGCGCCCAGCGCAATCCGGGCGCGACCATCACGCCGGCAGCGAAGGCGGAGGTCGACTACCTCCTGTCGCGCGTCGCCCGCGTCGACAAGCGCGCCAATCTCGGCCCGCAATCCAGCGCCGCAGGTTAGTTGAATGCCAGAGACATCAGCATCGCGCCCGGCTTCGACCATCCTTCTGCTCCGTGACGGTGCAAAGGAAATCGAGGTCTTCATGATGGTTCGCCATCATCAGATCGAGTTCAACTCGGGCGCGCTGGTGTTTCCCGGCGGCAGCGTCGATGCCGGCGACAACGAGATCGTCGCCCGCGCTCACCTCTATTCGGGCGGCGAAGCCTTAAGTGAATCGGATCGCGGATTTCGGGTCGCCGCGATCCGCGAGACCTTCGAGGAGAGCGGCATCCTGCTGGCGCGGGCGAAGGGTTCGGGCACGCCGATCGATGCCAAGCGCGCCGGCGAGATCGCCGACAAGCATCGCGTCGCCCTCAACGAGCACAAGATCAGCTTCCTGAGTATCCTGGCCGACAACGGCCTCCAGCTCGCGCTCGATACGCTCGTGCCCTACGCGCATTGGATCACGCCGGAGGGCATGCCGAAGCGGTTCGACACCTGGTTCTTCCTCGCGGCCGCACCGCCCGATCAGCTCGGCGCCCATGACGGCCGGGAGTCGACCGACTCGATCTGGGTGTCGCCGCGCGAGGCGGTGGAGGGCGGCGAGAGCGGCCGCTTCAAGCTGCCGTTCCCGACCACGCGCAACCTGATCCGGCTCGCCAAGCAGGACAGCGTGGGCGCCGCGCTGGAGCACGCCCGCGGCCTGTCGGTCGTGACGGTGATGCCGGTGATGACCAAGACCGAGACCGGCCGCCAGCTCCGCATTCCCCGCGAAGCCGGCTATGACGGCGAGGTGTTCGAGGTCGGGGCGGTCGGCTAGGATACTTCGATACCAAACGAAGTATTGGCGGCCCCGGACGCGCTAAGGTTCCGTCCATCGCGAATGGACGGGACGTGCAAAATGGATAAGGGACGGGACCCCAACATCGCCGTCGAGCTGGCGCTGCTGGTCGCGCTCGCAACGCTCTGGGGCGGCTCCTACACCTTCATCAAGCTCGGCGTCGCCACCATTCCGCCGATCACGCTGATCGCGGCGCGCACCACGATCGCCGGTCTGCTGCTGCTCGTCGTCATGTGGGCGCGCGGCATCAGGATGCCCACGGATGCCGCGACCTGGCAGCGCTTCGCGTTCCAGGCCGTGCTCAACAGCATGATCCCCTGGACGCTGATCGCCTGGGGCGAGCGTCACGTCGATGCCGCGCTCGCCACCATCCTCAACTCGGCCGGGCCGCTCTTCACCTTCCTGCTCACAGCCGTCGTCACGCGTCACGAGGTGACGACGCCGCGAAAACTGTTCGGCGTGGTCGCCGGTATGGCCGGCATCCTGCTGATCGTCGGCGTCGACGCTTTCCACGACGTCCGCAGTGGCCTGGTCGCGGAGGCCGCCATCGTCGCCGCCACCATCTGCTACGCCTGCGCTGCGATCTTCGGCCGCGGTTTTAAAGGCCTCGATCCGATGGCACCGGCCGCGGGCTCGCTGCTGGCGGGCGCGGCGGCGCTGATCCCGGCCTCGCTGATCGTCGAACAGCCCTGGACGCTGTCGCCCTCGCTGAGTTCCGTGCTGGCGCTGCTCGCGCTGGCGACCTTCTCGACTGCGGCAGCGTTCGCGATCTACTTCCGCCTGATCCAGACGCTGGGCTCGGTCGGCACCACTGCGCAGGCCTATTTGCGCGTGCCGATCGGGGTCGCCATCAGCGTCGCCGTCCTCGGCGAAACCCTGAGCCGGACCGCCTGGATCGGGCTTGCCTGCGTCGTCCTCGGCGTCGCCGCCATGACGATCCCGGCCCGGCGGGCGGCCAGCGTCAAAACGTCATAATCGGGGAGGTGAGACGGGCGGCGGGCTCGCGATATTAAGGATATTCGGCAGCGCGAGGCATGTTCCCCCGGGGCCGCAAACCATCGTATATTGGGCCTCCAATAGCCCGGTCCTCAAAAGCCCCAATGTCCGCCGAATTGACGCCGACCCCTGAGAAAAAGCGAACATTCTCGCTCTCCATCGGCCAGCTCACCTTCGGCAGCTTTCTCCTGGTGCTGGCGGTGATCATCGTCACCTCGACCGCGAGCGTGATCGCGATCCGGCACATCGATACGACCTTCGCCGAGCTGCAGCGGCTCCAGAGCGTCGGCGACCTCGCCGAGGACATCGACCGCCGCATGAACGAGCTGCGGCTCGCCGCGCGCGACTTCGTCACCGATCCCGGCGCCGGCACCCAGTTCAAGCAGGTCGGCGAGGCGGCCTCGACGCTCAGCGACATCCTGAAGAAGACCCGCATCGAGCTCGCTCCCGAGCAGCAGGACATGATCGACGGGGTGACCGAGCGCCTTGCGACCTATCGCAATGGCCTCGAGCGAATCTCGACCCTGATCGACCGCCGCGCCCAGCTGCTCGCCGGCCTGCCGCCGCTGCGCGACCGGTTCGACGTGGCCGTTGGAGCCGCGGCGGACCGCGAGCTCGCCTCCCGCCTGTCGGAGGCGCAGAGCCAGATCGCGCTCGGGCTGCTGGCGCGCAATCCATCCGCCGCCGAGCAGGCCGCGCAGGGGATGCGGGCGATGGACATCGCGGACGCCAGGCTGAAGACGGCCGTGAACGACTATGCCGAGGCCATCATCGCGGTGGCGGTCCGGGAGCGACAGATCGCCGATATCGATCGCGAGGTGCTGGGCACCGAGGGCCGCCTGATCGGCCGCGTCACGGAACTCCTGCGCGAGGTCAGCGCTAGGCGCGGCCACGTGCTGTCGCGCGATTTCGCCCGCACGCTGACGGAGGCGCGGTGGCAGAGCATCGTGTTCGGCACCATCGGCGTCTTGATCGGCATTCTCGCGGCCGGCTTCGTGGTGCGGCGGACCGTCCGGCCGCTTGCGAAGATCGCGAGATCCATCCGCGCGCTCGCAGCGGGCGAGAAGGACGCCTCGATCCCGTCGGCCGACCTCGACAACGAGATCGGCGACATCGCGCGCGCGGCCGAAGTGTTCCGCCGCGCGCTGGAGGAGGCCGACACGGCGCGCGAGGCGGCGGTGCGGGCGCTCACCGAGCAGCGTCTCGCCGAAGAGAGCTATCGCAAGCTGTTCGAGGGCTCGGTCGACGGCATCTATGTCACGACGCCGGCCGGTGATCTGCTCAACGCCAATCCGGCGCTGGCGCGGATGATGGGCTATGACAGCCCGCAGCAGCTCATCGACAGCATCAACGACATCGCCCACACCATCTACGTCCACCCCGAGGCGCGCGCCGAATATCAGCGGCTGATGGCGCGCGACGGCATCGTGCGCGAGTTCGAGTACCAGGTGCGCCAGCGTAGCGGCAACATCCTGTGGCTTTCCGACAGCGCGACGGGCGTGCGGGACGAGGCGGGCAACATCGTCCGCTACGAGGGCACGCTGCGCGACATCACCGACCAGAAGCGGGCGGAAGACGCCATCGCCGAAGGACGGCGCCTGCTCCAGCAGGTCATCGACACCGTGCCCGCGGTCATCAACGTCAAGGACCGCGAGCTGCGCTACGTGCTGATGAACCGCTACATGGCCGGCATCTTCGGCATCGAGCCCGGCGATGCGCTCGGCCGCACCACCGCGGATCTGATGTCGCGCTATGGTGCGGCCAAGTCCGACGAGAGCGACAAGAGGGTGCTCAAGCTTCGAAGGGGCCTCGGCTTCTACGAGGAGGAGTACAAGGATTCCTCCGGCAACATGCGGCAATGGCTGGTCAACAAGCTGCCGCTGCTCGATGCCGACGGCGAGATCGAGCGGATCGTCACCGTGGCGCTCGACATCGGCGAGCGCAAGCGCGGCGAGCAGGAGATGCGCAAAGCCAAGGAATCCGCCGAGACCGCGTTGCGAAACCTGCGCGAGACCCAGGCCTCGCTGATCGAGGCGGAGAAGCTCGCCGCGCTCGGACGGCTCGTCGCCGGCGTCGCCCACGAGGTCAACAATCCCGTCGGTATCAGCCTCACCGTCGCATCCGCGCTGGAGCGCAAGACCGCGATGTTCACCGCCGAAGTCGAGCGCGGCGAGCTCCGTCGCTCCACGCTCAACGATTTCCTCAACACCAGCCGCGATGCGTCCTCGCAGCTCGTCTCCAATCTGAACCGCGCGGCCGAGCTGATCCAGTCGTTCAAGCAGGTCGCGGCCGACCGCAACTACTCCGATCAGCGCAGCTTCGATCTCGGCGACCTCACCGAGCAGGTGGTGATGAGCCTGCGGCCGGGCCTGCGCAAACACAATCTGACGCTCAACGTCGAGTGCCAGCCGAGCCTGACCATGAACAGCTATCCCGGCCCGTATGGCCAGGTGCTGACCAATCTGTTTCTCAATTCGGTGGCGCACGCCTTCCCGGACGGCCGGCCGGGGATCATCGACATCCAGGTGCGCGAGTCCGGCAAGGACAATGTCGAGATCATCTTCTCGGACAATGGCTGCGGCATGTCGCTCGACGTCCGCCGCCGCGCCTTCGATCCGTTCTTCACCACGCGGCGCGACCAGGGCGGCACCGGCCTCGGACTGCACATCGTCTACAGCATCGTCACCAATCGCCTCGGCGGGCGGCTCGATCTCGATTCCGAGCCGGGCGAGGGCACGCGGATCCAGATCATCCTGCCGCGCACCGCGCCGCTCGAGCAGGCTGCGGAATAGTCCCGCGCCTAATCGGCTTCCACGAGCTTGTGCAGCGTGGCGCCGAAAATCAGGCTGGCCTTGCCGACGAGCGCTGTGCCCGTCATCTCCGCGCGGGTGTCCGTGTAGGTCCCGCTGACGCCGATGCCGACCGGGGCAGGGCCGCCGAACAGCGGATTGTCGTCGCCCCGCGGCGAGGTGTGCCGTTGCACCAGCACCTCGCCTTTGAAGGTGTGGTCGTCCTTCACGACGTAGCTGCCGGTGTAATAGAGGTACGCATCGCCGCCAAGAATCTTGCCGTCGCGAAAAAGAATCACGCCGCTGCCCTTGCCGACTCGACCATCGAGCAGGTTCACGTGAATCGAATAGAGGCCGTTCTTCATCACGTCCCACAGGCCGGCCGCCATCGCCCAACGGCGTAACCGGTAGAGCTTTTATGCCAAAGCGCGTTCCCGCGCGCAACGCGGCAGTTTGCCGGCCGGCGGTGCGATCTTGCCGCCGCCAGCCGTAGTTGTCCCGGCTTGTCTATGACACCACCATGACGGTCTGATCATGACGCGAGGCCCGTCGTTGCGAATCAAGTTGGCCCGCGAAATGCATAACCATTGTTGCACTGGCCGCGGGGTGCTGGAGCAAGACAAACGTGAGCAACTGGATCGATTCCGGCGGCGATGAGCCGCGTCTGTACAGTGTGCGTCCCACGATTTGCGAAACACAACGGCCGACTGGCGGCGCGCCACGCTGGCGAAGCATGGTGAGCCTCACTTGCGCCTTGGCTCTGATCGCGCTCGCAGCCCCCTCGGGGCATGCGCGCGACCGTGGCCAGTTCGTCAACACCAATGCCGAATTGAAGGCGTGGTTCGACGGCCTGCGCAGCGGCAAGGGGCCTTGCTGTTCCGATGCCGACGGCTCGGCGCTCTCGGACACCGACTGGGAGAGCAAGGACGGACACTATCGTGTCCGCATCCCGCGCCTGGGCCACGTGCTCGACGGCCAGCAGCAGGAGCTCGTCTGGGTTGACGTGCCCGAGGAGGCCGTCATCTCGGAGCCGAACCGGGTCGGGCGCACCATGGTGTGGCCGATCTACGGCTACATGGGCGTCGCCATCCGCTGCTTTATGCCGGGCAGTATGAGTTAGCCGGGCGATAGCGCGCCCGGCTTCTCGTCGACCTCCGATGAGGCGCCAGATGAGGCGATGGGTCAGGTGTATTTCTTGTCGCGCTCGAGCAGCTCGATGGAGATGCCTTCCGGGCCGCGGATGAAGCAGATGCGCACGCCCGGCCGGATCGTGGTCGGCTCGCGCGTGAAGGTGACGCCCTTGGCCTTGATCTCGGCCGCGACGGCGTCGATGTCCTTCACGGTGAGACCGAAATGGTCGAGACCCTGATGCGGGTGCGGCGGCGGCGGGTTGACGGCGTTGTCGCCCTCGAGCGACGCGATGAAGATCTTTGCGCCGCCGAGATTCACGTCGATCCGTCCCGGTGCGCGCACGATCTCTCCGCCGAGGATGTCCCGCAGCCAAGCCGCTGTGGCCTCAGGATCGGGACTGCGCAGATGGACGTGATCCCAAGTGACGGCGATTGGCATTTCATGTTCTCCCAACGGGGTCTTCGATGTTGCAGCGCATGTTAGCGGCCCCGGCTGGTGATCACCACCGTCCTTGCCGACTCGGCATGAGCGCGGGAACCTTAGTTCGTCTCCCGGATTAAGGTAAGCGGTGGCCGAGTCCGTCGTCGAACGGGCTCCGGCCGCGGTCGGTGATGCAGCCATGAACGCCAGGTTTGACCGGATCGGGTGGGGACGTTTCGCCGGGAGCGGCGAGCGCTTGGCGCGAGCCGTGACGATCGCGAGCGTCTCGTTCGGGCGAAGCCTGCTCTGGCTGCTGGCGGCGATCATCGTCGGCTGCGGTGTGTGGATGCTGCTGCCGCTCTCCAGGGGCAACGGCGCCGAGCCGGTGAAGTCTGACGTGGCAACGGTCGAACCGGCACCTCCGGGCAGTACGGCGGCGGCGGTCTCGCCGATTGTCGAAGCTCAGGCTCCGGCTGCGGCAGAACTCGATCGCCTCAAAATCTCATCGCAGACCTGGCGCCGTGGCGGGCTCGGCTCGAAGGCGCTGGTGACGTTCACGCTGCGAAACGACAATGACTATGCCGTTAAGGATCTGGAGATCGTCTGCGCGTTTACGCGGCGCGATGGCAGTCATCTCACCGACCGCAGCCGCATGCTTGCCGACACGGTAACGATGAAGAGCCGCAAGACCTTTGCGCGTATTCCTGTCGGCTTCATCAACGTTAACGCCGATCAGGCGAAGTGTTCGCTGGTCGCAGCACGGCGCGCGTAACGTCCGGCAGTTCCCGGTAGCGGAAAAGTTACTGTCCGCAGGCCTTGGCCAAAAAATTGGCGTCGCCATTTGAACCGAAGGGCAGGGCCAGGAACCAATCAGAGTATCGCCTGTTTAAGGCGAAGAGCCCACGCGGGGATTGCGGGGGGCGGAGTGCGGCCAATGCCCATCTTTCGGTATTTCATGTTTGTCGGCGGAGCGTTGCTCGGACTGCTGTTCGCGGTGAACTTCGTCATGCCGGCCTCGCCCGTGGCGCCAGCCGCCGCGACCGCAAGCAACGACCAGCCGTCGATCCGGATCCGGTCCGATCGCCATCTGCCCGAGCGTGTCGTGCTCGACACCAGCCAGCCGTCGATTGCCCCGCCCGCGGTGAAGACCGCTGCCGTCGTTGCGCCTCAGCCGCCGGATACCGCGTCGGCAGCGGCCCTCGCAGAGATGTCGGCCAAGGCGCGGGTGCGCGAGACCTTTGCCCAGTTTACGCCTGGTTCGAAGGCCGACGCCGCCAAGAAGCCGCAGGCTCAGGCTCAGCCCAAGCGTAAGGTCGCCAGAGCGCATCCGGCCCCGCAATATCAATATGGTGGGCCACAGTATGGCCGGCCGATGATGGTGGCGCAGCAGCCGCATTTCGGCCTCTTCAACACGACCTGGTGACAAGCCCGCTCTGACCCGCCTCCGCGGAGGCGGGAAGGGCTTTTTATTGGCCAGCCTCTCTGCTAATTCGAACCCGTCCGAACGGCGCACGATGTCTGGCTTGCCAGCCGCGGTCCGCGCTTCTCGGTTGCGGCCCAATACCCGGGCCGGGGGCGCTCGTAGCTCAGCTGGATAGAGCATCGGATTTCGATTCCGAGGGTCGGGAGTTCGAATCTCTCCGAGCGCGCCAATAAAATCAATAGCTTGGCTTATGATCGCGATCAGGCAGCCGAGCTCGATAGGCAGGCCATCCATTGGGGTCTCGAGGCTCGCAACCGGCCGAAGGCTGTTGCTGATGCTTTCAACCAATGCGCTAGTCAGGCTCGGAAAGTCGCCGCTCTCTTGCGCGTCGGCGTTGCCTCCTGCAGTCGCGGCGGGTCAAAGGCTGCGGCGTGCTCGTCCACCGGTTTGCAACCTTGGGGAAAACGCTCCCTAGGTCAGTACGGCTGCATTTTCCGAATCGCCGCCCTGTGCTCGCTCATCCAATATTTCGGCGCGGGAGTGCAGGCTTGAGCCAATTTTTATCCCTGTTGTTATTGGTGACGGCTCTGACGTTGACCCTATGCTTTGGGGTGGCAGCTTGGCGTCAATCCGCCGGCAGAGATGTAGATATCACCGCCGCCATTCCACATCGGGGAACCGGCTGGAGGTCGGAACGGAGCAACTGAGGTCTTGCGTTCGCCTCCGGTTGCGGAATCCTGATCAAACTCAGGTCCAAGCTCCAATCACTTCGTTGACTACTTGCCCTGGATCTTCAGCCCATTGGGGCCGACATTGATCTGCAGGCCGTCGGGCTGTTTCTTCGCCTGGTAGAGGTTGTAGCCGAGCACGGCTGCCGTGACGACCAGAGCCCCGATGATCAGAAACAAGACGTTGCGGTTGATGGACATTCTCTTCCCTGAACCACTTGATTGACGGCGACAAAAACCCCGCGCGGAGGGCGCGCGGGGTTTCTCAGCGCGCGCCCGGGGCTGGCTGGCGGCGCACTGCTCGGACCTGACAACGTCGTTCGAGGGAACCTGTTCCATAGCCGCCCGACCCGTGGTCAAGGCAAGCCATCGGCGTCGCGCCTGCGGCGTCAGCTCGCAGAGAAACCGGTGTGCCGGGCCCGTGCCAGCGTGTCGGAAGGCGCCTCGTGGAAGATCGCGCGGTAGGCCGCGGCAAACTCGCCGAGGTGATGAAATCCCTGGGCGCGTGCGCATGTGGCGACCGTCGCGCCGCCGCCCTTCAGGAGCCGCGAGCGTGTGGCCCACAGCCGCTTCAGGCGGATGTATTGATGCAGGCTCATGCCGCGCACCTTGCTCACCGCGCCGCCGAGCGTTCGGACCGAAACGCCCAACTCGCCGGCTAGATTGGCCGTATAGATCGGAGCGGTCGGATAGGCCGCGACGTAATCGTCGATCTGTTGCACGAGCCTGGCTGATCGCGCGCCTGCATTCGGGGCGGTACGATCAGACAACGGGTCGATTTGAAACAAATCGTCGAAGGCGAGCAGCAGACCCTCCTGGAGATGCGCGGCGACCTCTGTGGTTTCGAACATGTGCGGCTCTACGGACGCGGTCCGCAGGATGTCGAGAACGAGCTGACGCGCGTAGAGATGCGCCGCGGGGTCCGCGATGCGAACCCACAATGCATCGGCGCGATCGAACCAGCCGCGATCCCTGAGCGCGGGGGAGAACATGATCAGCGCGTGGTAATTGGTCTGATGCTCGACGAAATGACAATGATGATTGCCGCGCAAGGCGATGAAAACGCGCGAGTCGAGTTCGATCCCGCTCGAGCTGGCCCGCAGATCGTCGGTCATCGGCAGGATCACCATGCCGCCCGGTGCGCGATAGGCGGTATCGAGAATCCGCGCAAACGACCTAGCCACGATGATCCGGCACCCCGGCAGGTTCACGATCGCACGCGCCGCAGCGAAGTTGGCGACGTCGAGCGGAATGCTACGGGCGTCTTCCATCGACTCGGCGGGTCGAAACGCGTCGACATCGGCAAACCGGATCAGCTGGAGGGCGGAGGAGGGGGCGAGAGCGTCGAAGAACATGCTTCTGGCCGAATGCTGAAATGTGACAATTAAATGAAAATCGATACATCGCAATCAATGGCGAAACAGGATGATTCAGTAAACCGGATTCCGGGCCGTAGTATTGCGGACATCATGCCACGCGGCAGGTCGATGTCACCGTCAACGGTCCCGGTTCATCGGTTGGCCTGAGGCGAGGTCGATGAAATGGAGACGCGTGCAGGCGGGACAGGCGAAGGACTCGAAGCTCCGCCCCTCGAGCCGCCGTCCCTCAAGCCTCCGCTCGCCAGGCCTCCGCTCGCCAGGCCTTGGCTGCCTCTCGAGATGCGTCTGCACATTCATGCCCGTCTGGGGGCATCGGAAAACAATGAAATCCGCCATCGACGTAGAATGACGGCACGGCGAATTTCATCTTTGATCTAGATCAGTTTTGGAATCGCTCCACGCGGACCGCGAGCACGCGAATGGACGCAACGCGCGATCTCGCAAAAGCGAAGGGGCCCGAGGGCCCCTTCAGAAATCACCAGCGGCGATAGCGTGGTCCGTAATAGCGAGGCCCATAGGCGCGTGGCCCATACCCATAATATCGGGGCCCGTAATACGGCCGCGGGCCGTAATACCCATCATAGTTCGGGCGCCAGAAACAGCGTCCCCAGGCGTCGCAGACCATGCGGACCTGCTCGACGTCGGAGACCTGCGGCGTCGCAGGTGCGGGCGCGATGGGCATGGCGGACGCCGCCGGCGATGCCATCATGGCACCGAACAGGGATGCCGCGACGAGGCCAGTCTTGAGATTCATGATGTATTCCTCTGCTTACGCAATACAGGATATCGAAGTCGTTCTGATCAAATTGTGGCGGAACCGAAATGTAATGCTGATGAACAAATCTTCAGCAAGCTCGCCGCAGGCCTGACCTTTCGCTTCGCCAGACTATCCCACGTCGCGCGCGTGACCAATACTGCGCTTGCACTGGCGCTGCATGGCAGGACATCGCGTTTATCCTTGATCCTGCGCAATTCGCCGGGACGGCTTCGTCCCTAGTCTTGCCGTAGCCAGCGCTTCGAGGAATTCGAAGAGCAGGCTCGCGAGATCGCTTGGAGCTGTGCAATGGACAAGATGAGAATAGACAAGGGTGACTGGCTGGTCGTGTGCGACGGGCGCAAGGCGCTCATTCTGGAAAACCTCGGCGACGAGATGTTTCCGAACCTCCACACCCGGGAGGTGCACGAGCAGCCCAATCCCTCGACCGGTGCGCAAGGGACCGATGCGCCGGGCCGGCTGAACGCCGCCGTCGGCGGCGCACGCAGCTCAGTCGAGCAGACTGATTGGCACGATGAGGCCGAGCGCGCCTTCCTGCGGAGCCTGGCCGGCCGGCTCGATGCCGCCGTCAGCGCTGGCGAGACCTCGGCCCTGACCATGGTGGCCTCACCACGCGCGCTCGGCATGATCCGCGCCGATTATTCGGACGTCGTGCGCAAGGCGCTTCAGGGCGAGGTCGGCAAGGACCTCGTCAAGCTGCCGGTCTACGAGATCGAGAAGCAATTGCTGCTGTCGGGCGCCG
The DNA here is from genome assembly GCF_059512345.1 of Bradyrhizobium sp. Unk1. Taxonomy (NCBI): domain Bacteria; kingdom Pseudomonadati; phylum Pseudomonadota; class Alphaproteobacteria; order Hyphomicrobiales; family Nitrobacteraceae; genus Bradyrhizobium; species Bradyrhizobium sp. Unk1. The sequence goes on from NZ_JCAMOP010000006.1 coordinate 115,054, forward strand.
CCAAATAGCGGCACCCGCAGAGGATGCGCCAGCGCCCCTCAGAAGCAGGGGTGCCGACGGCCGTCCTGGCCGACATAGGCGGCCGAGCTCTGGTAGCAGTGGTTGGTCGACGGGCCGTCGTACAAGGCGAACGTGCCGGGGGTGATGCCGGGCCCGTAATTGTGCAGATAGCTGATCGGGTAGGGCAGCGGGTTGGTGTAGTGGCGGTGGTACCGGTGGTGTCCCCGCGCCTCCGCAAGGCTGGGGGCGAGGATTGCGGCCGACAGGGCAGCAACCGCGGCTACAAGCTTCAACGTGCTCATCTCGATTCTCCGGAACCGGCGCGAATAGGTCAGGTGTTTATAGCCATTTCGGGCCGCCGGGGCACCCATCCGGCGCCTGGAAATCGGGGCCAATCCCGCCGATTCCCGGGTGGGTGTGACAGAATTGTCGGAAGCAGGGGCGAAGGCTGCCCATTTTTGGCCTTTTCGGGATGCTTAACGAATTCCCCACACAAGTATGGCCAAAGAGAATTCGCTCAAGAATCCCGTCGCCGGCCCTTTGGGGGTCCTTCGAGGCCGGTTCATTCCTGAAGGCTTTTGCCGTCACGCACCATGCGCATCACGCTTTTGAGCCTGCTGTTGCTCTCCGTCGCCGCCGCCACGCCGGCGCGCGCCGAGCTGCACATCACCCGTGACCACGGCGGCTACGTCGAGGAGTACAAGGCCAAGTACAAGCGCGTCCGTGAGAAGGGTGAGCGCGTCATCATCGACGGCATCTGCAACTCGGCCTGCACTCTGGTGCTCGGCATGGTGCCGATGAACAAGATCTGCGTGACGCCGCGCGCCAGCCTCGGCTTCCACCAGGCCTATTACGACAAGGCCTTCACCTTCGGCATCAAGGTCACCAGCGCGGAGGGGACGTCCGACCTGATGTCCTATTACCCCAACACGGTGAAGGACTGGATCCGCCGCAATGGCGGGCTCACCACCGACATGAAGAAGATCAAGAACGGTGTCGAGCTCTGGAAGATCATCGACCCCTGTCCGGAAGAATGGTGAGCGGCTGAGCTGCGCGCCCGCGGTCCGTCGCAGCGCAGCATCGCTCGTTTGGAAATTCGCATTGCCGCATAGGTCCCGGTCGGGCAATGAGGGCGGCAATGAACCATAATCAAGAAGCCCTGACCGCTCGCGCCGCGCCGATCCTGTTCGTCGTGCTCTGGAGCACCGGATTCATCGGCACCAAATACATCATCAACAACGCCGATCCCTTGACCTATCTCGCCATTCGCATGGCGATCGTGGTTGGCCTGATGGCGATCATCGCAGGCGTTGCGCGACCGAAATGGCCGGACCGTGTCGACGTCGCGCATAGCGCCGTTGCCGGCATTCTCGTCCACGGCTTCTATCTCGGCGGCACCGCGATTGCGATTGCGCATTCGATCCCGGCCGGACTCTCGGCATTGATTCCGGGCCTTCAGCCGATCCTGACCTCGACCATCGCCAACCGCTGGCTCGGCGAACGCGTGACGCCGGTGCAATGGGCGGGGCTCGTGCTTGGCCTCGGCGGCGTGGTGCTGATCCTGCACGGACGCCCGATGACCGGCGAGGCCGGGCTCGGCTGGCTCGCCTCGGTGGTATCGCTGATCAGCATCACGCTCGGCACGCTCTATCAGCGCCGCTACTGCAACCACATCGACTGGCGCGCCGGCAACCTCGTGCAATATATCGCCGTCACCGTCTTCTTCACGGTCGGCGCCTTCTTGTTCGAGGACCGCGTGGTGCACTGGACGCAGGAGTTCGTGCTCGCGCTTGCCTGGCTCGCCGTGGCGCTCTCGATCGGATCGATCGGGCTGTTGTACTGGCTGATCCGCCACGCTGCGGCGACCTCGGTTGCGAGCCTGTTCTACCTGGTGCCCGCCGTCACGGCGCTGATGGCCTATCTGCTGTTCGGGGAGAAGCTCGATGCGCTGGCGATTGCCGGCATGGCGATGTGCGCGGCGGCAGTGTTCGTGGTCAACCGGCGTTTCTAGGCACGCAGGCCAGTACGTCGGAATACATCCCTGACGTGCGGCGCGCGCGCGTGCTAGGCTGGACTGATTTCAGCTTCCCTTTGGCAAGGTGATTTCCATGAAGAAAGCGAGACGCGCGCTGCTCGGCAGGTCCTTGAGGCCGGTCCGGATTGCCTGCATCAATTACGCCGAGGAGATGATGAGCGAGCGGATGATGGGGAGGCTCACAGCGGCGCTCCAGAAATGCTACGACGAGCATTTCCTGCCGGTCTGGGGCTATCCCATCGACCTCGACGTCACCCGCAAGCCGAAGCCGACGGACTGGCAGCTGCTCTATTTTGACGACGCCACCCACAAGAACTTCCTCGGGCGACACGAGCTGACGCACCGCGGCCAGCCGATCTCAAAGATCTTTCTGAAGGCACTCGGCGAGGACGATCCGGTCAGCCTGGCGGCCTCGCACGAACTGTTCGAGATGGTGCTCGATCCCATGGCCAATCTGTGGGCCGACAAGACCCGGCACACCCAATATGCCTACGAGGTCTGCGACGCCGTGGAAGAGGAGTCTTTTCTCGTCAACGGCTTTCCGATGTCGAACTTCGTCTATCCGTCCTGGTTCGAACCGTTCGAGCATCCCCGCGGCACCAAATTCGACCATATGGGGTCTCTCAACGCGCCGTTCTCGATGACGGAAGGCGGCTATGTCATCAAGAAGGTCAACGGCCGGAAGGTGATCAAGCAGTTCGGCTCAACCGAGAAGCGGAAGCGCTTCGCCAAGGAGGACCGGCGCGGCCATCGCAGCGAATTTCGTGATCCGCAAGGCGAGCATCACCCGGGCCGGCGCGCAGCCAAGCGGCGAGGGTAGGGGTGAGTCTCCGGGCGCGCCCGCCCCCGGAGACCTGCTCGAGCGCTGCGATCAGCGCTTGGCCTTCTTTTTCGACTTGGCAGCCTTCTTCGCAGACTTCTTGGTGGCCTTCTTTGCAGTCTTCTTGGCCGCTTTCTTCGACGACTTCTTTGCAGCCTTCTTCGCAGATTTCTTGGATGCCTTCTTGGTCGCTTTCTTCTTGGAAGCCTTCTTCGGCGCTACTTTCTTCGCGACCTTCTTGGCGGCTTTCCTGACCTGCTTGACGGCGGTGACAGCGGCGTCCTGGGTCGCTTCCACGGCGGTGGTGATCGTGTCCAGCGCCTGTTCGGTGATCGGCTTCTCGTCGTCCATATCGTCCCCCACGGTTTATGGAGCGATGACGATAGCGGGTTTCATAATTGTGTCAAAGCAACGCTCAACCTTTGCGGATCCTTGCGTAGGCGGCGAGCGCGCGCTCGCGCCCCTTCGCGTGATCGATGATCGGCTGCGGATAGGTCTTGCCGAGCGTGACGCCCGCGCTCGCAAGCTCGATTGGTGATGCCTGCCAGGGCTGGTGGATCAGCTTGGCCGGCACGTCTTTCAGCTCGGGCACCCAGCGCCGGACATAGGCTCCATCAGGATCGAACTTCTCGCCCTGGAGAGTTGGATTGAACACGCGGAAATAAGGCGCGGCGTCGGCGCCGCAGCCGGCGACCCATTGCCAGTTGGCGGGATTGCTGCCGGCATCCGCATCGACCAGCGTGTCCCAGAACCAGCGCTCGCCGTCGCGCCAGTCGATCAGGAGATGCTTGACCAGGAAGGACGCCACCACCATCCGCACCCGGTTGTGCATCACGCCGGTGTGCCAGAGCTCGCGCAGGCCGGCGTCGACGATGGGATAGCCGGTGCGTCCGCGCTGCCAAGCGGCGAGCGCTTTCTTGTCTCCCTTCCAGGGAAAGCCATCGAAATTCGTTTGCAGGTTTTCGGTGGCAAGGCTCGGGTGATCGTGGAGGAGGTGGCGGCAGAATTCGCGCCAGCCGAGCTCGCTCAGGAACTTTTCGACGCCGGGCCCGATCGCGGGATTCTCCGCTGCGGCAAACCGCGCGGCGTGCCAGACCTGGCGCGGGCTGAGCTCGCCGAACCTCAAGTGAGGCGACAGGCTTGAAGTCCCCTCGCGATCCGGGCGGTCGCGATCGCCGACATAGACGCGCGCGGTGTGCTGGAGGAAGTCGCGGAGGCGTACGCGGGCCGAGGCTTCGCCCGGCGTCCAGGTCTGGCGCAGGCCGCCAGCCCAGTCGGGCTTTGTCGGCTCGAGCGTCCAGCTCTCCAGCGCGTCGCTGGCAAGCTGCGGGGCGGGGCGTAGCTCCCGCGGTGCGGGCAGAGGCTTGGGCGGATGGCCCAGCGACAGCACCCGCCGCCAGAACGGCGTGAACACGCGAAGGCCGCGGCCCTCCTTGTTGCGGATCGCCGAGGGTGGCGCCAGCAAGTCGCCAGGGAAGCTCTGCGAGTCCACGCCGAGCTTTGCCAGCGCCGCTTCGAGCTGTTTCTCGACGGCCTGGTGTGGCGCCTGCGCGACCCCGTTCCAGTAGACCATTGCGGCTCCGCTCTCGCGCGCCACTTCGGGGATCACCTTGGCCGCCGGACCCTTGCGCAGGATCAGCGATCCGCCGCGCGTTGCGATCTCGGCGCCGAGCGCCCGCAGCGACTGCGCCAGCCACCAGCGCGTCGCGCCGCCCGGCACCCGTCCGGCCATCTCATCCATCACATAGAGGCAGATCACCGGCGAACCTGTCTTCGCGGCAGCATGGAGGGCGGGATGGTCGGACAGGCGGAGGTCATCGCGGAACCAGACGATGACAGGCGGCGCGCTTGGCGTGGTCAGGGCAGGCCTCGTTTACAATTTGGCAAGCATGCCGCGTGTGGCGGTGTGAACCGTCGTTAATTCGGTCGTAAGCCGATTGCATGAATATGCAGGAATTCCGGGGGTGGTTCCATTCATGTCCAACCGTGCGACGGCAAAGTTCTTGCCGCAACTCAAGCTGGGTACCAAGGCCGTCCTGTGCGCCGTGCTGCTGATCGCCGTGAACACGGCGCTCGTGGTCGGCGCCGGCTACTGGTCGCTCACCTCCGCCTTCAACGATCGTGCGCTGCGCGACATCGAGGTCAATTTGCGCACGCTGGCGCTGGCTTTTGCCGAGGTCGTTCCCGACGCCAAGATCACGATGCGGGATGGCGGGGTGGCGCGCGCCGAGATTCCCAGAATGCCGGAGTTCAGGGATCACGCCATCGTCGATCGCGCGGTGTCCTATGTCGGCGGCAACGCGACCCTGTTCGTGTTCGATGATGCGAGCGGGCAGTTCGTCCGCCGCTCGACCAACGTGAAGAAGGAGAACGGCGACCGCGCTGTCGGGACCCAGCTTGCCGCCGATCATCCCGGGCAGGCCGTCCTGCGCCGCGGCGAGGCGTACAAGGGCCCGGCCACGCTGTTCGGCAAAACCTTCATGACCGCCTATTTCCCGGTCGCGGATGCCACCGGCAAGGTCGTCGGCATTCTCTATGTCGGCATCCCGATGGCGCAGCTCGAGAGCATGCTGACCCAGGCCATCGAGAGCATGGCGATTGCGGCCGGTATCGCCGCGCTCCTGGTCCTGGTCCTCACCTTGCTGGTCGTCCGCCGTATCACCAGGCCGCTCACCTCGGTCACGCGCTCGCTGACGGCGCTCGCCGAAGGCCAGAGCGACGTCGAGATCGATTGCGAGGATCGCGCCGACGAGATCGGCGAGATCGCCCGCACGGTCGCCGTATTCAAGAGCAACTCGCTGGAGCGGGCGCGCCTGCGCAGCGAGCAGAGCGCGGCCACGGCTGCCGCGGCAGAGCAGCGCAAGGCGGAGCTGCGCAACTTCGTCGAGCAGTTCCGCGGCAGCGTCGGCGGCATCCTCGACAAGGTGCTGAGCTCCTCCGGTGAGTTCGAGCGGGTGGCGCGGCAACTCACCGACACCGCACGCTCCACCGCCGATCTGTCGGCGCAGTCGGCCGGCGCGTCCGAGAACGCCTCCGAGCACGTGCGCACGGCGGCCTCGGCCTCCGACGAACTGTCCCAGTCGATCTCCGAGATCACCCGCCGGGTGCAGGAATCGAACGAGATCTCCGCCGAGGCGGTACGGCAGGCCGAAGCCACCGACCAGCGCATGGCGCAGCTCTCGGAGGCGGGGGCGCGCATCGGCGACGTCGTCAAGCTGATCACCTCGATCGCCGAGCAGACCAATCTTCTGGCGCTGAACGCCACCATCGAGGCCGCGCGCGCCGGGGACGCCGGTCGCGGCTTCGCGGTGGTGGCCCAGGAGGTCAAGACGCTCGCCGGCCAGACCGCCAAGGCGACGGACGAGATCTCGAACCAGATCGCCAGCATGCAGCTTGCAACGGAGGAATCGGTCACCGCCATCAAGGCGATCGGCCAGACCATCGAGCGCATCAGCGGCATCGCGGGCTCGATCTCGGCCGCGGTCGAGCAGCAGAGGAGCGCCACCCACAACATCGCGGCCAGCGTTCGCGCGGCCGCCTCCGGTACCGCCGATGTCGCGGTCAATGTCCGTCACGCCGCCAAGGGCGCGAGCGAGACGGGAGAGACCTCGAGCCGGATGTTCGCCTCTGCCCAGGCGCTGTCAGGCGAGAGCCTGCATCTGAAAGCCGAGGTCGACAGCTTCCTCGACGGCGTGCATGCGGCTTAACTCATGCTGTCATTCCGGGGGCGGTGCGCAGCACCGCCCCCGGAATCTCGAGATCCCGGGTCTGGTCCTTCGGACCATCCCGGGATGACAGTGGCTTATTTCGGCTGCGGCACGATGCGGATGTAGGGCTTCGGTTCCTTCCAGCCCTGCGGATAGATCGTCTTCGCCTCGTCGTTGGAAACCGAGCCGGCGATGATGACGTCCTCGCCCTGCGTCCAGTCGGCCGGCGTGGCGACGCGATGCTTGGCGGTGAGCTGAAGCGAGTCGATGACGCGCAGGATCTCCTGAAAGTTCCGGCCTGTGGTCATCGGATAGACCAGCACCAGCTTGATCTTCTTGTCCGGCCCGATGATGAAGACGTTGCGGACGGTCTGGTTGTCGGCCGGCGTGCGGGTGAGGGGATCGCCCGAGGTCGAAGCCGGCAGCATCTCGTAGAGCTTCGACACGTTGAAGTCGGTGTCGCCGATCATCGGGTAGTTGGGGGCGGCGCCTTGGGTCTCCTTGATGTCCTCCGACCATTTGGAATGGCGGTCGACCGGATCGACCGAAAGGCCCATCAGCTTGACGCCGCGCTTGTCGAATTCCGGCTTCAGCTTGGCAAGCGCGCCGAGTTCGGTCGTACAAACCGGCGTGAAGTCCTTGGGGTGGGAGAACAGGAGGGCCCAGCTATTGCCGATCCAGTCGTGGAACTTGATCTTCCCTTCGGTGGTCTCGGCTTCGAAGTCGGGCGCGGTGGTGCCGATCGGAAGTGTCATGGTTCTACCTCATCTCATTGAATTTACTATAGAATTTATCTTCGGCCGTCGCGGTCAGTATAGGCTCTCCGCGACCCCAAGTGAACGTCAAGTGAACCGCTTCAAGTAAAATGTGAATTTCTTCTCTGAAGGGCCGATTTCCTAGCACCTTTCTGTTACAGCCGCGCGTGCGACGAAACATCTCGACCGGAGCCGTACGGTTTCGATTGCCCCCATAAAGCCTTTTATGACCCGCATCACGCTCGCCCCGACGCCTCCGGAACCGAAATGGTCCTCGTAGCGACTAATCGGCAACCATTGAGAAAAGTCGCGATCCCCGTATCGAATCATTAACCACCCCTTTACGCCCGCATGAAAATGCTGGTCGATCAGAAGAAATCTGGAAGTGAACTATGTCTGCCGCTGCGCATAAGTCTGTTGAGTCGCCGTCCCTCGAACCGTCCTGCCGCGATACCGCGGCTCATGCATTGACCGTCGTGCGCGACGGCGTGATCACGGGCGAAGGCCCGACCACCAAGGGCCGGGTCCACTTTTCCCGCTCGCTCGATGCCGATGACACCGCCTGGTGCGCGCGCATCCTGACCGCCACGGCCGTCAACGACCAGCCGGTCAGCCGCGCCGAAGCCGAGGCGCTGTTCGAGATCAATGAAGCCGCAACCGAGCGCACCGATGGCGGCCGGTTCGACGACCTGCTCGCCAAGGCCGTTGCCCATTACGCCGCGAGCGCCTCGGGCCTGAAGGTGCCGCCGCGCAGCGTCGCGCTGTCGGCAGAGTCCGAGATCGAGAGCTGGGCGCCGTCCTACGCCGCCAAGGTCAACAGCGAGATGCTGGAGTGGATCGCCGGACAGATGCGCGGCAAGCGCCAGAACAACCGTCGCCTGATGGCGATGGTGGCGACCTTCCTGGGCGCCACCGCGCTGCCTTTGGCGGGCCAGTTGCCGAACGTGTTCGACATCGGCATGTAAAAGATCTGGGCCTGTAAGAATTAGACGAGACTGTCGCGCCCCTTGCGAGGCGCGACAGACGGCGGCGGGGTTATTTCCCCGCCGTTTTTTGTTTGTCGGTGTTCGGCTCGAGCCCGAGCGTGCGGCCTGGGAATCCGGCGGCGTCGAAATAGCGCTGGCTGCCGACGCGCTGGAAGTTCAGCACGGTCACCAGGCCGCCCTCGGCGGGCTTGGACTTCAGCGTGCCGGTATAGGCCTTCGGCACGATGCCGTTGGGCAGGGCCTCCGACATTACGCGGCCGACCAGGCCGCCGTTCTGCGAGCTGCGCAGGCCCATGAGCTGGGCGGCCGTCATGCCGACATCGGCATTGCTCACGGGGATCTGGCTGACATAGCCGGCTTTGAAGTCCGGACCGATCGCGGCCATGAAGTTCATGGTGTCGCCGCGGCTGAAGCTGCCATGCATGCCCTGGCCCTGGCGCAGCACGGTGTCGGCGACCTGCACCGAGCAGTTGGTCGGCGCCTCACCGCAATCGCTCGCATAGGAGCGAAAATTGACGACGATCGCCGGCGTTGGCGTCGCCGACTTGCCGCGCAGATTGATGCTCGACAGCGGCAGGGTACCAGGGATGCGGCCGAGCGAGTCGTCCACGAACAGGCCGGAGACGTAATCCTGCTCGAGCAGCGCCTTGACGGTCTTGACCGCCAGCTTCTTGTCCTTGTTCGGCAGGTAGATCAGGTCCGAGCCGCCATTGGTGGCGATGACGAGGTCAGGCTTGGTCGGATCCTTGCCGAGCACGCCGTTGCCGGCCTTCGGATGGGCGTTGCCGGTGACGGCGGCGTTCTTGTCGTTGGGGTCGAACAGCGGCAGGTCGAGCGCCTTGGCGAGGTCGATTGCCAAAAAGCCCATCGGCAAAAAGTCCTTCGGCGTGTCGTCATAGCTGACCTTGGCCGAGGGGCTGGTCTTGCTCTCCTTGGAGATGGTCGAGAAGCCGTGGTCGGCCTGGATCATGATGTTGGTATTCGCGGCCAGCCCGAGCTCGTCGAGCGCCTTGCGGAGCTGGGCGAGGTTGTTGTCGGCGTTCTTGATGCTCGCCATCGTGCTCGGGCCGTTGATGCCCGGCTTGATCTGGTTGAGGCTGTCGCCCTGGTTGTGCTGGGTGCCGTCAGGGTCGCGCGACCAGAACACCAGTACGAACGGCTTGTTGCGTGCCTTGAACATCGGCAGCACGACCTTGGCGGCGACGTCGGCGAAATAAGCCTGCTGCGCGACATTGGCGACAATGGTGCCCGGCGTCTTGGCGTCGCCGGCCTTGCCGTTGTCGCCGCGGCTCGGGGTGGTGAGGGGGAGGCCGGCCTTGGTCAGCGCGTCTTTCATCTCGTCGGACAGCGCCACGCCGTTCTTGCCGCCGGTGGAATCGTCGATGACGATCGAATGCTGGCCGGGCTTCTCGGGCTTGTCAGTGTGGTCCCATTGGTAGGTCGGGCCGACCTTGCCGATCGCCGCCGTGCTGAGGCCCTTGTCGCGGGCCATCTTCAGGACGGTTTCCTCGTTGAGATAGTCGCCCTTGAAATGCTCGTCGATGTCGCCGAGCACGGCGTCGTTCTCGATGAAGGGGACCACGGTGTCGCCGGCGGGGACAGACGTATAGTTGGTCCAGATCGTGTTGGAGAACACGCCGGTGTCGCCGAGATAGTGACCGGTCGACATCGCCGAGCCGTTGGCCATGGTGAAGGTCGGGAAGAGGGAATGCGGGTTCTTGAAATTGACGCCCTTGTCGCGAACCTCGGCCATCGCCGGCGCGGTCTCCGGCGTCACCTTCAGCGCGCGCAGACCGTCCGGAATGAACAGGATCAGGTTGCGGGGCGTGTTGTTCTGGGCGGAGGCTAGTCCGGTGGACAAGACTGTCAGTCCGGCGGACAGCAACACCAGTGAACGGCGCATCGAAATCTCCTGCGGTGAGGCGGCAATGGCCGCGACCGCGGCCCCCGGCCATCGTTTAGTTTTGCTGCATGACAGTTTTGTTACAAGTCCCGGGGAGCATGCAGATGTGATGGGGGGTGACCAGGCATCCACGGATTCGTCGTTATCGGGCACGAGATCACGGTCATTGCACTCAACGCCTCAGCGCCGTCATTGCGAGCACAGCGAAGCAATCAGAATTCCTCCGCGGCAAAACCCTGGCTTGCTTCGTTGCGCTCGCAATGACGGAGGAAACGCCTTCAAGCAAAATTGCCACCGCCGATTCGGTGAGCGCGATCAACTCCGATCAACCGGTCAAGAGGACGGCATTCCCCGGAACGAAGTGTCTGAAATCAGCACAGAATTCCGGGCGTTCTGCCGCACTGGGTACCCCGTTAATCCCGTGCCTTAACCAACAATTAATTATAGGTTTGCGGGTGGGTGACGGCCCGGCCTAGCGTGCGGTGGGGAGCCGCCGAAGCCAAACGAGTTGGTGCGTATCATGATGTCCAGATCATATGGGGCGCTCTTCGCCTCGCTCAGCGCAGCCGCGCTGCTCCTTTCTGCCAATGACGGTTTTGCCAGGCCCGGCGCCACCGCCACCGCCGCGCACGGGATGGCGCCTTCCGGCGCGATCGCGCGTCCGCAGATCGGTCCTGGCGCCCGGTTCCGCGGCCGCAACACGCCCTGGGTCTATTGGCCGGGCGGCGGCGGGTTCTACGACAACGCAGGCTATAACCAGCCTTTCGTCGATGCCGGGCAGCCGGCCTCCACCGACGTGCGTTACACCTATACGTACGACGTTCCCTGGGACTGGACCCATCGCTTCCCGCCGAACGTGGTGCCGTCCGACCGGCCCTATGTGCCAAGCTGCCCGACGGAGCAGGTGACGGTGCCCGGCCGCGGCGGTGGCGAGCACACCGTCAACATCATGCGCTGCTACTGAGCAGCCTAGCCCGCTCAGCTAGCCCAGCTCAAAGCTGGTCACGCCGAAAATGCGGTCGATCCCCAGTGGCGGGATCGGCCCTGTGTACATCCGCGCCGTCTCGAACACCGGCTTGAGCCCGAGAGATTCCGCGAGCGCAATGGCCTCGCGATTGATCGCGGGGACGTCGAGGAAGACTTCGCCGCCGCCTGCGCTCGCGAGCAGCGCCTGCACGATCGCTTCCGCCGCTCCGCGGTCGTCGGCGACAAGCGGGCCGATCTTGTGTCCGGTCCGGCAGGGCCGGATCACCCCCCATGCCGCGAGCTTGCCGTCGCGCAGCAGCGCGCCGCCGAGATGGCCTGATGTGTTGATCCAGGCGCGCAGGAAGGTGCTGCGCGCGGCTGGGAACACGGTCGCGTCGTCGGCTTCAACGAGCGCGAACGGGACATTGTCGAGGGCTGCGATTTCGGCGGGCGGATTCGGCGGCGCGGCGGCGATGCCGCCGTAGCGGATATTGGCGTAGGCAAGCTGGAAGCCGGACTTCTTGTAATTGTCCTGCTGCGCGACGACGCCGTCGAGCCCGATCACGCGAGCGCCCGCATGCGCGATCGCAGCGTTCCAGATGCGCAGGCCGTGGCCCGCGCCGCGAAAGCCTGAGCGCACGATGTAGAAGCCGAGGAAGGCGAAGCGATCATCGTAATTGACGCAGGAGATTGTTGCGACCGGCTCGCCGTCGATCTCGCCGACGAAGAAGCCTTTCTCGTCCGGGATGGCGAAACAGGCGGCGTCGCCGAGGCCCGGATTCCAGCCCTCGGCCGCGGCCCAGTCGACGGCGGTGGCGATCTCCTCGGGGCGCAAATTGCGGATCTGCAGATCGCTCATGACGGATGCCTTGACGGGCCTTGGGCGGTGGACCTGGCGGCAGGTCCGGCGGTAGAAGGCCTCATGATAGGCCGGGCCCGGGGCTCGCCTCAACACAGGGATGATCGGTCATGGCAGCAGAGAAGGTCGCACTGGTCACCGCCGGCGGCAGCGGCATGGGGGCAGGGGCTGCGCGGCGGCTCGCGGCCGACGGCTTTCGCGTCGCGATCCTGTCGTCCTCCGGCAAGGGCGAGGCGCTGGCAGTCGAGCTCGGCGGCCTCGGCGTCACCGGCTCCAACCAGTCGAACGATGATCTGAAGCGGCTCGTCGACGGGGCAATGGCCAGATGGGGACGCATCGACGTGCTCGTCAACAGCGCCGGCCACGGGCCGCGCGCGGCGATCACGGAGATCACCGACGAGCAGTGGCACACCGGTCTCGACACGTATCTCCTCAACGTGATCCGGCCGACCCGGCTGGTGACGCCGGTGATGCAGGCGCAGAAGAGCGGCGCCATCATCAACATCTCGACCGCCTGGGCATTCGAGCCGAGCGCGATGTTTCCGACCTCTGCGGTGTTCCGCGCAGGCCTTGCCGCCTTCACCAAGATCTTCACCGACACCCACGCCGCCGACAACATCCGCATGAACAACGTGCTGCCGGGCTGGATCGACAGCCTGCCGCAGACCGATGCGCGGCGCGACAGCGTGCCGATGAAGCGCTACGGCAAGGTCGAGGAGGTCGCGGCGACGGTGTCGTTCCTGGCCTCCGACGGCGCGGCCTACATCACAGGCCAGAATATCCGCGTCGACGGCGGACTGACGCGCTCGGTGTGAGTCGGCGCGCGGCTTCGCTCCGCCATTTCCGTGCACTTGTCGTAACGCGACGCGTGGCTTGCGCGGTGCGCCGCTGCGGCGGGGCGACGCGTGGCGTTCGGGTCACACTCGTCGCTGGTCTTGCGCGATAAGTCACCGACTACGTCACAGTCCATACGAACTGCGCCGCAGACCGAGACGAACAGACATGCTCCGCCTATTCCCGATCTGCGCCGGATGGCTCCCACCAGCGCGTATCGAAAACGCGAGATCAAGCGCGTGGGGGAATGGAGATTGGAATGAAGAAGCTTTTGCTGGCGGTCGCTTCGATTGTGCTCGGCACCGCATCCGTGCAGGCGGCCGACCTCGCGGCGCAATACACCAAGGCGCCGGTCATGGCGCCAGCCTACAACTGGACCGGCTTTTACATCGGCGGCAATGTCGGCGGGCAGTGGGGCAACTCCGATCTGAACACCTCGACGGTGTTCTCTCCGACCGGCTATTTTGCGGCGAGCAGCGTCCCCGCCATCAACACGGTCGGCGCCCAGGGCGTCAACAGCTCCAGCGTGACCGGCGGCTTTACGGCGGGCTACAACTGGCAAGTCAACCACGCCGTGCTCGGCCTCGAAGGTGACATCAACTATTTCGGTTTCAAGGGCAGCGCGACGGGCTCTGCGCTCTATCCCTGCTGCGCCCCGACAGGCTTTAATGTGTCGTCGTCGGTCTCGGCCGATTGGCTCGCCACCATCCGTGGCCGCATCGGCTTCCTCGTGGCTCCGACCTGGCTGCTGTACGCGACGGGCGGCGCGGCGATCTCCGAGGTGAAGGGCAATTTCAACTTCACCGACACGTTCGCGGCCGCGACCGAGTCGGGCACGATCCGCGACACGCGCCTCGGCTGGACCGCGGGCGTCGGCACCGAATATGCCGTCGGTGGCGGCTGGTCGCTCAAGGCCGAATATCTCTATGTCGATCTTGGCCGCGCCAGCGTGACCAGCACCAATCTGGTCGGCGGCGTAACGAAATATCCGAGCAACGTTTATACCCACTCGGTCGATCTCAAGTCGAACATCGTGCGCGTCGGCGTGAACTACAAGTTCGGCGGACCGGTCGTCGCCAGGTACTGAGCATCCCGTTCCGATCCTGGTGTGGAAAGCCCCGGCTCTGCCGGGGCTTTCTGTTTCTGCGAGCAAGTTCAGTGCGAAGCCACGAGCTTGGCCAGTGCAGGCAGGACCTTGTAGCGAACGATCTCATGCGGATATTCGCCGCGATTGGCGAGCAGGACCATGGCGATCCGTCGCGCCGGCACAAGACCGAGATAGCCGGAGGCGTTGTTGAGGCCGCCCGGCTTGTCGACGATGGTGACGTCGGGAAGGCGCACATTCTCCCAGGCCATCGCCTCGCCGAACTTGTCGTTAACCCGGAAGACTTCGCGCTGAGTCAGCCGCAACGCCTCGCGCAGATGCGGGTCGATCGAGCGGCCGTCGACGTTGGCGGCGACGAATGCCGCGAGATCCCGCGCGGAAGAGAACATCTGGCCCGTGCCGGGAAAATCAAAATAGCTCTGCTGGTTGCCGGGTGGGCCGATCGGCGTGCCCTGATCCGAATAGCCCTGGACCACGCGCTGCATCCACGCCGCATCCATGACGGCGCGGCTGTCTTCGCCGCGTTCGGGCACGGAGGTCGCATTCATGCCAAGTGGTTTGAGGATGCGCTGATCGAACAGCGTTGCGATCGGGGTGCCGTAGCAGCGCTCGAGCACGAGCTGAAGCAGCACGTAACAGGCGTGGCTGTAGATGCGCTGCTTGCCGGGCGCTTCGCCGGTCTGCGGCTCGAAGGCGTTGAACATGTCGATGAACTGCGCCCGCGAGAACGAGTCGTTCGGCCAAGGTGGATGGTCGGTCGACAGCAGCATGCCCGACGTGTGCGTGGCGAGCTGGCCGACGGTGACGCGGCGGACATAGTCGCCGGTCAGCTCGGGCAGATATTTTGGCAGGGCATCGTCGGGCCGCAATTCGCCGCGGAGCGAGCCCAGCGCCACCAGCGTTGCCTCGAAGGGCTTTCTCAGGGAACCGAGGTTGAACAACGTATCCGGTGTGACAGGCCTTCGCGTGGCGTCGTCAGCAAAGCCATAGTTGAAGAATTCGACATGTCCGCCGGCGCAGAGCGCGGCGGCGAGGCCGCCCGGCTGGTCCGGCGTCATGGTCGGGGTCAGCTCACCCGCAACGATGTCGCGCATCTGCGCGATCATGTCGGAATCAGCCGATGCGCGACGCGACCAGGCAAGCGCGAGGGGAACCAGCGCAGCCCGTGCGAGGGCCCGCCGGGTGAGGTGTGATGAGGTGACAACAGACGGCACGGCTCTGACGCATGATGCGATGCGCCCCCTGTCTCTTCTAACGGGGAGGGCCGGCTGCCCCAATTCACGATTGCGCGTTGTGGGTTCCGGCGGCGGGAGCTTGCGGAAAAATACTTATCTTGTGGGCTAACAATTATTGACGCCGGGCGGTGGCGGGTCTATAGTTAGCTTCATGGCTAACCAACTATCCCAGCTCGACCATGTCTTCGCAGCCCTTGCCGATCCCACGAGGCGGGCGATCGTGATGCGGCTGTGCGCCGGCGAGGCGTCGGTCGGCGAGCTCGCCGATCCGTTCGAGATGGCGCTGCCGAGCTTCATGAAACACATCCATGTGCTGGAGACGAGCGGGCTCGTTCAGTCGGAGAAATCCGGCCGCGTGCGCACCTGCCGTCTCAGCCCGGACGCGCTCGTCGGCGCGGAGGACTGGTTCCAGCAGCAGCGCGCGATCTGGGAGGCGCGGCTCGACCGGTTCGAGGCTTACGTCATGCAACTGAAGAAAGAGAAGGAGAGGGCGGCCGCCAAACGGCCGTCCCGCACAACCAAACGGAAAGGTTCTGAGTGATGACGAATTCTGCCAATCCCGTTCTGTCGCAATGGTCGATCGACCGCGAGATCGTGATGTCGCGCGTGATCGACGCGCCGCGCGACCTGGTGTTCGAGGCGTGGTCCGATCCAAAACATCTCCCGCAATGGTTCGGGCCGAAGGGCTTCAAGCTCGAGACCTTCGAGATCGACGTGCGCGTCGGCGGCGTCTGGCGCTTCAACATGATCGGCCCCGACGGCACCGTCTATCCGAACCGCATGCGCTTCCGCCGCATCGAGCGGCCGTCGCTCATGGAGATGGATCACGGCGTCGACCAGGACGAGGATCCCGGCATGTTCCGCTTCACCATCACCTTTGCCGAGCAGAGCAACGGCAAGACCGTGCTGATGATGCGGCAACTGGCCTCGAGCACCGAGCAGCGCGACGGCATGATCGGCTTCGGTGCCGTCGAATATGGCTACCAGACGCTGGATAAGCTGGCGGCGTATGTGGGTGGGATGAAGAGGTAGCGGCACCTTCAGTCGTCATGCCCGGGCTTGACCCGCCTGCGCGGCCGAAGCCGCTTCGGCGAGGCGAAGGCCCGGGCATCCACGTCTGGCGTCGTGTGCGGAGGCGCGTGGATGGCCGGGGCAAGCCCGGCCATGAGGGATGAGAGAACTGCGCCGCCTCACTCGTTCTTCACTCCCCCTTCAATCCGGCCTCGCGGATCAGCACGGTCCATCTCTGCGTCTCGTTGTCGATGAACTGGCCGAACTCTGCGGCGCTGCTCGCGCGCACTTCCAGGCCCTGGGCGGTGAGCTTGTCCTTTACGGCAGGGGTGGCGAGGACGCGCGCGACTTCGGCTTGAAGCTTGTCGACGAGCGGCCGCGGCGTCGTGGCCGGCGCCATGAAGCCGAACCAGCCGGCGGCGATCACCTTCGGAAATCCCTGTTCGCGCAAGGTCGGCGCCTGCGGATAGAGCGGGCTGCGCTCGCTGGAGGCAACGCCCAGCACTCTGAACTTGCCGCTCTGGATGTAGGGCAGCGCGGTCGGCAGCGCCGTCAGCGTCGCATCGACGCGGCCCGCAAGCAGCTCGGTGTAGGAGGCCGCGTCGCCGCGGAAGGGGATGTTGAGTCCCTTGACGCCGGCATCCCGGAACAGGAGCTCGCCGGCGAGATGCGGCTGCGAACCGGCGCCGGGCGAGGCGAAGGTCAGTCCGTCCGGCTTCGACTTGCCGTAGGCGATCAGCTCGGGAAGCGTCTTGAACGGCGCATCGGCGCTGATGATCAGGAACAGTGGCGCGATCACCGCCATCGCGACGGGCTGGAGATCCCCGCGATCGTAGGTGAGCGTGCCGAACAGCGCCTCTGCGGTGGCGTAGGGCGCCGCGACGTAGAGAAACGTGTAGCCGTCGCCCGGCGCGTGGGCGACGAGGTCATTCGCAATACGCGTGCCGGCGCCCGGCTTGTTCTCGACGATGAACTGCTGGTGCAGGCTGCGGCCGAACTCTTCGGCAAGGAGGCGCAGCGAGATGTCGTTGGAGCCGCCGGGCCCGTAGGGCGAGATCAGCCGCACCAGGCGCGACGGCCAGGCGTCAGCGCGCGCGGCGAATGGAAATCCGGACAGGGAAAGGGCGAGGGTGCCCAGCAATGTTCGGCGTGTGATGGTCATGTCGGCCTCCCGGGGGTGGAGCGCCAGTGTTCTTGTTCATCTCCTGGCCCTCTTCTTGTTTTGTTTCTGTGTCTCCGCCGGCCTTGCCGTGCCGACGATAGCGCGGATGCTATCGGCGAGTGCCGCGATGCGCGGGCCGATCTCGCCCTCCAGTTGGCCCGGCTGGAGCCGGAACGCGGGGATGCCGCAATTGATCGAGAACGACTGCCTGGTTTCGCTCGCGTGAAACAGCGGCGCCGCGACGGCGTGGATCGAGGCCATGTATTCGCCCCAGCAGATGCAGAAGCCACGGCTCGCGCATTGCACAAGGCCGGCGCGGTATCTTTCGCGGAAGGCTGACCAGAGTTCGGCGTCCTCGCTTGCGAGGCGCTCTTCGAGGAGCGCGGCATCGGTCTGCGGCAAGGTTGCAGCCGCGGCGCGGCCCATCGCCGTCATGACCACGGGAATGGGCATGCCGATGTCGGGGACGTGCGGGCCGACGTCGCCGGAGCGCGCGGTCTCGACATAGATCATGGAGGTCGCATCCAGCAGGCCGATGGAGACGGTGCCGCGCACGCTCTGCGCAAGCTCCTGCATCATGGGGCGCGCGACCTGGCGGAACTGCATGTCGGCGAGCAGCGGATGCGCCATGTGAAGTGTGCGCGCGCCGACGCGATATTTGGCGCGATCGGGATCGTAGCGAAGATAGCCAAGCTCGGCGAGCGTATGCGTCAGCCGCGCCACCGTCGGTCGCGGAATCCCCGTCAGAATCGACAGCTCCATGTTGCCGAGCAACGTCGTGCCGGCCTTGAAGGCTTCGAGCACCACGAGGCCCTTTGCGAGTGTCGTCGCGAACGCGGCATCATCGCCGCGCGACGCCAGCACCGCGGCGGCGGACGAGGAAGCTTGGGGCGCTTTGGACCGAATAGTTTGGACCATAGCCTTCTTATGGACGAACAAACCAATATTGTCGAATAGATATAGTATTTACCTGACTTTGTCCGACATGTGGACAGAACGGGCTCCGTTCTCATCGCTATCAAGGAGCGTCGTTCTGCGGCCTTGGATTGCAGATGTTCTTTTTGGGCCATCCATGAAACGTCATGATCTCCTCGCCTTGGGCCGCCTTGGGCAAAGAGGTTGTCGTTGCCGCGACTCCGTCGACGCTCCAAGTCTTCCGACGCTCCAAGTCTTCCGACGCTCCAAGTCTTCGCCAAATTCTTACGTCCATGCAGAAAAAGAGCGGCGAACTCTGGAAGGAGATCAAGGTTATTGAGTAGCGCCGAGCGCTCGCTTCGTCGTCCGCATCAGCGGGACATATTTGCGATGCCGAAAGAGTTCGTCGCGATTCATACTCATGATTAGGGCCGGTGCTTTCCATCGCGAAGTTTTTAGCAGCCTTCGCGAATATGACAGCGCGCAGGCCAATTATGACAGCGCCATAACGTAGATTTTTGTCGCGTCGTGCCGCTGATTTATGACAGAATTGCTACTGCTGGATGTCATATCGGTTACGGCGGAGCGATTCATGTTGCAGTGGCAGGCGCGGTCAAATCCCCTCGCGTGGTGGTGGGGCTCTCTGACGCTTGTCAGTGCGGCCAACATCCTCGTCTGGTTCATGCTGTACCGCGAGTTCTATCCGACGGTTGCCGGCAGCGCCGGCGGCGGTTCGGATATCGGGCTGATGTTCCTGCTCTGCGCCGGCTATGTGTTCGGCTGCGCGTTCCGATCGTTCCTGCCGCGCGCCGACGTGCAGCGCATCTGCCTGTTCGACACCTGGCTCTCCAGCGTATTCGTCGGCCGCACCGTCGCGACCGTGGCCGAGCTGTGCTTCGTCGCGCAATGGGCGATCATCCTGCATCAGCTAGGTCACATGACGGGGGCGGAGACCGCGGTGAACATCGCGCTGGTGATCGTGCCCATCATCATCATCGCGGAGTGCTTCTCCTGGTACGCGGTCGTCACCACGAACTTCCTCTACAATGCGATCGAGAATTCGTTGTGGGCGGTGACGTTTTTCCTCGCCGGCATCGCGCTGTGCCGCCTCATGCCGGAATTCCAGGGACCGGTGCGCTGGGCGCTGATGTCAGGCATCATCGGCATCGCCTGCTTCCTCGCTTTCCTCGTCACCGTCGACGTGCCGATGTATCTCAGCCGCTGGCGGGCAGGGCATGAAGAGGGCAACAAGCTCCTCGGCTTCCTCGAAGGCGTGCATGACGTCGCGACGCGCTGGGTGGTGACCCACGACATCGCGCATTGGAAGGGCGAGCTGACCTGGATGTTCCTGTATTTCACCGCCGCGGTGTGGTCGAGCCTGGCGCTCTGCGCGCTCTACGCCATGGAAGGCTATCTCACGCGTTATCTGGCCTGAGCGACCGGGCTTCGCCGAGATCGGCCTGCGTCAGCAGGCCCTGCCGGAGCGCAAGCCGGACCAACTCGATGTCGGAGCCGACGCCGAGCTTGTCCTTGATCAGCGAATGCAGGTTCGCCACCGTCTTCGGGCTGACATGCAGCGTCTCGGCGATCTCCTCCGTCGTGTTCTCGGCGAGCAGCAGCCGCAGCACCTCGAACTCGCGCGGCGTGAGCACGTCGGCGGCCGAGCTCTCGCCGCTGATACGGCTGAGCGCGAGCTCGTGGTCGATGTCGGGGCTGATGGCGATCTTGCCGGCGAGCACGTCCATCACGGCGCGCACCAGCGTCTCCGGCGGGCTGGTCTTGGTGACATAGCCCCGCGCGCCGGCGCGGATCGCCTGCACGGCGAAGCCGGCATTCTCGTGCATGGTGAAGACCAGGATCCGTGCCGCCTTGTCCCATTGCCTGATGCGCCTGACGGCCTCGATGCCGCCGATGCCGGGCATGCTCAGATCCATGATGACGAGGTCGGGCGCCTCGGATTTGAAGAGACGGTAGGCCTCGGCACCGTCGGCGGCTTCGGCGATGACGCGAAGCCCCGGCTGCTTCTGGAGCACGGAGCGATAGCCCTCGCGGACGACGGAATGGTCGTCGACCAGCAGAATGGTCGCATCGGCCGCGCTCATGCCGCGCGCTCCAGTGGCTGCCGATCGAGACCCGCAAGCGGAATGACCACGCGCAGCGCGGAGCCGCCGTTCGGCGCGGCCTCGAAGCTCAACTGGCCGCGCAAGGCCGCGACGCGCTCGCGCATGCCGAGCAGACCCATTCCGGATTTCGCGGCGGGATCGTTCGACCGTCCGTCGTCGTCGATCGCAAGTGCGATCTCGTCGGCACGCATCGCAAGCTCCAGGCTTACCCGTGTGGCGCCGGCATGCTTGGCGGCGTTGGTGAGCGCCTCCTGCACGATCCGGTAGAGGCTCGCGCTGATCGTGGCGGGCAGGGTCGCGAACGCACCGTCGAACCGGATCGAAAACCGCGTCTGGCCGCGGCTGCGCCCGTTCCAACCCGCAACCAGGCCTTCGAGGCTCGCCACGAGCCCGAGCTCCTCGACGTCGGGCGGGCGCAGCCGGAACAGCGCGCCGCGCAGCGTCTCCATCATGCCGGTTGCGGTCCGCGCGATGCCGTCGCACTCGCCAAGCAGGGAGGGGCAGTCCTGGACGGCGGTCTGGCGGGCTGAGGAAGCGAGCGCGCGGATGGCGGCCAGCGACTGGCCGAACTCGTCATGCAGCTCGCGCGCGAGATGGCGGCGCTCCTCGTCCTGGAGTGCGATCAGTTTCCGCGTCAATTCGCTGCGCTCGGCCAGCGCGGTGTCGAGGCTTTCGGCGAGATGGTTGAAGACGTCGCGGATCGCCGACAGCTCGGCGAGATCGAACGGCGGCAGCCGCGTCGAAAGGTCATTGGCGGCGATCCGTTCGAGGCCGGAGCGGATCATGCGGGTGGGGCGCAGCGCACGCGCCAGCGCGGCGTAGACCAGGACGCACAACAGCGGCAGCGCGATCGCAAGCGCGAGCATCAGGCGGCCGGCCTCGTGCCAGGCGTCGGCCGTCTGCACGGCCGGATCGACCGAGACCACGGTCTCGCCGAGCTTCGTTCCGCGCACGATCACGGGCCGGGTCGCCTCGCGGCCGGGGTCGAACAGGCTGCGATAGAAGGTCGCGAAGACCTGCGGCGGCGGGTTCGCCGGTATCGGCGCGCCGCTACAGAATCGCTGGAGGATGTCGCCGCTCACGCCGCGGAACGCCAGGCACAGGCCGGGCGTCATCACATAGGCCGAAACGGGGTCGAGGTTGGGAAAGTCCGAGCGCGGGCTCGCCACCCACTGGATCTTGCCTTGTTGCAGCTCCAGTGTCTTGGCCACGATGGCGGCGATGTCGTCGAGGCGCCCATGGGCCGCGCGGTCGGCGGTGATGAGGAAATAGGCGGAGATCGCGGCGAAGCACGCGGCCGATATGGCGGCCACGCGCAACGTCAGACGGACCTTGAGATCGAACCTCGGGCGGTTCCACATCGGCGGGCACCTGGCGCGAACGGAATTGTCGCCCAAGCATTAAACGGCAGAACGCAAGCGGGGCAAAGCGCTGCGCATACCGCGGTGCAACGTCGTGAAATTTTCCCGGTACGCGCCGGGACGGGGACGGCTGCATGGCATGAGGTTGCCGTCCAGATTGCGCCGCCGCTCCATGACACGAGGCCCGCATGCGCCGTATCAGCTTGATCCTCTCTGCTTTCCTCCTCGTCGGCCTCCTGGCGGCCTCTTCGCCGGCCGGCGCCGGGGACGCCATCGGCGTTGCCATGGACGATTTCAGCTACACCGATACGTCGGCCGAGCCGGCCAACCAGACCGCCGCCCATGAGCGGCGGCTGTCGGCGTTCATGGCCGCGCTCAGGCGGGATATCAGTGCGGACGGCCGCTACCGGCCGGTGCCGTCTGCCCAGGATGGCGCGGCATTCAAGGTCATCGGCGGCATCCAGAAAACGAGCACGCTGGTGCAATGGGCCAAGGTCGCCGTCATCGACGTCGGCGCCAAGAAGCTCGTGATGGACAAGCTCTACACCTTCCGCGGCGACAATGATGAATCATGGGAACGTGCCGAGATTTTCGTGTCTCGCGAGGTCATGGCCGCGCTCGCCACGCCTGCGCCGGTCGCGCTGGCCGTGTTCGATTTCGAACTTGAGGACAACACCGCGGCACCGACCGCCGGCCTCGCGGCCGCAGATGCATCCTATCTGGCCGAGGTTACCGGTAGCGTGCGCGAGGCTCTCGGCCAATCCGGCCGCTACCGCCTCGTTGACGTTGGCAGCGCAAGCGGCGAGGTGGTGAAGGCGCGAGGCTTGCGCGACTGCGATGGCTGCGAGGCGGCGATCGCGCAGACGCTCGGCGCGGATCAGTCGCTGATCGGCGTGGTGCGGCGGGTCAGCCGCACCGAATACACGCTCGGCTTCCAGGTCCGCGATGCCAGGACCGGTGCGGTGCTGTCGCGTGGCGACAGCGGCCTGCGCATGGGCGCGGACTATTCGTGGAAACGGGGCGCGGTCCGGCTGGTCAGCGATAAGCTGATCGGGAGCCAGTAACCGCGATACCCGCCCTAGAACGTCAGCTGCACCTTCATCGATTGCGAGCGGTCGCTGGCGAGTTCGAACGCGGCGACCGCGTTCTCGAACGGCATGGTGGCCGTGATCAGCGGTTTCACGTCGATCAGCCCTTCGCCCATCAGCCGCACCGCGAGCTCGAATTCGGGGTCGAAGCGGAAGGTGCCGCGGAGCTGCAATTCCTTGGCGACGATGGAGTTGATCGGCAGCGTCATCTCGCCGCCGAGACCGAGCTGCACCAGCGTCGCGCCCGGCCGAAGCACGTCGAGCGCCGTGCGGAGCGCGGCCTGGTTGCCCGAGGCCTCGAACAGGGTGTCGAACACGCCCTTGCCGGCGCGCCAGGGATCGAGCGCTGCGGCATCGGTCGCGACATTGATGGCGTGGGTGGCGCCGAGCTTCTTTGCGACCGCGAGCGGCGCGTCGGCGACATCGGTCACCACGATCTCGGACGCGCCGCCGAAGCGCGAGACCAAGATCATCAGCGCACCGATCGGCCCGCAACCCGTGATCAGCACGCGCTTGCCGAGGAGGGGCCCGGCCTGCTTGCCGGCATGCAGGCACACCGCGAGCGGTTCGGCCACCGCGGCTTCCGCCAGCGACAGCTTGTCCGCGATCGGCACGGCCTGGGTGGCATCGACTGTGATGAACTCGCGAAAGCCGCCCTGGACATGGGGGAAGCGCATCGCGCTGCCGAGGAAGCGCATGTCGAGGCACTGGTTGCGCATGCCTTCCTGGCAATGCAGGCAGTGGCCGCACGGTCTGCTCGGATTGACGGCGACGCGCGTGCCCGGCTTCACATTGGTGACGCCGTCACCGACGGCCGCGACCACGCCGGCGATCTCGTGGCCCAGCGCCATCGGCTGCTGGATGCGCACGACGCCGAAGCCGCCGTGATGGTAGTAGTGCAGATCGGAGCCGCAGATGCCGCCGTTCGCAATCTTGACGCGGACTTCGCCCGGGGCGGGGGCTGGATCGGGATAGCTATCGATCCGCAGGTCCTTCGGGGCGTGGATGACGACGGCGCGCATGGTCTCGTTCCCTTAGCGTTCGCGATTACATCGCGGCGATCATGCCGCCATCGACATAGATGATCTGGCCGTTGACATAGGTCGAAGCATCCGAAGCGAGGAAGATCGCAGCACCGACCAGCTCGTCCGGCTTGCCCCAGCGTTTTGAGGGGATGCGGCCCATCAGCCAATTGTTGAAGTCGGTGTTGTTGACCAGCGCCTCGTTCATGTCGGTCAGCATGTAGCCCGGGCCGATCGCATTGGCCTGGATGCCGTGCTGGGCCCACTCCACCGCCATCGAGCGGGTGAGGTTCTTGATGCCGCCCTTGGCCGCGGTGTAGGGCGCGATGGTGGGGCGTGCGAGCTCGCTGCCGAGCGAGCCGATATTGATGATCTTGCCGTGCTTGCGCGGGATCATGCGCTTGCCGGCCTCGCGGCCGATCACGAAGGCGCTGGTGAGGTCGGTCTCGATCACCTTGCGCCACTCGTCGGTGGTGAACTCCACCAGCGGCTTGCGGTGCTGGATGCCGGCATTGTTGACGAGAATGTCGACGGCAATGCCCTTCTGGTCGAAGTCGTTGAACGCCGCGACGATCGCGGGCTCGTCGGTGACGTTGAACGCAGCGCCCTCGGCCTGATGACCGGCAGCGCGAAACTCGCCGACTGCCTGTTCGACACGCTTGGGATCGACACCGTTGATGATGATCCTGGCGCCGGCCTTGGC
Organism: Bradyrhizobium sp. Unk1; assembly: GCF_059512345.1. Taxonomy (NCBI): domain Bacteria; kingdom Pseudomonadati; phylum Pseudomonadota; class Alphaproteobacteria; order Hyphomicrobiales; family Nitrobacteraceae; genus Bradyrhizobium; species Bradyrhizobium sp. Unk1. The sequence continues at coordinate 139,644 of NZ_JCAMOP010000006.1, forward strand.
CATGCCCTCGGCAATGGCGCGGCCCAGGCCGCGGGAGGAGCCGGTTACGAGTGCGGTGCGGCCGGAAAGGTCGAAGAGGGCGGTGCTCATCTCAAGAAATCCTCAGACGTTGGAGCGACGCACGGTCAGATCGGAGCGGTCGAATACGGCGGGCAGAAGGTCGACGCCGAGGCCGGGTCCTTCCATCGGATAGACAAAACCGTCCTTGATCGTCGGCATCGTGGTGACGAGTTCATTGTACCAGCCCTTGTAGAAGGCGCGCACCGATTCCTGGATCAGCGTGTTGGGCTGGCTGAACGACATGTGGATGGCGGCGATGAAGCCGATCGGGCCGATGCAGTCATGCGGCGCAAACGGGCGGTGATAGGTCTCGGCCATCGCCGCGATCTTGCGACCCTCGGTCAGGCCGCCGGTCCAGCACAGATCCGCCATCACCACATGCATGGCGTCGCGGTCGAGCATGTCCTTGTAGGGGAAGCGCGAGCCCAGCGTCTCGCTGGCGCAGACCCAGACATCGGTCGAGCGGGCATATTCGGCCAGCGCCTGTGGCGAGTTCATCCGGATCGGGTCTTCGTACCAGGTCGGCTTGTAGGGCTCGAGCGCGCGCGCGATCTGCTTGGCGGTCGGCAGGTTCCAGAGCGAGTGGAGCTCGACCATGATCTCCATCTTGTCGCCGACGGCCTTGCGGATCTTCTCGAACGGTTCGATCGCCCGCTTCATCTGGGCTGCGGTGATGTAGAGGCCCTTGTTCTCCTGGGCCGCCGGATCGAACGGCCAGATCTTCATCGCGGAGATGCCGCTCTCCAGCAGGCTTTCGGCCAGCGCGTCGGCGTGGTGCATGAAGCCGTCGAGGTCTTCGTAGGGGCCTTTGGAGGCGCCGAGATTCCAGTTGGCGACCGGGCTGATATTGGTCGAGCGGACATATTGCGTGCCGGCGCAGGTGTTGTAGATGCGCTGCTTGTCGCGGCAGAGGCCACCGAGCATCTGGTGCACAGGCTGATTGCAGACCTTGCCGAACAGATCCCATAGCGCGATGTCGATTGCGGAAGCTGCGCGATACTCGACGCCGGTCGAGGATTGCGCCATCGGCAGGTTCAGCATGTCGCGATGGATCGCCTCGATGTGCAGCGGATTGCGGCCGAGCAGGCGGCCGGCAAAGGTGTCGTGGATCTGCGCTTCGACCGCGCCCGCGCCATAGAAGGTTTCGCCGAGACCGATCATGCCCGTGTCGGTGTGAACGCGCACCCAGATGACGTTGGAAAATTCCTCGGTGCGCAGCGTCTCGATCGACGTGATCTTCACGGCAACAATCCTCCCATCACAGGCGCCTCGCGCCTGACGTCTCATTTCGCACTGCAACATGTTGCAGGTCGCGCGAACGTCTTACGCCTGCTTGTAATATATCACAACATGTTTTAAGGGTCCCACAACTAAGGCGCCACCCAGCAATGAGAGCGCGGCTGACAGGAGGACGACATGGCACGGCGCAAGCGCGCGCTCGAGGTGGTGAGAAACGAGGACGACGGCGAGGGCAAGCCTTCCCGGCGCAACCGGCTCAACTTCTTCGAGCTGGCTTACCAGAGGATCGAAGAGCTGCTCGTCCACTGCGAGCTCAAGCCCGGACAATTCATGACGATGCTGGAATTGCAGCACATCACCGGCTTCGGGCGCACGCCGGTGCATCACGCCGTCAATCGTCTCTCCGCCGACACGCTCATCATCATCCGTCCGCGCCACGGCCTGCACATCGCGCCGATCGACCTTGCGCGCGAGCGGATGCTGCTGGCCTTGCGCCGCGACATGGAGCGCTTTGTCGTGCGGCTCGCGGCCGATCGCGCCAGCCTGTCGCATCGCAATCAGGCGCTGCACATCGAGCGTCTGCTGCGCGAGCGCCGCGCCACCCTGACCCTCGACGAATTCAACAGCATCGATCGCCGCATCGACGCGCTGGTGCTGGAAGCCGCCGGCGAGCCCTTCCTGGTGCACACGCTGCGGCCGTTGCACACGCTGTACCGCCGCATCGGCTACATCCACCATCGCTTCATGCCGGGACAGGCCGAGCTGTCGGGCACGATCGATCGCCACCTCGCCATTCTCGTTGCGGTCGCCGGCCGCCATGTCGAGGACGCCGTGAAGGCGAGCGATGCGTTGATCAACTACATGGACCACATGTTCACGGGCATGGAGGCGGGGATCGATCCGCGCCTGCTCGATTGCAGCATCGAGCCGCTGCTCGGCACGTAAGAGAGTTTTGAAGAGAGGACCAAAGATGTTAACGACGGCGATGCCACAACCGACCGCGAGCGAAGCCGCGGTCCGCTACCTCATCACGAACTACAGTCCCAAGGGCAACAAGGTCGGCTGGCTGATGATGGCCTCGATCCTGGTCGAAGCCTGGGATCTCTATTCGATCGCCTTCGTGCTGATCTTCATCAAGGAGCAGTACAATCCCGATCCGCTGATGCTGGGTCTCGCTGCAGCCGGCACGCAGGGGGGCGCCCTGATCGGCGCGCTGCTCGGCGGCTGGCTCTCCGACAAGATCGGCCGCCGCGTCATGTTCCTGGTGACGATGGTGCTGTTCATCGTGCTCGCGCTGGCGCAGGCTTTCGTACCTAATGTCACCTGGCTCATCGTGATCCGCTTCCTGCTCGGCATTCCGCTCGGCTCGGATATCTCGACCGGCTACACCTACATCATGGAATCCATGGCCAAGGGTGAGCGCGAGGTCATGGGCAATCGCTGGCAATTCATGTTCGCCGTCGGTGAAGTTCTCACCATCGGCGTCATCGTGATCTTCCTGCTGATCGACATGCAGCACGAGATGCTGTGGCGGGTGACGCTCGGCCTCGGCGCGGTGCCGGCGCTGATCATCCTGATCATGCGTCACGACGTGCCGGAGACGGCGGTGTGGCTGGTGCAGAAGGGGCGTTACCGCGAGGCCAAGAAGGTCGCGCGCGAGATGTTCAACGACAATCTCGACATGCTTCCCGACCAGGACGTGCAGGTGCCGAAGGTCAGCACGCGAGCCTTCATCGCCGACCTCAGGAAGGACCCGATCCGCTGGCGCGCCACGATCTATGGCTGGATCGCCTGTTTCGCCCAAGGCAGCGAGTTCTCGACCTTCGCATTCTATCTGCCGGTGCTGTTCGTGATGGTTGGCGTGTCGAGCGTGCTCGGCATCAATCTGGTGACGATGGCGCTGTTTTCCTTCGCGGCTCTGTCTGGCTGGGTCGGTCCGCTGCTGACGCCGAAGATCGGCCACCGCGGCATCTCGATCGCCGGTTTCAGCATCGTGCTGGCATCGCTGCTGGTCGCGGCCTTCGCGCTCTACACCGACAACAAGATCCTGCTGCCGTTCGCGGCGGCCGCCATGTTGTGGGGCCATTATTGGGACGCGTCGAACTGCATGACGATCCCGACCATGGTTGCGAAGCCCAAGTATCGCGGCACGGCCAGCGGCTTCGCCTACATGTTCGTGAAGCTGCCGTCGTTCCTGGCGATCTTCCTGTTCCCGACGGTGTTCGCGGCGATCGGCCAGGCGAATGCCACGCTGATGGTCGCGATCTTCCCGCTGATCGGATTGCTCGCCGCAATCTTCATCCTGCCGGAAGTCTACGGCTACGAGAACGACTGATCCCGCAAGCTACCTGATCGCGGCAGCCAAGGCCGCGATCAGGGCCGGCGGCGTCACCAGCAGGCCGAGCTTGAGGAAGGGCCAGGCGCCGACCTCGATTTTCTCGCGGCGGAGCGCAACCAGCCACAGGATGGTCGCGAGCGAACCGGTGATCGAGAAGTTCGGTCCCAGGTCGACGCCGATCAGGATGGCGCTGACGACCGAGGTGGGCAGGTGATCGGCGGCCACGATCGACCCGGCGACGAGGCCGACCGGCAGGTTATTGGCAATATTGGTGGCGACGGCGGTGGCGATCCCAACGCTCCAGCCGGCCCCGGGTACGGACTGCGCGACGGCCTCGTGCAGAAGTGCGCTGAGATGGCCGATCACGCCAGTCTTCACCAGTGCTTCCACCATCACGAAAAGCCCGCCGACCAGCGGCAGCACGCTCCAGGACACGTGCTTCAGCACCGGCATGGGCGACTGACGGCTGAGCAGCAGGACGAGGCCGGTCGTCACGGCGCCGCAGATGAAGGTCGGCAGGCCAAGCTGCTTGTCGAGCGCGGAGGCCGTGATCAGCACGACGCCGATCGCGACAATGCCGATCGCGGTCAGCTTGCCGCCGCGGCTGAGCACCTTGTGCGGCACGCGGCGCTCGATGGTCTCCGCCTTCAGCGCGCGATGCTGGGTGAGGCGCAGCACGACATAGGTCAGTACGATCGAGGCGAGCGAGGGCAGGGCGAACTGACGCAGCCATTCGGTCAGATGCGGCATGCGCGAGCCGAACACCACGAGATTGGCCGGGTTCGAGATCGGCAGCACGAAGCTCGCAGCGTTGGCGATGAAGGCGCAGACGAAGAGATAGGGCAGCGGCTTGGCGCCGGCCGCGCGCGTCGCGGCGTAGACGGCGGGCGTCAGCACGATCGCGGTGGCGTCGTTGGAGAGCAGCACGGTGACGACCGTGCCGACGAGATAGATCAGCAGAAACAGCCGCTGCGGCGAGCCGGCTGCATATTCGACCGCAAGGGCGGCAAGATAGTCGAACAGGCCTTCGAGCCGGGCGAGCTCGGCGATCAGCATCATGCCGATCAGGAAGAGATAGACGTCGACGCCTTTCTCGATGCCTGTGAGCGCATCCTGCCACGACAGGAGCCCGAGCAGCACCAGGGCGCCGGCGCCGATCACGGCCCAAATCGCCTCGGGCAGGCGAAAGGGCCGAAAGATGACGCCTGCGGTCGCGGCGACGATGATGCTCCAGGCCCAGATGGCGTCAGACGGCACGTTCAGTCCTTGAGGTTTGGTCGGTTCATTCGGCAGCGATAACCGATGCTGGAGCCGCTGTCTTCCCCTGTGCTTGCCGGGTCTCGGGCAAAGCGAGGAGGCAGACGATGGCACCGATCGCGGCGACCGCGCCGAGCGTGATGAACGCCGCGCTGTAGCCGGCGCCGACCACGACAAGGCCCGCAAGCGTCGTGGACAGCGCCGCGCCGATGCTCTGGGCGGTGATGACGGCGCCCTGCGCGACGTTGAAGCGGCCGGTGTTGCGCATGAGGTCGGCGACGATCACGGGGAAGATCGCGCCAAAGATGCCGGCGCCGACGCCGTCCAGAAGCTGCACGCCGACCAGCCAGAACGGATTGTCGGAGAGCGTATAGAGCGCGCCGCGAATGGGCAGGATCAACAATGCGGCGAGGAAGAAACGCTTGTGGCCCCAGCGATCGGCCTTCGCGCCGACCAGCATCGCGAACGGCACCATCACAATTTGCGCTGCGACGATGCAGGCCGACATCAGGCTGGTGCCCATGTTCTTGTCCTGCAGCGCGAGCTTCTGCCCGACCAGCGGCAGCATGGCCGCGTTGGACAGGTGAAACAGCACGACGCAGACCGCGAAGACGAGGAGGGGGCGGCAGGTCAGGAGCACCGCGAGACCTGAGGGCTGTTCCGGCAGGTCACCGATATCGGCTTCGTGCAGTCCGCGGGCGAGGTCATGGTCGATGGCGCGAGCGGGGATCGCGAGAATGCTCACGAGGCTTGCGACCGCCATGGCCGCGAGGAGGTAGAACACCACGGTCGGACCGAACCAATAGGCGGAAAGTCCCGCCAGCCCGGCGGCGACTGCATTGCCGGCGTGATTGAAGGTCTCGTTGCGGCCGATCCGCCGGGTGAAGGCGGCATGACCGAAGATGCCGAGCGAGATGGCGGCGATCGCGGGCGGAAAGATCACCGCGGCGGCCTGTGCGATGCCTTGCGAGACCGCGACCGGCAGGAAGGTGGGAAACAGCGGCAGCGACAGTGACGCCAGCGTCACCATGATGGCGGCGATGACCATCGCCAGCCGCTTCGCCCGCGTTGCATCGATCAGCGCGCCGGCCGGCGTCTGCGCCACGATGCCGGCAATGGTCGCAATCGACATCACGAGGCCGATGCGCGCCTCGTCCCAGTGCTGCTCGGTGAGGAGATAGACGGCAAGATAGGGCCCAAGCCCGTCGCGGACGTCGGCGAGGAAGAAGTTGGCCGCATCCAGCGCGCGGCCGGCGCGTCCCGTCTGGTCGGTGGGAAGATGGGAGGCTTGGCTCGACATCGGTCTCTCGATCGAGGCTAGGAAGCGACTGGCCAGAAACCGATCTCACGCCACCTTGGTTCCGCCCCTCAAAACTTCACAGCCAGCAGCACCGCGCCGGCGCCGATCATGGCGATGCCGAGCCAGCCCTGTCCAGTCGGACGCTCGCCGAGAAAGGCAAAGGCGAAAAGGGCCACCAGCACGACGCTGAGCTTGTCGATCGGTGCCACCAGCGTCGCGGGGCCAAGCTTCAGCGCACGGAAATAGCACAGCCAGGATGCGCCGGTCGCGAGCCCCGACAACACCAGGAACAGCCAAGTCTTCGACGAGACCGCCGACGGCACCGCGAATTGTCCGGTGAAGAACAGCAGCACCGAGAAAGCGAGCAGCACCACGATTGTGCGGATGAACGTCGCCAGATCCGGATTGATGTTCTCGACGCCGACCTTGGCGAAGATCGCAGTCAGCGCCGCAAAGCAGGCCGAGAGCAGCGCCCAGGTTTGCCAGGCGGAGAGGAGGGCGGGTTTCATGTCATCGATATCCGTTGCTTGGGGACGGAGCGCTTAGCGCCGTCATTGCGAGGAGCGTAGCGACGAAGCAATCCAGACTGTCTCTGCGGAAAAATTCTGGATTGCTTCGCTACGCTCGCAATGACGGAGTGCGTAGCAGCCGCTCGTGAACGTCGCACTCACCTGGCCACCGACAGCTTCTCCGTGATCGCCTTGCGCAATATCCGCGACAGCGATTCCACCGAATATGGCTTCTGGATCAGCTCGAACCCGCGATGGGCGTTCTCGGCGAGGACGTTGCTGTAGCCGCTGGTGAGCACGACGGGCAGGCCCGGATAGCGCTCGCGGATGACGCCGGCGAGTTCGACGCCGTTCATGCCGGGCATGATGACGTCGGAGAAGACGAGGTCGACGGCGAATTCGTTCTCGCCGAGAATGGCGAGCGCCGCATTGGCGTTGGCGACCCGGCGGACGACATAGCCGAGGTCTTCCAGCAGCTCGGTCGAGAACTGGCCGACGTCGTCATTGTCCTCGACCACGAGCACGCGATAGCCGCGCCCGGTGGTGGCGCCTTCGCTGGTCAGCGCCGCAGAGTCCTTTTCCGCGGCAGGGCTGTGCGCCTGCGGCAGGTAGATGGTGAAGGTCGCGCCTTCGCCGTGCGTGCTCGTCACCGCGATGTCGCCCTCCGACTGCTTCGCGAAGCCGAAGGCCTGGCTGAGGCCGAGGCCGGTGCCCTTGCCGACCTCCTTGGTGGTGAAGAACGGCTCGAAGATGGCGTCGATGTTTTCAGGCGCGATGCCGCTGCCGGTGTCCGCGACCGAGATCGCGACATAGTCGCCGCCGCGCGCCGACTGCGCCCGCAGGCTCGGGATGCCCGCGACCTTGCGCACGGCGATGGTGAGGCGGCCTTCGCCCTCCATGGCGTCGCGGGCGTTGATGGCGAGGTTGATCAGCGCGGTCTCGAACTGCGCGACGTCGGCCACCGTGAAGCAGTCGGCATCGTTGACCTCGACGCCGATCTCGATGCGGCCGCCGACCAGCGGCCGGACCAGTTGCGCCACGCCCTCGACCTGGCTGCCGACGTTGAAGATCTGCGGCTTCAGCGGCTGCCTGCGCGCAAAGGCCAAAAGCTGCGCGGTGAGCTTGGAGGCGCGCTCCACGGTGTCGGAGATGGCGTCGACATAGCGGCGGCGGCGTTCTTCCGGCAGCTCGCGGCGGCGCAAGAAGTCGGTCGCGGAGCGGATGATGGTGAGGAGGTTGTTGAAGTCGTGGGCGACGCCGCCGGTAAGCTGGCCGATCGCCTCCATCTTCTGCGACTGCCGCAGCGCTTCCTCGCCGCGGCGGCGCTCGGTGATGTCGACGGCCTCGGGCACCGCACCGGTGATGTTGCCGTGGCGGTCGAGCACGGGACGCATGCCGAAGTCGAAATCGCGCTCCCCGATGGGCAAGCGCAGGCGCATCTCCAGCCGTACCGCTTCGCCTCTGAGCACGGTGTCGAAGGCCTTGCGCACGGTTGCGCTCATGCCGTGGGTGCCGGTGAACCAGGGCGTGTCCCAGAACGGCTTGCCGATCACGTCCGCGGCGCTCGCCCCGATGCCGTCGAGCGCGGTCTTGTTGGCATAGAGCAATTCGCCCTCGAGGTTGACCAGGCCCTGATACTGGTTGCTGGTCTCCAGGATGGCGCGCAGCCGCGCCTCGTTGGATTCGAGCTGGGCGGTGCGCTCCACGATACGCTCTTCCAGCGTTTCGTTGAGTTGCCGCAGCTCGATCTCGGCCTGCTTGGCGACGGTGATGTCGTGGGCGACGCCGATGAAGCCGATATGCTTGCCGGTCGGGTCCCAGCGCGGCTGCGATTCCGAGCGCAGCCAGCGCCATTCGCCGGATGCGTCCCTGTATCGCGCCTCCAGCACGAACGGTTTCAGCGACGCTTCGCCCTGGACCGATTGCTGCAGCACATGCGGCAGGTCGTCGGGATGCAGCACCTTGCGCCAGTCGAAGGCGATGGCCTGATCGTAGGGCAGGCCGACGAAGTCGACATAGGCCTGGTTGGCGAAGGAGCGCGTGCGGTCGAGCTTCGTGACCCAGATCGGCACCGGCGCGCTGTCGGCGATCAGCCGGAAACGCTCCTCGCTCTCGCGCAGCGTCTCGCGCGCGAGCGCCTGGGCGGTGACGTCGATATGGGCGCCGACGAGGCGAATGGCGCGGCCGTCGCTGTTGCGCTCGATCTTGGCGACAACGCGGATCCAGCGGGTCTCGCCGTCGTTGGGGCGGATGATGCGGTATTCGGCGGTGTAGTCTTCGTTCGTCCCGGCCAGCGCATCGAGGAAGTGCTCGACCGCGGCGTCGCGATCCTCGGGATGGATGCGGTTGACCCAATCCTGATGCGACTCGTCGGCGGCATCCGCCGGCAGCCCGTGGAGCATCAGATACTCCGGCGAGCGGCGGTTCTTGAAGCCTTCGCGTAAGTCGACCTCGAGGCCGCCGACCTTGCCGATGCGCTGGATACGCGCCAGCTCTGCCTCGCGCTCCTGGAGCGCGTGATAGGCGTTGTCGCGCTCGCGCGCGATCTCTTCGAGGTGCTGGCGCAGCCTTTCGGAGGCGGTGATATCGGGCAAGGGGTCGTTCAAGGTGTCGGCCGTTGTGATGCAAGAGCGCACGTGCCGGGCCGATATTCACACAGACAAAGCGTGATAGCCATTGCTCAAAAGGGAATATGGACGGAAAGGCGCCACCGATCGCAGGGGCGGGTATGAACGAACGCCGGGTCTGGCTATTTGTTCCCGAATGTTGGAACGATGAGCCCCCGTGCGCGTATTTGCGAGGCGCCGCAACTCTTAATCATAAAACTCCCTTCCCGAAGAGGCTAAATCTTGAAGCTCTTTGTCTGCCAGGACTGCGGCAACGTCCTCTATTTCGAGAACCGCGCCTGCGAACGCTGCGGCCACCGCGTCGCGTTCCTGCCGGAGAAGGAGACGATGTCGGCGATCGAGCCCGACGGCGAGGCCTGGATGACGCTCGCCGACAAGGGCAAGGGGCGGATGCTCTGCCGCAATGCCGAGTACGATGCGTGCAACTGGCTGACGGATGCGGGCGATACCACCGGCTATTGCCGCGCCTGCCGCCACAACGGCATCGTGCCCGATCTGTCCGATCCGGTTCAGCTTGCCGGCTGGCGCGAGTTGGAGGTGGCGAAACACCGGCTGTTCTATTCCCTGATCCGCTGGAAGCTGCCGCTCCAGACGCGGCAGGAAAATCCCGAACATGGGCTGATCTTCAATTTCCTCGCCGACGATCCGAACAGCGGGCAGACGATCATGACCGGCCATGACAACGGCCTGATCACGATCGCGCTGACCGAGACCGACGAGATCGAGCGCGAGCGGCGCAGGCTCGAGATGGGCGAGCCCTACCGCACGCTGCTCGGGCATTTCCGCCACGAGGTCGGCCACTACTTCTGGGACGTGCTGGTGCGCGAGGGCGGCAGGCTGGAGCAATGCCGCGCCGTGTTCGGCGACGATTCCGCCGATTACGGCCAGGCCTTGCAGCTCCATTATGCCGAAGGCGCGCCGCCGGACTGGCAGCAGACCTACGTCTCGGCCTATGCCACCATGCATCCCTGGGAGGATTTCGCCGAGACCTGGGCGCACTATCTCCACATCGTCGATACCCTGGAGATGGCCTCCGAGTTCGGCATGGAGGTGCGGCCCAGGGTCGATCGCGACGGGGAGTTGACGGCACGCATCCGTTTCAACCCCTATGAGACGAGGGACGTCGAGGCACTCGTCAATGCATGGCTGCCCTTCACCTTCGCCATCAACAGCGTCAACCGCGCCATGGGGCTGCGCGACCTCTATCCCTTCATCCTGTCGCCGGCGGTGGTCGGCAAGTTGGGCTTCATTCACGGCTTGGTCCGGGACGTGGCCAAGGCCGCGAAGCCGTAAGTCCGCGCATGGGCTCACCAGGCCCATTTCGGTCTTGCGCTGGTACGCCAGAGGGCGCGGATTTAGACCGTTGCCTCCGGCCCATTTTGATGTACCACGGGGGCCACACGGCCCGTCCCCCACAGGCCCCAACGGCCAGGGAAGGGTCCCGCCCAAGGTCGAGACTCAAGAAAAGCATGTTCAAACGCATTCTGATCGCCAATCGCGGCGAAATCGCCTGCCGGGTCATCAAGACCGCTCGCCGCATGGGAATTCAGACGGTTGCGGTCTATTCCGAGGCCGACCGCGATGCCCTCCATGTCGAGATGGCCGACGAGGCCGTGCTGATCGGCCCGCCCGCGGCCGCCGAGAGCTATCTGGTGATCGAGAAGATCGTGGAGGCCTGCCGCAAGACGGGCGCCGAGGCCGTGCATCCCGGCTACGGCTTCCTGTCCGAGCGCGAGGCGTTTCCGCGCGCGCTTGAGGCCGCCGGCATCGTCTTCATCGGCCCGAACCCGGGCGCGATCGCGGCGATGGGCGACAAGATCGAATCCAAGAAGGCCGCCGCGAAGGCCAACGTCTCGACCGTGCCGGGCTATCTCGGCGTCATCGAGGACGACAAGCATGCGGTGAGGATCGCCGACGAGATCGGCTATCCCGTGATGATCAAGGCCTCCGCCGGTGGCGGCGGCAAGGGCATGCGCATCGCGCATTCGAAGAGCGAGGTCGCCGAGGGCTTCAACCTTGCCAAGGCCGAGGCGAAAGCCTCGTTCGGCGACGACCGCGTCTTCGTCGAAAAGTTCATCGTCGATCCCCGCCACATCGAGATCCAGGTGCTGGGCGACAAGCACGGCAACGTCATCTATCTCGGCGAGCGCGAATGCTCGATCCAGCGCCGCAACCAGAAGGTCATCGAGGAGGCGCCGTCGCCGCTGCTCGATGAGGCCACCCGCCGCAAGATGGGCGAGCAGGCCGTCGCACTCGCCAAGGCGGTGAATTACGACTCCGCCGGCACCGTCGAATTCGTCGCGGGGCAGGACAAGAGCTTTTTCTTCCTGGAGATGAACACGCGCCTCCAGGTCGAGCATCCCGTCACCGAGCTCGTCACCGGCATCGACCTCGTCGAGCAGATGCTCCGCGTCGCCGCGGGCGAGAAGCTCGCGATCAGCCAGAAGGACGTGACGCTCACCGGCTGGGCGGTGGAATCCCGCCTCTACGCCGAGGATCCGTTTCGTAACTTCCTGCCCTCGATCGGACGCCTCGTGAAGTATCGCCCGCCGGCCGAAGCGAGCCAGGACGGCATCACCGTGCGCAACGACACCGGCGTGCAGGAGGGCGGCGAGATCTCGATCCATTACGATCCGATGATCGCCAAGCTCGTCACGCATGCGCCGTCGCGCGCGGCCGCGATCGAAGCGCAGGCCACCGCGCTGGATTCGTTCTATGTCGAGGGTATCAGGCACAACATCCCGTTCCTGTCGGCGCTGATGCACCATCCGCGCTGGCGCGAGGGACGGCTCTCGACCGGTTTCATCGCCGAGGAATTCCCCAAGGGCTTTGCCGTGCGCGTGCCCGAAGGCGAGGTCGCGCGGCGGATCGCCGCGGTCGGCGCCGCCATCGACCACGTGCTCGGCGAGCGCAAACGGCAGATCTCGGGCCAGATGGGCGGCCGCATCGTGCAGCGCGAGCGTCGCCGCGCGGTCTGGCTCGACCGCCAGGAGATTCTGCTCGAGGTCGGACGCGAGGGCGATGCGATCACGATCCGCTTCGTCGATGCCGAAGGCAAGGCCGGCAACGCGCATCTGCTGCAGTCGCCATGGAAGCCGGGCGATCCGGTCTGGCAGGGCACCATCGACGGCCATTTCGTCGCGGTGCAGGCGCGCCCGATCGCCAACGGCATCCGCCTTGCGCATCAGGGCGTCGAGGTGCCGGTCTATGTCTGGACCGAGGCGGAAGCAGCCTCGGCGCGGCTGATGCCGGTGACCACGGCCTCAGACTCCGGCAAGAAGCTGCTTTGCCCGATGCCGGGCCTCGTGGTCTCGATCGCGGTGACCGAAGGGCAGGAGATCAAGGCCGGCGAGACGCTCGCGGTGGTCGAAGCCATGAAGATGCAGAACGTGCTCCGCGCCGAGCAGGACGGCACGGTGAAGAAGATCCACGCCAGCGCGGGCGCGACGCTCGCGGTGGACGCGCTGATTCTGGAGTTTGCGTAAGGTCTGGGTGACGCATTTCTGGATTGCTTCCGCCTTCGCCAAGGCTTCGGCGGACAAGTCGCTGCGCTCGCAATGACGGAGTATGTTGCGGCTGCGTCGCAACAGTTGAGAGGGCACCATGGCCTTTCGTTCCCGCCGCGAAAAACTGCGTTCGATCCTGAACGGCTCGGCCTGCGTTCATCCCGGCTCGGTCTATGACGCGATCTCCATCCGCATCGCCGCGGATCTCGGCTTTCCGCTCGGCATGTTCGGCGGCTCGGTGGCCTCGCTCGCGGTGCTCGGCGACCCCGATGTCACGCTGATCACGCTCACCGAGCTGGCCGAGCAGATGCGGCGGATGTCGCGCGCGGCGACGCTGCCGGTGCTGGTCGATGCCGATCACGGCTATGGCAATGCGCTCAACGTGCGCCGCACGGTGCAGGAGCTGGAGACCGCGGGCGCCGCCGGCCTCACCATCGAGGACACGCTGTTGCCGGCCGCCTTTGGCGAGGCCAAGACGCAGCTGATCTCGCTGGAAGAAGGCGTCGGCAAGATGAAGGCGGCGCTGGACGGCCGCAGCGATCCCTCGCTCGTCATCATGGGCCGCACTGGAGCTGCCTCGGTCACCTCGATCGAGGATGCGATCCGCCGCGCCAGGGCCTATGAGGCGACCGGCGTCGACGCGCTGTTCTTCACCGGCATCAAGTCGCGCGCCGAGCTCGAGGCCATCGTATCAGCTACCCATCTGCCGATCGTGCTCGGCGGTGCGCCGGACGAACTGAACGCGATCGACTATCTCGCCGGCCAGCGCGTCCGCATCGCGCTTCAGGGCCACGCGCCGATCGCGGCTGCCACGCAGGCCGTCTACGAGACGCAGAAAGCGTTGCGCGAGGGCACGCTGCCGAAGAACCTCAAAGGCCTGCCATCGCCGGACCTGACCAACCGCGTCATGCGCGAGGCCGACGTCAAGGCGCGCAGCGCCGATCTTCTCGGGCTGAAAAAGTGAGCCAGGCGATCCTCCAAGTCATGATCCGCGGCCGCGTCCAGGGCGTCGGCTATCGGGCCTGGGTCGAGTTTCAAGCCACCACGTGCGGGCTGGAAGGCTGGGTCCGCAACCGCCGCGACGGCAGCGTGGAGGCGCTGTTCGCAGGAACACCGAAGCATGTCGCCGACATGGTCGCGCTATGCCGCCACGGCCCGCCGTCCTCGCGCGTGGACAGCGTCACCAGCGAGACGGCAAGTGTCGATGAACTGAATCTGCGCAAGGCAGGGGAGAAGTTCTCGGTTCTGCCGACTGTGTAGGTGCGCTCTCCGAAGAGGTCGTCATGCCCGGGCTTGTCCCGGGCATCCACGTTCTTTGTGCCGCGCGTGCTATCACCGCGGCAGCTTCGAGATCGCCTCGCTCAGCTCGTGGATCTCGTAGGGCTTGCGCAGGATCGGGAAGTCGCCGCGGACATCGGCGGCGGCTTCGCTATAGCCGGTGGCGAGCAGGATCGGCAGGCCAGGGTGGATCTGGCGCAGATGATGGGCGAGACCGAGCCCATCCATCTTGCCGGGCATCACGATGTCGGTGAACACGAAGTCGACGCCGTTCTTCTCGAGCTCGCGCAAGGCGGACTCGGCGTCGGCAACCCGGTGCACGCGATAGCCGAGCTGCTCCAACAAGCCGATGCTGACGATCGCGACATCGGGATTGTCCTCGACCAGCAGCACGGTGCCGCTGCCGGGAACCGGTACCGCTTCAGGGATCTCGATCGGTGCGGTCGCGGTTTCGCGCGGCAGCAGGATGGTGAAGGTCGTGCCCTTGCCGAGCTCGCTTGCGACCTTGACCGTGCCGCCCGCCTGATGGGCGAAGCCGTGCACCTGCGACAGGCCGAGGCCGGTGCCTTTTCCGACGGGTTTGGTCGTGAAGAACGGCTCAAAGATCTTGTCGACGACGTCGGAGGGGATGCCAAGCCCGGTATCGGCGACGGTGATGGCGACGAACTCGCCGCTGTGGAGCGGATCATCCAGGACGACGTTGCGTGCGCCGACCGTCACCGTACCGCCGTCGGGCATGGCATCGCGAGCGTTGATGACGAGATTGAGCAGCCCCGTCTCGAGCTCGGAGACATCAGCCTTGACCGACCAGACCTCGCGGTCGATGTCGAAGGCGAGACGAACGGCGCTCCCGACGCCGGCGTGAAGCACTTCGCGGATCGCCTCGATGCGGTCGCCGAGGCGGATCGCCTGGGGATTGACGCTCTGCCGTCGCGCGAAGGTCAGGAGCTGGCCGGTCAGTGCGGCGCCGCGCTTGGTTGCGGTCTCGATCGCGGACATCGCGCGCTGAATCTTGGCCTCGTCCTCATCGCGCTTCTTGAGGATGTGAAGGCTGCCGCTGATGATCATCAGGAGGTTGTTGAAGTCGTGCGCGACGCCGCCGGTGAGCTGTCCGAGCGCATCGAACTTCTGCGACTCGGCAAGTTGCCTCTGCATCGCTTCGAGCTTGAGCTGCGAATTGCGCCGCTCGGTGATGTCGCGGGTGATCTTGGCGAAGCCGACCAGGTTGCCGTGCTCGTAGATCGGATCGATGATGACGCTCGCCCAGAAGAACGTGCCATCCTTGCGGACGCGCCAGCCTTCCTCCTCGTAGCGGCCGTGGTCCCGCGCGATGCCGAGGGCGCGCGCGGGCTTGCCGTTGGCGCGGTCGGTCTCGGTGTAGAAGCGCGAGAAATGCTGGCCGAGGATCTCTCCGGGCGAATAGCCCTTGATCCGCTCGCCGCCGATGTTCCAGCTCGTGATGATCCCGGTGGGATCGAGCATGTAGAGCGCGTAGTCCGCGACTCCTTCCACCAACAGCCGAAAACTGCGCTCGCTTTCGAACAAGTCTCTCTGTTGACTGGACTTTGTCGTCATTCTCAACCCGCCTGGAACCGGGGCAAACGCCCGGAAGGGCGTTTGGTTCCCGTTCTCTGGGCCGCTTTTTAGGCAAATACGACGGACGGTATACAGGACGCAAGCCGCGGAGCGCGCTCTTGACAATCAGTCGCGTTCGTCAGATATTTCTGTTATGACAGAAATAACCGGAAAGAAGAAACTGCCCGCCGCCGTCGAGCGCTTCATCCTGCATTGGGGCGACATGGGGGACGGGTGGGGCGTCAACCGCTCGGTCAGCCAGATCCACGGGCTGCTCTATCTCGCCGAGGCGCCGATGACGGCCGAGGACATCGCCGACACGCTCGGCATGGCGCGCTCCAATGTCTCGAACTCGCTGAAGGAGCTGCTCGCCTGGAACCTGATCCGGCGGGTGCCGATCCTCGGCGACCGCCGCGACCATTACGAGGCCGAGACCGACATCTGGGAGGTCGCCGCGAGAATCGCGGCGCGGCGCAAGGAGCGGGAGCTCGATCCGGCGATCACGGCGCTCCGGGCCTGCGTGTCCGATGCCGCCGACGATCCCACCATCAATCCGGTCGCAGCCAAACGGCTGAAGGAGATGCTCGCCTTCACCGAGCTCGCCGACCACTGGTTCATGCAGATGCTGAAGGTGCCGCGGCCGCGGCTGGTCGCCTTGATGCGGCTTGGCGAGAAGATCGCCAACCTGCTGCCGCTGGGCAAGGCCAAATAGCGTTGAGGAGGGTGCGATGACGTCCGCTCGATTATCAGACTCCAGCGCATCTCCCTCCGCTCACGTCAAACTGCTCGACGACCGCCGCTTCCGCGGGTTGCTGTCGGACGAGGATTGGGGCCGGTTGCCGCTCGCAACCTGGCGGCGCTTTTCAAAACGCGTCGCTGACGGCGACAGCGTCGTCTATGTCGGCGTGGTCGACGAGGTCAGCTTCAGCGACATCGGCTAGTGGTTCGCGCTGGCCGCCCGCCTGATCGGCGGACCGCTGCCGACCGGCCGCGACACCGGTGTCCCTATGATCGTGACCGTCACCGAGCACGGTGCGACCGGCGGCCAGACCTGGACCCGCATCTGCGCGCGCAAGCGCGGCTTTCCGCAAGTGATCCATTCCGCCAAGCGTTTTGCCGGCCCGACCGGACTCGAAGAGTATGTTGGCTTCGGCGTCTCGATGGCGCTCCGCATCGCGGTCGAGGGACAGGCCCTGACCTTCCGCAGTGCCGGCTACGGACTCCAGCTCGGACGCTTGTGGATCCCGCTGCCGCAATGGCTCACGCCCGGCGATCTCACGGTGACCCATAGCGATCTCGGCGAAGGCGCGTTTCGTTTCACCCTCGATGTCACTCACCCGCGTTACGGCGCTCTGATCCACCAGTCCGCCGTCTTCAGGGAGGCCGTATCATGACGCCGCTGTTGTGGACCCTCATCGCCATCCAGATCGTGATGGGCGTGTTCGACACCTTCTATCACCACGAATTCACCGAGCGCCTGGCCTGGCGCCCGTCGCAGCGCTTCGAATTGAAGCTGCACGGTATCCGCAACATGCTCTATGCGCTGCTGTTCGTTGTGCTCGGCTGGCTCGAAGTCCATGGCGTGCTGGCACTGCTGATCGTGGCAGTCCTGGTCGCCGAGATCGTGATCACGCTGATGGATTTCGTCGAGGAGGATCTGAGCCGGAAGCTGCCACCGAGCGAGCGGATCAATCACACACTGCTGGCGATCAATTACGGCGCCATCCTGGTGCTGCTGTTGCCGGTGCTGATCGATTGGGGGATGCAGCCGTTTGGCGTGACCGTCGTGCATCAAGGCCTGCTCAGCATTGCGGCGACCGCCTGCGCCGTCGGAGCGGCGCTCTGCGGCGTCAGGGATTTTGCGGCGATGCGCCGGCTCGGCCGCATGCGAAGCGTCCCCGCGCAGGGGCTCGTCGAAAAGCTGCCCGGTCGCAAGACCGTGCTGATCACTGGCGCGACCGGCTTCATCGGCAGCCGCCTTGCGACGAGCCTCAGCGGGGCAGGGCATCACGTCATCGCGCTGATCCGCAACCCCGCGAAGGCCGAGATGCTGCCGCCGCCGGTCACGCTGATCACGAGCCTCGATCAGCTCGCCGCGGACACGCCAATCGACGCAATCGTCAATCTCGCCGGCGAGCCGATCGGCAACGGCCTCTGGACCGAGGCGAAGCGCGCGAAGATTCTCGGCTCGCGGATCGACATGACCGGCGAGGTCGTAAAACTGATCGCGCGGCTCGAGCGCAAGCCGGAGGTGCTCGTCAGCGGCTCCGCGATCGGCTGGTACGGCCTCTGGGCCGACCAGGTGCTGACGGAATCGGCCAAGTCTCATGCCTGCTTCAGCCACGAGCTCTGCGCGGCCTGGGAGACCGCGGCGCGGCCGGCCGAGGAGCTCGGTGTCCGCGTGGTCTATTTGCGCATCGGCCTCGTGCTTGGCACCGAAGGCGGCTTCATCACGCGCATGCTGACGCCGTTCGAGTTCGGCCTCGGCGGTCCGCTCGGCACCGGGCGGCAGTGGATGTCCTGGATCGAGCGCGACGATCTGATCCGGCTGATTGCCTATGTGATGGCGACGCCCGATCTCGCTGGGCCCGTCAACGCCACCGCGCCGATCCCGGTCACCAACGCAAAGTTCACCGAGGAGCTCGGCCGCCGCCTGCACCGGCCCGCGGTGTTCCGTATTCCCGGCGGCCTGTTGCGCCGGATCGGCGGCGGCTTTGCCGACGAGCTTCTGCTCGGCGGTCAGCGCGTGCTGCCGAACAAGGCGCTGAGCCGCGGTTTTGTCTTTCGGCACGAAACGCTGCGCAGCGCGTTCGAGGCGATTTTGTGAGGTGATGTCATGTCTTGCGATAGCTGCCCGCGTGTGGTGAACGGTTGGTTTCGGGGATGCTTGACGGCAGCGACGACATTGGCGGCATTGCCGGTCATCGCGATGATCCTGTCCCTGCCGTACCGGGGTCTTGAGGAGAACCTCGGCGGTATCATCACCTTGGTCTTGTTTGTCTTGCCGCTGATCTTGATCCTGGTCTGCCTGCTCAGTGGGATGCCGGCCGCACTCGTGATCTTGTTCGGGGAAGCGCTCCGCATTCGCTCTGTGTTGTTCTACGTTCCTGCCGGTGCGGCGATCGGTGCATTCATTTGGCGGATCACCGTTGGGGCCAACCATCCGTTGGGGCTGCTCTTTGTACTGGCCGGAGCTCTCGCGGGAATCGTCTATTGGTTTGCCGCGGGCAAGTATGCGGGCGAGGAAGGGCAGCCTAAGCGCTAGGCTGCCACGCTTCGGAACGTCGCCGCCACCGCACGCAGCGCCGCGAGCTTGGCGGGATCGCTGACCTTCGAATGCAGCATTACCTTCGAGCTGCCGAGCTTCGGCAGCTTGTGCACAGGCCCGATGTCGATCAGGCCTGCCGGCGCGATCCGGCGCGCGAGCGGTGCGATTGCGAGCCCGGCAAGCGCGGCCGCGACCACCGCCGTAACGCCGCCGCCGACAAAGCGTTCGCGCCAGGCGATGCCGGCCTTGTCGAGCGCGCGAACGGCGACGGCGCGGACGCCGCAGGGCGGGGCGAGGGTTGCGAGCGGCAGCGGCTCACCCTTCGGCAGAGTGAAGCGCCGTGACGCGAACCAGCCGAACTCGTCTTCGGCCAGCTTTTCGCCGCCGCGGCGGCTGCCTTCCTGGCGGACGATCACGGCATCGAGCTGACCTGCGTCGTAGGCGTCCTGCATCTCGCGCGAGAAGCCGATGGTGACGGCGAGGGTGAGGTTCGATGACATTGCGTGCAGGCGTTCGAGCAGCGGCACCAGCTCGGGGCCCGCGGCGTGATCGGAGATGCCAAGCGAGAGCGACTGTGCGGTCGGCGCCTCGCCTGAGAGTGCGCGGTCATGCGCTTCCATCAGTGCGCGGGCGCGATCGAGGAACGCGGCGCCGTCGGCGGTGAGCCGGACCGCCCGCGGCGAGCGCTCGACGAGGCGCTTTCCCAGCAATGTCTCCAGCCGCTGCAGCTTCAGGCTGACGGCGGCCTGCGTCGTGCCGAGCGCTTCGGCGGCACGCGTAAAACTCTGGAGGTCGGCGACCAGCAGGAAGGCCTTGATGGTGGCGATGTCGAGGGTTGCTGTCATTACGTATCATTATCACTGGTATCAGTAAGGATAAGATATCAAAATGACGGGGCAAGGTCTAGCTTCTCATCAACGCCGCGCAAACTCCGCGCAGCATCTTGAGGAGAACGACCATGCCCCTGATCACCGTGTCCTACACCACCTCCCGCCAGTCGCCGTCGCTGAAGGCCGATATCGCCAACGCCGTGTCCGAGCTGACCGCAAAAATCCTGCACAAGGATCCCAGGGTGACCGCCATTATCGTGAAATCGGTCGACGCAGGCGACTGGTTCGCCGGCGGCAAGTCGCTCGCCGAGCAGAAGCTTGCCAGCTACTGGATCGACGTCCATGTCAGCGAAGGCACCAACACCAAGGACGAGAAGGCGGCCTATCTCGCCGCGATGTTCAAGCGCATGGCCGAGATTTTGGGCCCGCTGCATCCCGAGACGTATCTGCACGTCGACGAGGTCAAGAGCGATGCCTACGGTTTTGGCGGCCTGACCCAGGAGCGGCGCTACATCGCCGGCAAGCTCGAAGTTTCGCTGCAGGCGGCGTGAGGTCGCAGGCCGCGGGTGAAGAAACTCACCCGCGGCCTGAGGCCATCAGCTCGCCGCGCGGAACTGGACTTCGGCATTGTTGATGAAGCACGTCTTGTCGAACAGCTTGAGGTCCAGCGGGTTCGGCAGCCTGATATCGTCGAGGTCCGGGCAGGGCTTCACCGACGGATCATAGGACCGGTCGATCTGCGAGATGAAGACGACGATCAGCCCGGCGTCGCGCGCGAAGGATTTCAGTGCGCGCACCTGAACAGCGAGATCAGGAGTTTCCCGCCTCTGGTCGAGCAGTTGCAGATAATCGATCACCACGACCGTGCCACGAGGCGCCGCGGCCATCTGCTTGACGACGTAGTCGGCGCTGATGGCGTCGGAGCAGTCGATCTCGAACATGTCAGCGAGTTGCGCGGGGTCCACGCCAATCGCCCGCAAGCGGTCGAAGACGTCTTTCTCGGTGTATTCGAGCGAGAAGAACGCAGCGCGATGGCCCGACCTCATGGCCTCCACGGCAAGTTCGAGGCTCATCAGGGTCTTGCCCTGACCGGGGCGCGCGCCCACCAGCACCAGATCACCCGGGCGGAATTGCGGGAACAGGCGATTGGCGGGCGTGAGTGCGGCGGCCTTTGCCGCGAGCATGCTCCAGGCGGAAAACCCTTCCGCCGCAGCGATGCGGTCAAGCGCGTCGTGGAGCGGAATGCCTTCCTCGCGCGACAGGCGCTTGGCTCGTCGCTTCAGATGATAGATCGGCGCAGAGAGTCTCATCGTCAAAACCTCCCATTGCGAGCAGAAAGCGCAATCCCTCCTTATGCCTGGCGCTCGAACAGTCGGTCCGATGATCTATTCGCCCGGCATGAGGTCTGCTTTCCCGGCGGAGGGGGGAGGCGTGGGCGGCACCTGACACAAGCATAGCCGATTCCACTACAAGCGGAGAATATGCGCCGGTCAGGCTCGAACAGGAAAAGTTAGACTGCCGCTTCCGCCACCAGCGCGCGGGTTGGTCCGAACAGCTCCTCGAACGCCTGGCGCAGCGCCACGTCGACATCGGCCATGGTCACGAGCTGGCCGAGATCGACCAGCGAGGTGACGCCGTAGCGGGGATCGGCGACGCCGCAGGGCACGATGCCGGCGAAATGGGACAGCTCCGGCTCGACATTGATGGCGATGCCGTGGAATGAGACCCAGCGCTTCAGCCGCACGCCGATCGCCGCGATCTTGTCCTCGTGCTCGGGCCCCTTGTCCGGGCGCTTCACCCAGACGCCGACCCGGTCCTCGCGCCGTTCGCCGCGGACATTGAAGGCGGCGAGCGTCCGCAGGATCAATTCCTCCAGGCTCGCGACATAGGCCCGGACGTCCGGCCGGCGCCGCTTGAGGTCGAGCATGACATAGGCCACCCGCTGGCCGGGCCCGTGATAGGTGAGCTGCCCGCCGCGCCCGGTGGCGAAGGTCGGGAAGCGGGGATCGAGCAGGTCGGTGTCCTTGCCCGAGGTGCCGGAGGTGTAGAGCGGGGGGTGCTCGAGCAGCCAGACCAGCTCGGGCGCCTCGCCGGCGGCGATCTGAGCGACTCGCGCCTCCATGGCGGCCACGGCTTCCGGATAGGGCACCGGCGCGTCCGAGATTCGCCACTCCACAGGCTCGCCGGTGGAGGCGGAAAACGACGTCAAATCGAGGTCTTGGCGGGGGTTTTGAGGCGAATTAACCATTGGCTAACCATAACGTGGTGATCATCTCAGGAGCAAATGCCAAGTCCTTTGGCTTAAGTCCCAAGTTGCGGCGGTCCTGACAGTGCCCACTCTCGACAAAGTCACCGTGGATCTCATGGTCGTCCTCGGGACGACCACCATGCCAATCCATCAAGTATTACGTCTTTCCCGCGGCGCCATCATCGAGCTGGACGCAACCGAGGCCGACGAGGTCAAGGTTCTCGCCAACAACCTGCCGGTCGCCTCCGGCGTCGTGCTGGTTGACCGCAACCGGATCGCGGTCGAGGTCAAGCAGATGCTGCCGCGCACGACTGGCACGCGGTAGGGCCGGGGCACGCGGTAGCGGCCCCGGGGCATCCTGTAGGGCCGGGGCACTCGATAGGGCCGATCCGGGCAGGGGTCCGGATTTTTCCTGCCAAGCTTGTGGAATTCGGGGCCTTTGCAGGCTTGTACCCCTCTGATGGATTTGTTAGATCGGCGCCGTTGATCCGGCAGGCCTCAAGCCCTAAGCCGGCATCCCCAAAGCGCTCGTGGCGGAATTGGTAGACGCGCTGCCTTGAGGTGGCAGTGAGTAAAATCGTGGGGGTTCGAGTCCCTCCGAGCGCACCAAGGCATGTAACCAATTGAAATCTAAGTGTTGTTTCCGGGTGGCTTGAAAGCCGCCCTTTTGCGGCGCGAATTTGCGCCAACAAGCCCCCTGGAAGTTGATGCAGACGCCGGAGACGGGATACCAGGTGGCACGCCGCGCTCGTGCGGTAGAGTCTCCGCTGGCGACGCTGTAACGCCGTCAATTGGAGCTCAGAAGACTTCGAGCATAGTCGCTCCGCAGCGACTCCCAAACCTCGATATCGCGATCGCGTGCGAGCAGTGCGGGAAGCGCCTCATGCCAGGCGTCTCGATAGGGTCGCTTGATCTGAACGTTCACGACCTCGTCATGGCTCTCCCAGGTCTCGTAGAGCATGAAGCGATTTTTGGACGCCGGATCGCGATGCAGGACCGCTTGATGAAACGTCGGCTCGTTTCTCATCGCGTCGAGCACCGCCCCGAGCAGCCGCAGAAAATTCGTGCGCTGCTCGGGCACGACGTCAAACTTGATGACATAGGTGACCGGCACGGTGCTTCTCCTCGGCATGTGTTCGGGCGTGATTGCCGGCGACGGACCAGCGTTTGCACGGCGGTCGTCCCTTAGGCTGGAAAGAACTGGTAGTCGGCGACGATTTTTCCGCTGTCGTCGACGACGAGGAATTCGAGCCCGCGGGCCAGAACGGAATCTCCGCTGGCTGGAAGCATTTCCCAGTGAAAGACCACGGTGTCGTGCACCCGGCGTGCATCGCCGGCCGCTCGAAACCGGTTGCGATTGTTCCTGACGTTCTTCTCATGGGATTCGCGCACCCGTCGCTCGAGGGCTTCCCGGCCTTCGACCTTGCGGTCGCCGACATAGTGCCGTCCCTCGGGGCCCCACAGTTCCGCGATCCGGCTCTTGCGCCGCTCCGTATCGGTCTCGTTCCAGACGGCGACGTAACGGTCGGCCAGACTGCTTGGGCTCTCCATGATGATCTCCTCGGCATGATTGGTCCTGCCCCAGCGCCATGGCTCGGACCTTCGCCAGGCCCGGGAAGGGTGCTTCACGCGACCGCGCTCGGTCGATAACCTCGTAGGTCAAAAACACGCTGACGTGCGGCGCGAATATGACCTCGGAGGTCATGGTGTGGCGGACGCGGCGCTTGGTAGGATGTCGTATGTCCGGCCGCGCAGTTGAATTCGGCGTATTGCTACGGAGGTGGCGGGTCAGCCGGGGGCTGTCGCAGACGGCGCTTGCGCTGGCCGCAAACAGCTCGACCCGGCATCTGTCATATCTGGAGACGGGTCGTTCGCGTCCGAGCAGGGAGATGGTCCACCGCCTTGCTGAGCAGTTGAACCTGCCGTTGCGGGATCAAAACGTGCTTCTGCTCGCCGCAGGCTTTTCGCCCGCCTTCGCCGAGAGGTCTCTCGAAGAGATGTCATCCGCCAAATCCGCGATGGAGCAGGTCCTCCGGGTCCACCTTCCTTATCCGGCGTATGTGCTGGACCGACACTGGAACGTCGTCCTGTCGAACGCGGCGCTGCCGCAGCTTTACGAGGGGTGTTCTCCGGAACTGCTTCGCAGTCCGGTCAACGCCGTGCGCCTCATCCTGCATCCTGATGGCATGGGACCGCGCATCGAGAATTTCGTCGAGTGGCGCGCCCACACCGTCACGGTGCTGAAGCAGCAGATCGAGGCGAGGGCGGATCCCGTCATCCACGCTCTTTTGACCGAAGTATCGTCCTACCCGGTTCCCAAGGGGAGCGTGGCGCTCGCATCGCGAGATGGTCCTCAGCGATATGTTTCGCCACTTCGTGTTCAAACCCGTCTCGGCAGAGTCTCGTTCCTGAACACCACGACCGTTTTCGGTGCACCCGCAGATGTCACGCTGTCGGAGCTTGCTCTCGAAATGCTGTTTCCGGCCGACGAGGCCACGATCGCCATCGTGAACGACATGGTCGAGGAGACCAGATTGTCGGTTGCGAGCAATCCGCTCACCTCCAGGGCTGGTTGACCTTTCTGGTCGGGCTCCATGTGTGTCGTCGAGGGGCAGAGGCGGCACGCGTTCTCCGAGCAGACAATTTGACTTGCGAGATCATCGACTCTCTCCACTGCACGGCGCACCCTGGCGCAGCAGCGAGGGGCTCGCCGCGAACGATGCATGGGGCAGCTCGAGGGAGAACAGAATGAACAGGCGTAATCTTCTGATGGCATCAACGATGGCCGCGCTTGGCGCGCGACTTTCGTCAGGTGCGGTCGCAGCCGAGCGAGCAAGCGATGGGGGAGACAAGATGGTCGGCGTCAACGACATCGTCGTGCGGTATCTGGCGGCGTGGAACGAGCGGGACGCGAAGCGACGGCGCGATCTCGTCGCCGCGACATGGACCGAGGACGGCACCTATGTCGACAGAGTTCGTGATGGGCGCGGGCACGACTCCATCGACGGCATGATCGCGAAGGCCCAGGGGCAGTTTCCTGGCTGCCGGCTCAATCTCGCGAGCGGTATTGAAGCCCATCATGACCATGTCCGCTTCTCCTGGGTCGCGGGCGCCACTGCGGATGCACCGCTCTACATCAAAGGCACCGACTTCGCCTTCATTGCCGACGACGGCCGCTTCAAGTCTGTCGTCGGCTTTGTCGACGCCGCTCCGGCGCCCGCGGCGCGACAGTAAGGTCGAATTGCACTTGCGGTGTTGCCGATGGCAATTCGAACTGAACACCAAGCAGGTTGCTCATCACCGCGGCAACGACACGAGTAGCCAGACGCCGGCGGCCGCGCACGCAATGCCGGCGGCGCGCGCGATCCATCGTCCGATCGGCGTAAGTTTCTCCAACAGGACGAGCAGGGCCAAAAGCGCAATCCAAAGCACGTTCATCACCCCGCCGACGAACAAAAGCGCCATCAGGACCCAGCAGCAGCCGACACAATAGCTTCCGTGCCGCAGCCCCAGCAGCAGGCAGCCTCGCAGGTCGTCGCGAAAGCCGCCGTGGCGCATCAGGAACAGGAACGGCGACTGGCATTGGGCGAGACAAACGTCCTTGAGCGGTGTCCATTGATAGACTCCCGCCGCGATCAGCACGATTGCATTGAGCAGATTGCTGGCGATCGTCATCCGGGAATCCAGCAGGACTGCCCGCTCGATTGCCCATTGGAGGAGGGTTGCTGCCAGCGAAAAGCCGCCCCAGGCGAGGAGATAACCGGCCGCAAACCAGCCGGTCGCAGCGAACGGCTTGCCCTGCGCTTTCCCCTGTCGACCCACGCGGGCGTACATGAGGATCATGGGCGCTGCCGAGGGTGCCATCATTCCGACCATCATCACCACCCACATCAGCAACACATACGCGAACTCGATCGCTCGCCATGGCTCGCTCGCCGGCAACATGATTCCGATTCCGGCCGGGATCATGCGGAACCCGGTCATGTCCATGCCGCCCATGTCCATGTCCTTGGCGAGCCAGAGCACATAGCCCCAAGCCAGCGCGACAATGATCCCGATCGCGCCGCCGACGATCCAGCGATCGCGCCGCAGCACGGTTTCCAGGGGGCCGTCGGTCATTTGCAGTAAGTGTTGCCGGCCTTCTCGCAAGGCCGGATCAGGAGTTGCATCACGCCTGGTTCGACCAGCGGATCGGCGCATAGAGGCCGTTCTTGCCGGAATTGTCCCAGCGCATGCCATGATCGCTGAACGTATTACCGGCGGCGCCGACTGCCATCACCATCCTGTCAGGGCTGACGGGATGGCCGATGTTGGCCCACATTTCCCCGCTCGGATGCATGGTCGGCAACGGGTCGACGGACATGTGCAGAATCTCAGGGATTTCCGCGGACCGCGTCTTGCCCTCGATTCGGAATGTGATCGGGACCTTGCGAACCCCCAGGTTCTTGCTGATCAGCGGTGTGAACGCAGCCATCGGACCACCGGCGGCGCCGGTGAAGATCGCAGCTAGAGCCTCGGTCTGCTCATCGTTGGCGCGCTGGTCGATATAGGCGGCCACCGACCAATCTCCATCTGCCATGATGCCCGGCGCGTGGAGGATGACCAGGACATTGAGTCCATCGAGCTCGGTGTTGCCATAGCGGCCGCTCTCGACGTGGAAGATCAGCGGTACGTTACAGAAGCCCTCGGTCGGTCGCGCGGTCAGCGGGGGAGCCGCCGACACGAGGCAGGGACACACGATGCTGCAACTGCAATTCTCGAAATAGTCACCGGAAAGGTGCCATGGGACATCCGCCATCGCTATCTCCCGCTAGGCCGAACCCGTTAGTTTACTTTCGAATGAGCTACGTGGAGTTGAAAGTTACGCCGCGTTGCGAAGTCCCGCAAGCTGAAGTCCCGCAAGCTATTGTGAGGCTCGGTCAACCTACTGGAAAAAGCTGAAGATCCACCCAGACTCTTTGCCCATTTCCGCAAGCCATTGAAATTTCAATAAATGCGATCGCCCTCCAAACGCGCCACTTTCAGCCTCACCGTTGTCTTGGTTGGCTTTCGGCGACCGCCTCGGGCGCACTTTGGCCTGAGCGATCATCCGCTGGCCCGCCGCACACGGTAACCGGCGGGAATATGCTGTCGTAGATCGCACGCGCCTCACGGATGAGGCGCTGCCGCTCGAGCTCGGATTTCGGAACGAATCGAACGACGTTGGTCATTTGCGTTCCGCAGATTCGTCCGCGCGGCGCCAGACCGGGAAGGGGTCTGCGAGCTTCGCCCATTCCGTGACGTTCATCGCCGGCTTTCCCGGGACGAGGCAGGCGTCCAGACGGGCGCAGAGCGAGCCTTCGTCCATGCCGGTGCCGATGAACACGATTTCCTGGCGGCGATCGCCGTAGATCTCGTTCCAGCTCTCACGCAACCGCTTCCGCCAGGACGGATCATCCGGCCATCGTTCCGCCGGCACGCTCGCCCACCACGCACCAAGGGCCTGCGTGCGCGTGATCGTGCCAGCCTGGCTGATCTCGCCAAGCCATTGTGGGCGCGTCGCGAGCCAAAAGTGTCCCTTGGCGCGAATGACGCCGGGCCAGGGCTCCCTGACGAACTTGTCGAACTTTTCCGGATCGAACGGCCGGCGCGCGCGATAGACGAAGTTGGTCACGCCGTATTCCTCGGTCTCCGGCACGTGATCGGCAAAGCCGTAGAGCTCTTTGAACCAGAGCGGATGCTGCTGCGCCCGCTCGAAGTCGAATTTTCCGGTGTCGAGAATGCGATCGAAAGCGACCCGGCTGTGGTTGGCTTCGATCAAATCCGCGTCCGGATTGAGTGCGCGGATGATTTTCCGTGCCGCCTCGCGCTGCTCAGGTCGGGCGTCGTCGACCTTGTTGAGAACGATCACGTCGGCAAATTCGATCTGCTCGACGAGGAGATCGACCAGCGTGCGCTTGTCGTTCGCCAGCGCTTCGCCACGTTGCTCCAGAAAATCCGTAGACGAATAATCCCTGAGCAGGTTCACGGCGTCGACCACGGTGACCATGGTGTCGAGACGCGCCACATCGGAGAGGCTTTCGCCGTCTTCGGAACGGAAATCGAAGGTCGCCGCAACCGGCAGCGGTTCGGAGATGCCGGTGGATTCGATCAGGAGATAATCGAAGCGGCCGTTCTCGGCGAGGGCGCGCACCTCCTTCAGGAGGTCGTCGCGGAGCGTGCAGCAGATGCAGCCGTTCGTCATCTCGACGAGCTTCTCGTCAGTCCGCGACAGGTTCGCACCGCCATCGCGAACCAGATCCGCATCGATGTTCACCTCGCTCATGTCGTTGACGATCACCGCCACCTTCAGGCCGTGCCGGTTGTTCAGGACGTGGTTCAGCAAAGTTGTCTTTCCAGCCCCGAGGAAGCCGGACAAGACGGTGACGGGGAGCTTTTGCATGGAGATCGAAGAGCCTTTTCAAGGGGATAGGGCGGCGACGCTTGGGATCGGGCATTGGGACCAAATATGTAATGTTATAACATTACATTCGCTGGCGGCGCCGTCGTCAAGTCGTTTCGCGGCTCAGCTCAAATTCACGCGAACATTGAGGTGGATGATCGTTGTAGCGATCGGCTGCCGCTCAGCTCCAGGCAGCAGCGCGCTCGAAGGACCGGCGCGACGCGCTCAGCCGTATTCGTCGCCGATCCCGTATTCCCGGTAGATCTCGAGCGGATCCGTGTCCGGAAACAGGCGGCATTTGGCCTGGGCGAGGTGCAGGCTCACCGCCGACGGCTCCTTGCCGTTCGCCAGCATCTTGCGGATGTCGTCCATATGCGCGCTCGGCTGGTGTTTCGGTTCGAGCTGCTCCAGCGCGACGAGCGCGGTCGCCAGGGCCTCGGTCAGAACCCAGTCGTCGTGGCCCGTGATTCCCTTCTTCGGCATCGGCAGACCCCACATGCGGTGGCTGTGCCAATGTACCGTAGCTTCCGGTGAATCTCCATCGCGCAGCTGGCAACCTCGCGTTTACGTGGAACACGCAGGCCCCGGTACTCTCGCTTGCATTATGAAGGCGCGTGGCTAAAAGGCGGCCGGCGATCGTATCTTTGTCGAAATAAAGATGGGGTAGACCGGTCGCACCGCTCAGGGCTGGAGCCAGCATGGTCTTTCTTAGCTTCGTCTACCGCTTCGTGACGAACTTCGCCTTCATGGCGATGGTCTATTTCAGCCTGAATTTCATGGAGAAATACCAGAACCGGGCGATCCTCGCGATCCTGGTGCTGGTCTATGCCGGCATGCGCGCGGCCTCGACGCTGCGTGCGTTCTATTTCTTCCAGAAGATCGAGAAGCTGGAGGCGGAGACCAAGCGCCTGCAGGCTCCGATCAATGACGGTTCGGGCGCAACGAACGCGCGCAAGCAGGTGGTGGCCGACGTTGCCCGGCTGCGCCGCGACGGCGAGCTCAAGTCCTATATGGACCTGTTCTTCCTGGCGCTGATCGTGCTGCTCTGCGTCGCCAACATCATGCGGCAATAGAGCTTACTGCGCGCGCTTCTTCAGGCTGGCGACGCGGGTCGGATGCGTCACGGCACTCTTCGGTGCCGCGCCCTTGGGGGCGGTGCTCTTGGCCGTGCTCTTGGGGACAATGCTCTTGGGGGCGGTGCCCGTAGCCTGCGCGGTGTGCTTCGCTCCCGCTGGCGCCGTGTGCGCGGTCCGATGTCCGCGCGACTTGCCGGTCTTGCCCTTGGTTGCACGGGGCGTCTCGGCTGCCATCGCCAGCCGCGCCGCGGCGCGCCGCGACAAGGTCGTCGACAGCAGGACCTCGACCGAGCCCTCGGGGATGGCAAAGAGGTCGCGGTTTGGCACGGGCAGGGTGGCCGCGACATTCGCCAGCGCCATGGTCTTGCGCGGCAGCAGCGGCTGATGCTCGATCTGCGCGTTGAGGTCGGCAAGCGACGGCGCCGGCAGCGTCTCGGTCTGCGCGAACACGAAGTTCGGCACGGACGGCCAGCGCGCGATCGGCACGGTCTCGGTCGGCGGATGCAGTAGCCATTCCACCGGCGTGGTCGGCGTCGCCGGCCGGTCGGCGGTCGCGGGCACCACATGCACGATGCGATAGCCGCGCGCCTTGAGGTCGCGGATGATTTTTGGCAGCGCTGCAACCGTCCGCGGCTGGATGTCGTGCAGCAGCAGGATGCCCTTGCCCTTGGCCTCCAGCCGCTGGATCGCGAGCTGATAGACGCGGTCGGACGACACGTGGCGCCAGTCGTCGGCGGGGAAGTCGGCGCTCCAGACCTGGATGCCGCGCGAGATCAGGAGGTTTTCGACGCCTTCGGCGCGCATCAGGCCAGGAATGCGGAAGAACGGCGCGAGCTTGGACGGATCGGTCATCGCGGCCGAGGTCCACTCGATGCCGCCGTTGATCTGCGCCTCGGCCTTGTCGAGCGGCATCCGGTCGAACGTCAGCGGATGGTTCATGCTGTGCGTGCCGACAGTGTGGCCCGCGGCAATCAGCTTGCGCACGCCTTCCGGGTTCGCCTTGGCCTGCTCGCCGATGATGAAGAAGGTCGCCTTGATGCACTCGTCATCGAGCATCTTGAGGATCTGGTTCGAATATTTCGGCAGCGGACCGTCGTCGAAGGTCAGGACGACTTCATGGTCTTTCAGCGGCAGCGTTTCGCGGTACTGCATGGTGCCGATGCGCGGATGCTCGCGCGGATCGACCACGAGGGTGCGGGAGGTCCCGAGTGCATCCGGATGGCCGGGACAGTCCGCCGCAAGGGCCGCCGGTGAACCGACGACCAACAGCCCCAGACACAGGACGATCCACGATCGCGTCCGAACAACAACGCTACTTCCGATCATGAACCTCGTCTGCCTCCTTACGCGACTGCCGCCTTAATTGGTCGGAGACGCCCAGAAACGGTTCAGGCGCAATACCCTCTACATCCTTGCATGCCGTAGCATGAACAGACTGTTAATAGGGCCCAAATCACCCCATTTTGCACCGCCGTGACATTACGGCATCAATGCGCATCGGCACTCTTCTGTGACGTGCCCGTCGGCACGACGTGAACGACGCGATAGCCGTTGTCCCTGAGGTACCGCAGGAAGGCCGGCATGATCGCGGCCGTGCGTGCCTTGGGGTCGTGGAAGAGGATGATGCCCTTGCCGGCGGCGGCGAGGCGCTCGGTGACGAGCTTCAATTCCTGCTCCGGCGTCATCTCGTTCCAGTCGCTGGCCCAGAGGTCGGCCCCGAACACGACGATGCCGCGCGACTGCAGCAGGTCGAGCTGCGCTTGCGTTCCCTCGAAATAGGGGAAACGGAAGAACGGCGTCGAGGGCGTCGTCGTCGACACGCCTTTGAGCGCCATCTCGTCGGCTGCGATGCCGCGGTCGATCTCGCTCTTCGCCTTCTCGAACGGGATCCGCGCCATGAACGGGTGCGACCAGGTGTGGTGGCCGATGGTGTGGCCCTCGCGCGCGATGCGCTTGACCATGTCAGGATGTTCGGAGGCGTGCAGGCCGATCAGGAAGAAGGTCGCGCGCACGCATTCCTGCGCCAGCGCCGCCAGCACCTTCGACGTCGTCGGCGGATGCGGGCCATCGTCGAAGGTCAGCACGACCTCGTGATCGGCGAGCGGCAGCGTCTGCGGAAAGCTCTTCAGGCCGACGCGCGGCGTGGTCTTGGCGTCGACGCTCAGAACGCGCGAGGTGCCGAGCGCGTCCTTGCGCGGGCAGTCCGCGGCCTCCGAAGCGGCGATGCCGATGAGGCCCGCGAAGACCGCGCCCACCGAGATCGACATCCATTTCAGCCGAAGCATCTTTGCCATTGCGCTCGCAGTTCGCTTGTGGGTATTGCCTGACCGTCAGCTCAGACCACTCGTTCCAACCTGTCAAACGGCGAGGCGCGCCATGGATGAACATATGGACGGTGCCCCATCCGCCGAGGCCTCGGTACTCGACCACGTTCCGATGCGCAATGAAGACGGCGAAATTCGTCACGAATTCGTCGAGGAGATTGCCCATGCGATCGAGGCCGGCGACAGCGCCGCGCTGCGCGCCTGCGTCGCCGAGCTGCACGAGGCCGATCTCGGCGATCTGATCGGAGCTCTCGCGCCCGACCACCGCGTTCGCCTGGTCGAGCTGACCGGACGCGACTTCGACTTCTCGGCACTGAACGAACTCGACGAGGGCGTGCGCGAGGAGATCCTCGAGGAGCTGCCGCCGGAGACCGTTGCGGAAGGCGTCCGCGAGCTCGAATCCGACGACGCGGTCGAGCTGCTGGAAACCCTGGACGAGGCGGAGCAGGAGGAAATCCTCGAGAAGCTGCCGTTGCAGGAGCGCGTCGCGCTCGAGCGCAGCCTGCTTTATCCCGAAAATTCCGCCGGCCGCCGGATGCAGACCGAGTTCATCGCGGTGCCGCAGGATTTCACCGTCGGCCAGGCGATCGACTACATGCGCGAGACGCCGGACCTGCCCGACCGCTTCTACGAGATCTACGTCGTGGACAAGGACCAGCACTGGCAGGGTGCGGTCTCGCTCGACGTCCTGCTCCGCGCCCGCCGCCCGGTAGCGCTTGCCGAGCTGACCGACGAGGATCGCCGCCGCGTCTCCGTCCTGGAGGACCAGGAGGAGGTGGCGCGCATGTTCGGCAAGTACAATCTCGTCGCGGCACCGGTGCTCGATACCCAGGATCGCCTGGTCGGCGTCATCACCGTCGACGACGTCGTCGACGTGATCGAGGAGGAGGCGGACGAAGACCTCAAGGCGCTCGGCGGCGTCAACAGCGACGAAGAACTCTCCGACACCGTGTTCACCATTGCGCGGGCGCGGTTCAACTGGCTGCTGGTCAATCTCGCCACCGCCTTTCTTGCATCCTCGGTGCTCGGCCTGTTCGAGGGGCAGCTCGAGAAGATGGTCGCGCTCGCCGTGCTGGCGCCGATCGTCGCGAGCCAGGGCGGCAATGCCGCGACCCAGACCATGACGGTCGCGGTGCGCGCGCTTGCGACGCGCGAGCTCGGCTCCTCCAACGCCTGGCGCGTGGTGATGCGCGAAGGCCTGGTCGGGCTCGTCAACGGCCTCGCCTTCGCCTTGATCACGGGCATCGCGGCGGTGGCCTGGTTCAAGATCCCGGGCCTCGGCATCGTCATCGGACTTGCGATCGTCTGCAACCTCGTCGCCGGTGCGCTCGGCGGCATCCTGATCCCGATGGCGCTCGAACGTGTCAGGGCCGATCCGGCGGTCGCGTCAGGCACGTTCGTCACGACAGTGACCGACGTGGTCGGCTTCTTCTCCTTCCTCGGCATCGCGACGCTGTGGTTCGGGTTGAGGTAGGGGAAGTGCGGCAACTATCTTTAATCCGAACTTAAGCGACTTGCCGCATCATTGCCCGTGCTTGGGGGAATGGACATGCGGTTGCGGCTGAAGGCGGACGGACGGGTCGTCGAGTTGCGGGATGGGCAAGAGCTTCCGGTCCAGTCGCTTCCGGTCCAGCCGTTGCCGATCCAGCCGGCGGTCGATGCCGCCGCTGGCGACGATGCCAGCTCGCTTGCGGTGCGCGCTCTGCGCCGCCGCGCCTGCCTCACCCAGATGGAATTCGCCGCCAAGCTCGGCGTGCCCGTCGAGACGATCCGCAACTGGGAGCAGGGCAAGCGCGCCCCGCGGGGACCCGCCCGCGCGCTGCTCGCGGTGATCGCGCATGCGCCGGACACCGTGTTCCAGGCGCTCGCCAAGGCCTGACTTCAAGGCCGGGCGCGAACCTGCCGTTAGCATTGCCCTGAATATCCGGTCCGGCGCCGGCGTCGTCCGTTGGCAGTGTCACGGGCCGGGTCCATAATGGCGCTCGGATGATGTTTTGAGGCGATCGCAACAGAGAGGATTCCTCATGCTGTTCGTCGAGGCCAATGGCGCAAGGATACCGGCGCTCGGGCTCGGGACCTGGGAGCTGAGCGGGCGCGCTTGCGGCCGCGTGGTCGAGCAGGCGCTGCGGCTCGGCTATCGCCACATCGACACTGCGCAGGTCTACGACAATGAGCGCGAGGTCGGCGACGGCCTGCGCGGCTCCGGCGTGCGCCGCGATGACATCTTCCTCACGACAAAGGTCTGGACCAACCATTTCGCGCCCCATGATCTCGAACGCTCGGTCAAGGAGAGCCTCGCCCGGATGCGGCTCTCCTCCGTCGATCTCCTGCTGTTGCACTGGCCCAATTCGCACGTGCCGCTGGAGGAGACGCTGGGTGCGCTATCGCATGCCAAGCGCATGGGCCTGACCCGCCACATCGGCGTTTCCAATTTCACCGTGGCGCTGATCGAGCAGGCGGTGGCGCTGTCGCCGGAGCCGCTCGTCTGCAACCAGGTCGAATATCATCCTTATCTCGACCAGACGAAGGTGAGGGCAACCTGCGACCAGCATGGCCTCGCGCTGGTCGCCTACAGCCCGATCGCCAAGGGCCGCGTCAAGGCCGACCAGACGCTCGCTGGGCTCGGCCGCGCGCATCGCAAGACGCCGGCACAAATCTGCCTGCGCTGGCTGGTGCAACAGAATGTCGCCGCGATCCCCCGCACCTCGCGCGTCGAACGTCTGTCGGAAAACATCGATATTTTCGATTTCGAGCTCTCGGACGACGAGATGGCCCAGATCGCCGCGCTGGCAAATCCCAAGGGCCGCCTGACCGATTTCGGCTTCGCGCCAAAATGGGATTGAGAGGGGGCCGCTGTATGCTAGGACCGGCGTGGCAACCCAAGATCGATCGATGGAACTGCGGAAGATCATACGGACGGACATTGCAGCGTCGGCGGTCGCGCATCTGACGCTGGTGGCGCTGATCATCCTGATCAGCGAAGTCCATCCGTTTCACGCCGCGGCGCCCGAGACTGTTTCGGTGGACATCGTCACGCCGGAGCAGGTGAAGCAGGAGGAGGCCAAGGCCGAGGAGAAGGCTCAGGAGCAGGCGAAAGAGAAGCCGCCGGAGCCGCTGCCGGACCTGAAACTGCCGAAACTGGATTTCACCGACAAGGACAAGGCGGAAGCCGCGCCGAAGCCTGCGACCAAGCAGCAGGCCGCGGCGCCGTCGCCGTCACCGTCACCGCAGGCCTCGCCTGAACCGCAGCAGAAACAGCCGCAGCCCTCTGAGGCACCGAAGCAGCGGGAGGCCAATGTGCAGCCGCAGCCTCAACAGCCGCAGCCGTCGCAACAGCCGCCTCCGCAACCCCAGCAACAACCGCCGCCCCAGACGATGCCGCAGCCGCCGTCGCAACAGCCGCTGCCACAAGCGATGCAGCAGCCACAGGCCGCGCCGCCGGCCTATCAGGCGCCGGAGCCTGACGTGACGGTCAAGTACGGCGTCATGCTGGGCCTGCCGCCGGAATTGCCGCTGGAGCTGCCGAAAGACGCCCCCAAGGACGATGGCGGCGATGCCAAGGATTCAATCGCAGCCAAGCTGCCACCCGAAGTCATCGCCGCGCTGCGTCGCCACCTGAAGAGCTGCGCCAAACTGTCGGCCGGGGTCGACCCGACCGACAACGTCAACATCAAGCTGCGCACGGTGTTCGCCACCGACGGCACGCTGGCGCGCCCGCCGATCCTGATCGAAGCTCCGCCATCCGCGAAGGGCGTGGCCATCGTGAAGTCCGCGACCGCAGCGCTCCAGGCCTGCCAGCCCTACAAGATGCTGCCGGCCGACAAGTACGACGAATGGAAGATCTTGGACCTGCCGTTCTCGCCGCGGGATTTTGGCGGAGGGTAGGCGGCTCGCTCCACTCCATCCATCCTGCGAGCTAAGGCCTCCCGGTTCGCGGCTTCAACCACGCCATGATCACGGCGTGCGGCGTTCTCCGGCTGCGTGGCAGGCTATGTCTTTCGATGGTGTGCCGTGCAAACGCGCCGGCCTGCTCGGCGGAGCGTCGCTGCGCCGGTGCGAGAGCCATCCACGCGCGAATGACGGTGCGTCGAATATTCGATTTTGGCATCGGATCAAATCCATGAGTTTCGGCGGATGTTCACGCGGCCTGCCGAAGGGCGATGGCCTCCGAACGGCGCGCCAGAAGCACGCTGCCGCAGGGATGGTCGGCGCCTTGCAGGACCACGAAGCCGCGCTTCGTCACCGCGGCACGCAATGCTTCCTTCGCGGCTGCCTTCTGCGCGTCGAGCCAGATGACCAGCACGGCGCGGGGGCTCAGGAAATCGTCGAGCCAATCCACTGTCGCATCGAGTGTGTGAAGCGTGCGTCGCCGCCAATCCACGAGCGCGACTTCATATTGACCGGCCGGGAGGCCGCAATTACCTGCCGCCGCCGCCAGCAGATATCCGCGACGGTGCAGCTCCATCATCAATTCCATGCTCTTTGCGCCGACCACGACGATGCGTTGCCGCGTCGAGCAGTTCGCGATGGCCATCATCGGATCGATGATCCTGTCGCTAACCCCTGAATTCGACATCATTTCACCAGTTCGCTACGCCGCGCGAGCTTGCGCGACGGAGCGGATATGGTGCTGGATGCCGTATGATTTCGAGATTGGCGCGATCGCGATTGCATAGGATCGGCATAGGATCGGCCTCGGCCGAGCGCTGCCGGCAACTTACGCCGCACTTATAAACAGACGATGCACTCCCCATCGCATTCAAATGCCGGCAGCGCCATTCTTCCGGCCCGCGCTTGCTATCGCGCCTTGCCTGGAGGCCAAAATGTCCGCTTACCGTGCATTGATCGTGGGACTACACGATCGTCCCATCAGAATGATCCACATGGATTGCATCGACGACGAAGCTGCGATCAGCTCCGCGGAGAGACTCGTCGACGGTCACGACGTGGAGCTCTGGCAGATGGATCGGCCTGTGGCCAGATTCGATTGCCGGTCCGGGACGATGCGCAGGAAGTGACGGAGCCAGTCGTGTCGTCATCGGAAGCATAGCGAAGCAATCCAGACTGCCGCTGCGGAAAGATTTTGGATTGCTTCGCTTCCGCCGTCGCTCTTCGAGCTATGGCGGACAAGGCGCTCGCAATGACGACGTGGAGAGAGCCGGGATCAATGACCGCGCCTCGGCCCCCCATCGCCGTCCACCTCCTCCGGCGCCATCGCCGCCCAGGCACTGGACGCGAACTGCCTTCGCCAGGTCACGACCACCACCGCCGCCGTGGTCACGAACAGCACCCAGGGGCTGACGAACCAGCCGAGATAGCCGAGTGCGAAGAAGAAGGCGCGCTGGCCGCGGTTGAAGTGGCGGCCGGCGGATTCGAACAGGCGCGAGGTGCGGATGACGTGGGCCTCGGCCTCGGGCGTGTCGCGCCGGTCGGCCGGCGGCATGCCGCCGAACAGGATCGCGACATAATTGAACAGGCGATAGGCCCAGGCGAATTTGAAGAAGGCGTAGACGCAGATCAGCACCAGGCCGACGCATTTCAACTCCCACATTGCGGGCGAGGTGCTGAGGTCGATCGGGAGCTTGGCGAGGATGGTGATGGCGTCGTTGGTGGCGTGCAGCAGCGCCAGCGCGCCGCCGAGCGCGAACAGGCTGGTGGAGGCGAAGAAGGCGGTGCCGTTCTGGAGCGAGGCCATGATCTGCATGTCGACCATCCGGGTGTCGCGGTCGAGCAGGCGGCGCACCCAGACCTCGCGATAGCGGTTCATGCGCGCCGACAGGCTGTCGCGGCCATAGGCCGAGTGCTCCAGCGTGAGGGCATAGACCAGCCATTCGATGATGAAGAAGCCGACCGCCGTGATGTCGACCCAATGCCTGCTCATGTCTAACTCCTCGCGAAGATCGCAACGATTGCCATGCGCGGCCGGGTGCGGCAACGATTGATTGGCGGCAGGCGATGGCGCTAAAAGCAGCCGCATCCAGGGGACTCAGGGAAGGACCAGCGACATGGCAGCGCTCAAGCTCGCGATCGGAAACAAAAATTACTCGTCATGGTCGATGCGGCCATGGCTCGCACTGCGCGCCAATGACATCCCGTTCGTCGAGACCGTCATTCCGCTCTACACGGATAATCCCGCGGACAAGGATCAGATCCTGTCCTTCAGCCGTGCCGGCAAGGTGCCGGTGCTGGTCGACGGCGACATCACGGTGTGGGATTCGCTCAGCATCATCGAGTACATCGCCGAGCGCTACCCGGACGTGAAGCTGTGGCCCGACGATGTCGCCGCCCGCGCGCACGCCCGTTCGGTGTGCGCCGAGATGCATTCCGGCTTCATGGCCTTGCGCAACGAATGCGGCATGAACCTGCACCGCCCCGTGGGCGCCGTGACGCTGTCGGCGGATGCCAAGGCCAACGTCGCGCGTGTGCAGGAGATCTGGCGGGAGTGCCGGGCGCGCTACGGTGCCAAGGGACCGTTCCTGTTCGGCCGCTTCGGTGCGGCGGATGCGATGTACGCCCCGGTCGTGCACCGTTTCCGCACCTACGCGATCGAGGTCACGCCGGAGACCAGGGCCTACATGGACACGATGATGGCGCTGCCGGCGTTCCAGGAATGGACTCGCGACGGCATCGCCGAAACGCTCGTCATCGAGAGGTTCGAGAACGTCTAACCCGCGAATGTGATCGGGCGCCGCTTGACGGTGTGCAGGCTGGCGGCGCTCAATCGCGGTGGAAAGACCGCTTGGGAGAGGGCACGGTCATGGGAATCCTGGACTCGCTGGAAAACAACCCCGCGCTTCGGAGCGCGCTCGGTCAGCTCGGCGCCGCGGTCTTGCCCGCCGTGCTGAACGAGGTGCTCGGCAGCAACAATCAGGGCGGCCTCAGCGCAATCGTCGCCAAGCTCCAGCAGTCCGGCTTCGGTGACCAGGTCAAGTCCTGGCTCGGCAATGGCCAGAACCTGCCGATCTCGGCCGACCAGCTCCGTGCGGTGCTCGGCAACGAAACCGTTCGCCAGCTCGCGGCACGCTACAACATCCCGGTCGACCAGCTCGGCCAGATTCTGGCCCAGGAACTGCCCAAGGCCGTGGACCAGGCAAGCCCGGAGGGTCATCTGCCCCACACCGCCTGAGGGAGCGGGTTCCAGCGGTATCCTCCACTCACCGGTTCCCGCACTATCGTCCTGAAAATACTGCCGGATCGGCCTATTTGCCATGCCTGTATACCGCTGGCCAAAACGCCGCATCGCGTGCTATATGTCACACCGGGTTTTCAGCCGGTCCGTCGCAGTGGGACCCTGGGCACGGCCGGCGCTGTTTGAGTCATGGAGATGGGCGTTGAAGCATAAATTCCCCGTGGGAACGCGCGTACTGTTCACTGCCAGCAACGTCGCGCGCCCGGCTGCGAGTGGCTCATACGAGATCATCCGCCTGCTTCCGACGGATGGCGACGACTGCCAGTACCGCATCAAGAGTTCGACTGAAGCTTTCGAGCGCGTCGCCAAGGAAAGCCAGCTCGCCCAATCCTGACGGATGACTGTGCCGCGCATTGACATCGCGGACGAATTCGCTTCGCTCGCCGTCAAAAGGCCCCCTTCGCCTCGACATGGTGAACCGGGGGCAGTTGCCGACTCGCGGGGGCTCGCTTTGACCATTCGCTCTTTGCTCGCGTGAGGGGACGTCGCGCATGAACTGGGCATGGGCCACTTCGTTCGACCAGATCGGGCGCTCGCAGGCCGTACCGATGTGGATGATCCTGGTAGCCGCCGGCTTCCTCGGACTGATCCTCCTGATCACGCTGCTGCGCGCCGAAAGGTCGGTTGCCAACGGCGCGCTGACGGTCATCGCGCTGCTTTCCATTGCCATCGCCGTGGCTGCCACCGTGCGCGTTCATGGTCCGGCGGAGGTGGCGGCTCCGGGCGAGGCGCGCGCGCAGGCAGCGGTCGTCGCCAGCCTGCCGGCGTTGTCCTGTCTCGACGATCTCGCCGGCAATGCCGTGGCGATCGGTTGCGAGAAGGCGCTGTTCGGCTCGCCTGACGCGGCGGCAGCGGCCGTCTCCTACACCGCCGCGCGGATCGACCGACTCACCGCGCTCGGCGATGCCGCGACCGCCGAGAAGAGCCTGACGCTGGACATGAAGGTGCTGCGCAAGGCGCTGGAGCGCGACCGCTACGGTCTCGTCGCGCAGGTGCTGGTCGCACGCGACGGCTGCACGCAGTTCGACTGCTCCGCCTTCCGCTCGCTGACCGATCAGCAGCGGGTCGCCGCCAACATGGATTCCCATCTCTACGACACGCTGGTCGCACGCTATGCGCCAGGCTGGAACGCGCCCGCAACGGCAACGGGACCGGCGATGCCGGCCACCGCGGCGCTTGCCGGGATGCCGCCATCGATGCCGACGGGCAGGCCGACCAATGCGGAGTTCCCGAGCGCGTCATCGACGCCGCCGGTGAGCATCATGAATCCGGAGCCGCCCACGGCGGCGGTGCGACAGGCTGCGCCTGCCGGAGGCGCAGCCTCGGCGCCGCGCCCGTCCGCTCCGACCTCGGCGCAGGCCGCTGCTCCAGCGGCGCCGGCTGCGAAGAAGCCGCCGGCACCGAAGGCCGCGCGTGCGCCGGCGGCAGCACCGGTTCCGCTCGCCCCGCCGGCCCCAGCCCCGGCTCCTGCGGCTGCGGATAAGGAATAGTTTGGCATTCCAAATGCGTGGCTGCCCGGCTAATGCTGGGGCATGCCGCTACATCTGATCAAGCTCGCCGTCGGCTGCGACTCCGTCAAGGAATTGAAGGGATGGATCGCCGAACGGATGCAGACCGCCAAGAAGAAAGGTCTGCCGCAACATCACATCCACATCACCCGCATGGTGCCCAAGCGCGACGCCGAGATCCTGGCGGGCGGATCGCTCTACTGGGTGATCAAGGGCGAGATCGCCGCGCGGGAAAAGATCATCGGCATCGAGCCGTTCCGCGACAAGGACGGCATCGGCCGTTGCCGGATCGTGATGCAGCCGAAGCTGATCTCGGTATCGCCGCGGCCGATGCGGCCGTTCCAGGGCTGGCGCTATCTCAGCGATGATTCCGTGCCGCCCGATCTCGGCAAGTCGGCCGCCGGCTCGATCGCGGCGATGCCGGAGCCGATGCGGCGCGAGCTGCGCGATCTCGGACTGCTCTGACGCGGCGCTCATGGCGACGTGACGATGTGCAGCCGCGCCCAGTCGGAGGGCGGCATCACGACCGGACGCCCGCCTTCCCCGATGGCGTCGATGATGTCGACCAGTTCGGGCTCGACGCCCATCTCGAGCAGGTACTTGCGATACTGCTCGCCAAAGATCGCCGTCAGGCTCTCGCGCTGTTCGGGCGCCACGTTGGGCGCGCGGCGATTGCGGATGGAGCGGCCGGTCAGCACCACCGTCGCCCCCTGCGGGAGGCTGCGATGCACCCCGCCCGCGAGCATGAGGACGCACGCGAAATCGCATGCCGGATCCGGCAAGGACACCTTGGCACCGAGCGGCCCGCCCGGGCGCTTCAGCGCAAAACAATCGGCTTCCGGCTTGCCGGCGCAGGCCTCGACCTCGGTCGCGCCGGCGGTGGCATCCAGGCCGCGGTCGCGCAGGATGCGGCCCATGCTGACTGCAACATTGAGGTTGGAGCTGCCCCAGCTATGGATGACGAGCGGCAGCTTGTGTCCCGCCTGGCGATCGAGAATCGCGATCCGCCGCTTGTAGCTGTCCCATTGCACCGTGCCCTCGGCGGCGATCCAGTCGGAGCAGCCCGGTCCGCAGGCCCCGGCGGGGCCATGGGCGACGTAGAAGATCATCGCATCCGGCGGCGACCCGTACAGGCCGACCGGCGGGCGCTGTTGCGCCTGGGCGGCAGTCGCGGCGACAAGCGCCAGCACGCCGTTCACGATCATCGTGCGGATGAATGACATGCCCCTGCCAGCCGGCCCGTTCCCTCGCGCCGATCATCCATCCGGGCGAGGGAACGCGCAAGATCGACCCTGGCGGTTACACCGCGATATTGTCGATCAGCCGGGTCGTGCCGAGCTTGGCCGCCACCAGGATCCGCAACGGGCCGTCCTTGCGCGAGGTGACCGGCGCGAGCGTCTCGGCATGGCGCGCCTCGAAATAGTCGAGCGCAAAGCCGGCCGCCGTGATCATCCCGGCGCCGCGCGCCATCTCGGATGCGATCGCTTCGCCGGCGCGGATGCGCCCGGCGCTGTCCTTCATGGCGCGGTAAAGCGTGGTCGCGGTCTGCCGCTCCTCCGGCGAGAGATAGACGTTGCGCGAAGACATCGCGAGCCCATCACGCTCGCGCACGGTGCGGGAGCCGGTCACCTTGACGCCGAGGTCGAGGTCGCGCGCCATCTGCGTCACCACCCGCAACTGCTGAAAATCCTTCTCGCCGAAGATCGCGACATCCGGCCGGCACTGCGTGAACAACTTGCCGACGACGGTGGCGACGCCGCCGAAGAAGTGCGGCCTGAAGCGGTCCTCCAGGCCGGCCAGCGCCGGCCCCTCCGGCACGATGCGGGTCGCAAAGCCGCCCGGATACATCGCCTCGGCGCCGGGGTGCCAGACGATGTCGACGTCCTCGGCGGCGAGCTTGGCGAGATCGGACTTCCAGGTGCGCGGATAGGCACCAAAGTCCTCGGTCGGGGCGAACTGGGTCGGGTTGACGAAGATCGACACCACGACGCGACTCGCGCGCCGCTTGGCGAGGCGCACCAGCGACACATGCCCGTCATGGAGGGCCCCCATGGTCGGGACCAGCGCGATCGTGGCCTTTCGCTTGCGAAGATTGTCGACGGCGCGTCGCAAGGCGGGGACCGTGCGGGCGATCAAGGGGCTTCGTGACATCAGGACTCGACAGGTTGGGAATGGGAGGCGGGCGCGTCCCGGCGCCCGGCCGGCTAACCTTAACAAGGGTCGATCGTGGACGCCATGCATTCGGATGCGGCACAGCATCCCGCGCGAGGCCGCGCATGATGTCGCGACATCGTGGGCTGAATCACAGGCGAGGGATGGCGCCGTGATTCATGTCGAACAACGGCGCGTGCGATTTGCATTTACTGTCACGCATTTCACTTGACCGCAGACGCGGCCAACTCGAAGATATTCATTAGGGGTGTTGAGGATCACTATG
Source organism: Bradyrhizobium sp. Unk1 (assembly GCF_059512345.1). Classification (NCBI taxonomy): domain Bacteria; kingdom Pseudomonadati; phylum Pseudomonadota; class Alphaproteobacteria; order Hyphomicrobiales; family Nitrobacteraceae; genus Bradyrhizobium; species Bradyrhizobium sp. Unk1. Next base: position 182,634 of record NZ_JCAMOP010000006.1, read on the forward strand.
CTTGTGCAAGCTAGCCAAGGCCAATCCGGCTCGGCGCATGTTGTCGTGCTCGGCAACGAAAAAGGCGGCTCCGGCAAGTCGACCACCGCCCTGCACATCGCGGTCGCGCTGCTGAAGGCCGGCCAGCGCGTCGCCACCATCGACCTCGACTGCCGTCAGCAGAGCTTTACCCGCTACATCGGCAACCGTTCCGCCTGGGCGCGCCGCACCGGCCTCGGCCTCGAGCTGCCGGTGCATCGCTGCATCAAGCTCGGCGAGACCATGCAGATCGCCGAGAACGAGAATTCCGAGTTCCTGCAGTTCATGGAGGCGGTCTCGGCGGTCGAGAGCAATTTCGACTTCATCGTCATCGATACGCCGGGCACCGACAGCTATCTGATGCGCTTGGCGCACTCGATGGCCGACACGCTGGTCACGCCGATCAACGACAGCTTCCTCGACTTCGACGTGCTCGGCACCGTCGATCCCGCCAACTACGCAGTGACGGGCGAGAGCCACTATGCCGAGATGGTGCGGGATGTCAGGCGCAAGCGGCGCCAGCTCGACGGCTCCAGCACCGATTGGATCGTCGTGCGCAACCGCCTGTCGATGCTCGGCTCCCGCAACAAGCAGCTCGTCGCCGAGGGCCTCAAGGATTTGTCGCTACGGCTCGGCTTCCGCTACGTCGACGGCTTCGCCGAGCGCGTCGTCTATCGCGAATTTTTTCCGCGCGGCCTGACCGCGCTCGACGAGATCGACGAGGCAACGCTCGGCATGCGGCCCAACCTTGGCCATCTCACCGCGCGGGAAGAGGTGACGGGCCTGCTCCGTCAGCTCAAGCTGCCGCTCGACGAACGCGGCCGCCGCCGTGCGGCAAATCGCGCCGAGTGGTTCAGCCAGGTCGACAAGCCGCTCGAGGTCCACGACATCCTCGGCGCCTGAGGCGGCGGTATATCGCTACTTCCAGCCGATTGAAGCTGCCGGTTCCCGCCGGAACTGAGTGCGGGCTTGGCCGTTTCACCCAGTATTTACCGTGAAATTGCACCAAATCGGGACCGGTTGCATAGGATGGTGGCTGCACCTGACATAGCCGCCTGAGAACGGGATGCCCAAGAAACGCGTGCGCCGCACAATGAAAGGGCTGAAGGTTCACAATATTTAAGCTTCCTGTCACGCGGCTGTGACATATATTAGGGAATAGGCGACCAGGGGCCGAAGAGCCCCGGAAGAACACGATTTTCAACAGGGATTCAGGCCGCAAGAGCCTGAGGCTGAGGACGAAAATGAAGCGTGGAATTGCCGTTCTGGTTTCGGTTAGTGCCCTCTGCGGCGTCGCCTATGTCACGGCGAGCAAGTGGGCGATCAGGCACGAGACCATCACCTTCTACGACGCCTCGCGCGACAACCGTCCCGTGCCTGTCGATATCGCGGTCCGCCGCGACAAGGAAATGCAGGCCGATGCCGGCATGATCACGCTGCCGGTTGCAGTGATCAATCACGGCAACACCGTCAAGAATACCGAGTACGGCTTCCTCGCCAACATCTTCGCGGCGCGCGGCTACATGGTCGTAAGCCCGCAGCATGATTTGCCGACCGATCCTCCCATGGTGACCAAGCCCGGCGAGCTCTATGTCGGCCGGCTGCCGCAGATCCTGCGCGGCGTTGCCAACATCCATCTCGCCATGCAGGAGATGAAGAAGGTTCAGCCCAACGCCGATTACGACAGGGTGACGATGGTCGGCCACTCCATGGGCGGCGACATCACGATGTATTTCGCCAAGCAGTATCCGGATGAGGTCAAGAAGGTCGTCACGCTCGACAATCTGCGCGTGCCCTTCGTCACTGCCGGCAAGTTCAAGATCCTGTCGTTCCGTTCGCAGGATCCGCAGTTCAAGACCGACGCCGGTGTCATCCCGACCGACGAGGAATGCGAGAAGGCCGGCATCCAGGTCGTGAAGACTGAATTCCAGCACAACGACATGCGCGACACCGGTCCGGATGCGGCCAAGAACTCGATCCAGGGCATGCTCGACAAGTTCCTGACCGATACCGACAGCGGCGTGGCGCCTGTCGATACGCGCTCGGCCCCGCCCAATATCCTGGAGCCCGGTCCGGTTGCTCTGATGGCGCCTGCCAAGAGTTGACACCGACCTGCTGAGACCGACACCAGCGGACACCGACACCGCTCCGATCGTCTGCACGACCTGCAAAGCCTCCGCCGGCATCCGCTCGCGGAGGCTTTGCACATTGACCGGGCCGCAGGCGCTATCCACATTAGCCGCTCACGCAAGAAGCGAGCAGGGATGCCCGGCGAACCCGTCAAACCGCGTGGCCGTGATGCCGTCTCGAGCCAAACCGGCGGCACGCTGCCTCAAGCCAGCACCGCGGAGGACATCGCCGCGTTCGTCGCCAAGGCGCGGGCGCTGTCGCCGCACGCCCCCGGCGCGAAGGGGCGACTGATTTTCGCGCTGGATGCGACGATGAGCCGGCAGCCGACCTGGGACATGGCCTGCGCGCTCCAGGCGGACATGTTCCGCGAGGCCGCAGCGATCGGCAGCCTCGACATCCGGCTCGTCTACTATCGCGGCTTGAACGAGTGTCGTGCCACGGGCTGGATTTCCGACAGCGCCAAGCTCGCGACGTTGATGAGCAAGATCGACTGTCGCGGCGGCGACACCCAGATCGGCAAGGTGCTGAGCGACGTGCGGCGCGAGGCGGTCGCATCGGGCGTGCGTGCGGTCGTCTTCGTCGGCGATGCCATGGAGGAGAAGGTCGACGAGCTCTGCGCCAAGGCCGGCGAGCTCGGCATGCTCAAGGTCCCCGTGTTCGTGTTTCAGGAAGGCGCCGACGCCGTGGCCGAGCAGGCCTTTCGCGAGATCGCGCGGCTGACCGGCGGGGCCTGGTGCCGATTCGATCCCGGCGCGGCGGCGCAGCTCCGCGAACTGCTGCGCGCTGCAGCAGCTTATGCGGCCGGCGGCCGCGAGGCGCTGTTGAAACTGGCCAAGAATGCGAGCGGTGCGGCCAAGCTGATCGGGCAGATGAAGTAGCGGCCCGCGCCGGAGACGGACGCCATGCATTTTGCCGTGAGGGCGACTATATTCCGGCCATGACCCTGATCGCCGGCGCCGTCGCCGTTATCACGCTTTATCTGCTGCTCCAGATGTTCCGCTCCGCCAATCCGGCGGTGCTGGCGCGCACCATCAAGTTCGGTGGTGGCGTGGTGGCGCTCGCGGTCGCAGCGTTCACGGGCCTGCGGGGCGAGCTGGCGGTGGCGATCCCGCTCGGGATTTTCGGCGCCGGGCTCCTGGGCTGGACGCCGCTGGCGAATGCCGGCTTCGGCAATATCGGCGGGCTGTTCGGCGGTGGCGCAACGCGGCCGTCCGGACAGGCCTCGCGCGTACGTTCGCAATTCCTGGACATGCGGCTCGACCACGATTCGGGTCAGCTCGCCGGCCAGATCGTCGCCGGCCCTCACGCCGGGCGCGATCTCAACGAGTTCGATCTCGCTGGCCTGCTGGCGATGGCTCCGGCGTTCGACGCCGAGAGCGTGGCGCTACTTGAAAGCTATCTGGACCGCCGGTTTCCCGCTTGGCGTCAGAACGCGCAAGGCGATGCGGCAGGGCGGCAGCGCCGCACGGCGCCGAGCGGCAAAATGACGGCGGAGGAAGCCTATCAGATCCTTGGCCTGCAGCCGGGCGCGGGGCGCGACGACATCAGCCGGGCGCACAAGTCCCTGATGAAGAAACTCCATCCCGACCAGGGGGGCTCGACGTATCTCGCTGCCCGTGTGAACGAGGCCAAGGATACTCTGCTTCGCACGCATAACGGCTAACTCCGGCACTACGCTACAAACGCCCGTACCGCGTAGACTCTACTTGCTCTGTCTGCCGTCGCCCCGATGCCCGCCTTTGTCGGCGTGGTCGATCCCTTGAGTAAAGTTTTAACCGTAAATCCTTGACGAGAGGTTGTCGCGGAACTGGCATCGCCGCATCCCCAAACAAAAATGCCCGCGCAAGGCGCGGGCATTTTGATTGGAGTGGTACGACAGATCAGTTGCGGACGGTGATGCAGGAGATGTCGGCGCGCTTCAGGGCGCGGCAGACGGCTTCGGCCTGGTCCCGCTCGAGCCCGGCGAAACGGGCCCGGTAAAGCTTGCGATTGTCCTTGGCGAGGACCGGCTCGGTGAACGGGTCGGCCTTGCTGAGCAGGCCGCGGGCCGAGCTGCGCGCGGCGTCGATGCGCTGCTGGGCTTCGTTCTCGCTCTCGAGTGCGCCGACCTGGACGATCCAGCCGCTATGGGTGGCGACCGGCTTGGTGGTGGCGCTCATCTGGATCGGCTGCGGCACAGGATCGGCCGAAGCGAGCTTCGCAGCAGCCGGAGTGGGCGCGGCGGCCGGTGCGGCCGGCAGCACGCCGAGGATGCCATTGCCGGTGCCGAAGCCCGCCGGCTGACGGGGCATCTCGGTGCGGGTGAGCTCGGCCCTCGGCGCTTCCGGCTGGCTCGCCATCTCGGGCTTGTTGATGAGATCGGCGCGGGCGACGACGGCGCCGGAAGTCTCCGCGACGTCGGAGCGGGCTGCAATCGTGCTCGTGACCTGCGGTGCGACCTGAGCCGGCGCGGCGGAGGCGACCTTCACGGTGCCGGCCTTGACCTGAACCGTCTTGACCCGGACCGGCTTCATCGGCTCGGACGAGCCGGGGATGATGGAGAGCGGCTGGCTCGAGATCACGCCATTGGTGAGCGGCGCGGGCTCGATCCTGGATTCAGTTGGCCGAACCTCAGGCTTGCTGGTGTCCGGCCTGGCTTGAGCCGGCGGCATCGCGGCGGTCGCGGCCGCCAGCGCCGACAAGCGCGAGGCAAGACGCTGCGGGGCCGTTTCGGGGGCAGGGGTGGCCGCCGCCTGTTGGACCTGCGGAGCGGGGCGGGCCGGGGTCTCCGATGCATCGGCGACATCGGTATTGGCGTCTGCGCCGTTGCGCTCGGTGACGGCGACGACGGTGTGGGTGGTCGCGCCCTTCTCGAGGTTCTCTGCGAGCAGGTTACGCATGGTGGCGTCGCGCGAGCCGCCGCTGCGGCCGCCGAGCACCACGCCGATCAGGTGGCGGTTGCCGCGACGCATCGAGGTCACGAGGTTGAAGCCGGAGGCGCGGGTGTAGCCGGTCTTGATGCCGTCCACGCCCTCGACGCTGCCGAGCAGGTGGTTATGGTTGCGGATCGACTGTCCGCGCCAATTGAACGTCGAGGTCGCGAAATAACGGTAGTAGCGCGGGAAGCGCTCCTGGATGGCACGGCCGAGCGTGGCCTGGTCGCGTGCGGTCGTGACCTGCTCGTCGTTGGGGAGGCCGTTGGCGTTGCGGTAGACCGTCCTGGACATGCCGAGCGAGCGGGCCTTGCGCGTCATCATGGTGGCGAAGTCGTCCTCGTCGCCGGCGATGGCTTCGGCTATGACCACGGCGGCGTCGTTGGCGGAGCGGGTGACGAGACCCTTGATCGCGTCCTCGACGCGGATGGTCTGGCCGGCACGCAGGTTCAGCTTGGTCGGATCCTGATCGGCGGCGTGCTGCGACACCGGCATCTCGGTGTCGAGCTTCATCCTGCCGGACTCGAGGCGCTCGAACAGCAGATAGAGCGTCATGATCTTGGTGAGCGAGGCGGGGTGGCGGATTCCGTCTGGGCTCGTTGCCTGGAGTACGGAGCCGGAATTGCCGTCGACGATGATCGATGCGAATTTCGGGCTGGAACTGTCGGACACATCGCGCTGCACCCGGTGGTGCGCGTAATGGCGCCGGTGACGCCGTGCCTCGGCAGCATCGGTGAAGATGACTACGGCGGTGACCGTAAGAAGCCCGAAAACGCCAACCCGCGCCAAGCGCGAGGAAGACAAGTTTTTACGAAGCATGAAACCCCGTCCCCGTTTCTGACTTGATCACCGGCCCGTGAGGCGAAATTGTGCCCACTCGACCCGGGATCATTACCTGCTCAGGCTGTCTCTCCGCTGGTGTTCGCTGCGGGAAACGTTGGGCTTGAGCCGCTGTTCTGGCTAAGGTGATGTTCTCGAACGGCTTTTGACCATTCACGGAAGCTGAACACGTCCAGGGAATCAGGGTAGGGGTCCGCGGTTTCTAAAAGCTTAAGGAACCCTTGCGGGAAACCCCGGGAATCTCAGCGATTTACATCTAGTTTTGTGCGTCGCACAATATTGTTGACTTTTTTGTGCGTTGCACTATTTTTAGGCGGAGTCAGGGAGCCGGGGCTTCCGGACGAAAGCCAGGGAAAAGGATTCCGAAATGTTCAAGGTTGAAGACTTTCAGAGCTACGGGAAAGAGCAGTTCGAGCAGTGCGTTGCTTCCGCGACCTCGATGCAGCATGGCCTCCAGGCGATCGCCAGCGCGTATGGCGACTACACCAAGAAGTCGTTCGAAGACACCAAGTCCTTCGTCGAGAAGCTTTCCGGCGTGAAGTCGCTGGACAAGGCCGTGGAAGCGCAGACCGACTTCGCCCGGTCCAGCTACGAGACCTTCGTTGCGGAATCGCAGAAGATTGCCGGCCTTTACAGCGACCTCGCCAAGCAGGCGTTCAAGCCGGTCGAGACCATCGTTTCGAAGTTCACCCCGGCTGCCAACTAACGTCCTCTGGAACTCCTGGAATCGAAAAGCCCGGCTGGTTCAGCCGGGCTTTTTTGTTGTCGCGACAGAGATCCGCTTCAGCGCGCCGCGCGCGGCTTCGACAGCGACGTACCGACGTCAACCCCACACGGTCTCACTCGCCGACATCACCGGACCGAACGTGTCGATGCCGCTCGCGCAATGCTCGCCGCCTTGGCGTCGCCGCGCAGCTTCTTCCGCTGCGTGTCGATCTGCGAGGCATTGCTGTACCACCAGCGGTTCTGCGCATCGAGACCGCCGACGACGAGCACGAGGCCACTGAGCTCACCGACCAGGTTCTTCGCGGCCGTCTGCATCGCCGACATCTTGCCGTCCTGGGCCCTCAGAGCCGGCGTTGTCGAGCAGCATGGCAACGCGCATACGCACCTGGCGCCACGCGATTGAACGGCAGCTCGATTGGTCCGTAGAAAACCGGAGGTGTCCCGCGAAATCGCCGCTGCCGCTTAACGGCCGGGTTCCTGGTCAAGATGTTCTAAACGGTGACGGCCGAAACTTTTGTCAAATCGGTCCGGATTGACTAACCTTGGTTAGGATCGCCGGACCGGGAATCGGGATTGCCTCGACCATATCGGCCAGGCCGTTGCACGCTTGCGGCGAGCCGGGGGCGGGCCCATATTCCCTACAATCGAGCCGGGCTTGACCGGACCGGTTGGAAGCGACGATCCAACAAGGCGGCGCGCCCGTGCAAAGCTCCGAAGGGAGGGGCCGCGCGGCTGACCGTCACTCGCTTCCGTGGGGAATTTGAACGCCTGAGCCATGCCGCACCTGACTTTCAGACTAGACCTGTCCGCGCAAGCCGCTGCCCACGCTCCTCGTATGAGCAATGACGAGAACCGTTCGGGCGGACCGACGGGGCCGAATACGTCTGTCATCACCAAGGTCAAGCCGAAGACCAAACGGCCGAACCTGTATCGTGTGCTGATCCTGAACGACGACTACACGCCGATGGAATTCGTCGTCCATGTGCTGGAGAAGTTCTTCCAGAAGGACATCGAGGCCGCGACCAAGATCATGCTGCATGTCCATCATCACGGCATCGGCGAGTGCGGCGTATTCACCTACGAGATCGCCGAGACCAAGGTGACGCAGGTGATGGACTTCGCCCGCAAGCACCAGCATCCGCTGCAATGCGTGATGGAAAAGAAATAACTGCGCGTTCAAATCCAGAGTTATTTAGATCGGTTCTGGTCGCGCGGTATGTGACGGCAGCACATCCTGCTGCGTGATCCCGCGAAAATCAGCGGCGTCAATCCTGCCCAAATGGGTAGTTCTGCCCAAATCGGAACGGGTTTTGCATCGAGCATGCCGTGGGCGCGTAATGCCCATTTGAGTCGCGGAACCGGTCTTTCGCCGCGATCTTGTATAACTATATGTGACAAAGGTTGTTGTTGCCTGACCGGGCGATGGCGATCATGATGGTGGGGGCCATAGAGGACGCGAATGCCGACTTTTTCCCAAAGCCTTGAACAATCCCTGCATCGTGCACTGGCGATCGCAAACGAGCGTCATCACCAATACGCGACGCTCGAGCATCTTTTGCTCTCCCTGATTGACGACTCCGATGCAGCCGCCGTCATGCGCGCCTGTAGCGTCGATCTCGACAAGCTCCGTACGAGCCTCGTCAATTATCTTGAGACCGAATTCGAGAATCTGGTGACGGATGGCGCCGACGACGCCAAGCCGACCGCCGGTTTCCAGCGCGTGATCCAGCGCGCGGTGATCCACGTGCAGTCGTCCGGCCGCGAAGAGGTGACCGGCGCCAACGTGCTGATCGCGATCTTCGCCGAGCGCGAGAGCCATGCTGCGTATTTCCTGCAGGAGCAGGACATGACGCGCTATGACGCCGTCAACTACATCAGCCATGGTATCGCCAAGCGGCCGGGCGTCTCCGAGGCGCGGCCGGTGCGCGGCGTCGACGAGGAGACCGAAGCAAAGGGTACCGAGGACGCCAAGAAGAAGGGCGAGGCGCTCGAGACCTATTGCGTCAACCTCAACAAGAAGGCGCGCGACGGCAAGATCGATCCGGTGATCGGACGCAACTCCGAGATCAACCGCGCGATCCAGGTGCTGTGCCGCCGGCAGAAGAACAATCCGCTGTTCGTGGGCGAAGCCGGTGTCGGCAAGACCGCGATCGCGGAGGGCCTCGCCAAGCGCATCGTCGACAGCGAGGTGCCGGAGGTTCTTGCGGCTGCGACCGTGTTCTCGCTCGACATGGGCACGCTGCTCGCGGGCACGCGCTATCGCGGCGACTTCGAGGAGCGCCTGAAGCAGGTGCTGAAGGAGCTCGAGGCGCATCCCAACGCCATCCTGTTCATCGACGAGATCCACACCGTGATCGGTGCGGGCGCGACGTCGGGCGGCGCGATGGATGCGTCGAACCTGCTCAAGCCGGCGCTTGCCTCGGGCACGATCCGCTGCATGGGCTCGACCACCTATAAGGAATACCGCCAGCACTTCGAGAAGGACCGCGCGCTGGTGCGGCGCTTCCAGAAGATCGACATCAACGAGCCGACGGTCGAGGACGCGATCGCGATCCTCAAGGGTCTCAAGCCTTACTTCGAGGATTACCATCGGCTGAAGTACACCAACGAGGCGATCGAGGCCGCGGTGCAGCTCTCCTCGCGCTACATCCACGACCGCAAGCTGCCCGACAAGGCGATCGACGTGATCGACGAGTCAGGTGCGGCGCAGATGCTGGTGGCCGAGAACAAGCGCAAGAAGACCATCGGCATCAAGGAGATCGAGACCACGATCGCGTCGATGGCGCGGATCCCGCCGAAGAGCGTGTCGAAGGACGATGCCGAGGTGCTCAAGCATCTCGAGCAGACCCTGAAGCGCACCGTGTTCGGTCAGGACAAGGCGATCGAGTCGCTCGCCGCATCGATTAAGCTGGCGCGTGCCGGCTTGCGCGAGCCGGAGAAGCCGATCGGCTGCTATTTGTTCTCGGGTCCGACCGGCGTCGGCAAGACCGAGGTGGCGAAGCAACTCGCCGCATCGCTTGGCGTCGAGCTGTTGCGCTTCGACATGTCCGAGTACATGGAGCGGCACACCGTGTCGCGCCTGATCGGCGCGCCTCCCGGCTATGTCGGCTTCGATCAGGGCGGCCTGCTCACTGACGGCGTCGATCAGCATCCGCATTGCGTGGTTCTGCTCGACGAAATCGAGAAGGCGCATCCCGACCTCTACAACGTGCTGCTCCAGATCATGGATCACGGCCGGCTCACCGACCATAACGGCAAGCAGGTCAACTTCCGCAACGTGATCCTGATCATGACCACGAACGCGGGTGCTTCGGATCTCGCCAAGCAGGCGTTCGGCTTCACGCGCTCGAAGCGGGAAGGCGACGACCACGAGGCGATCAACCGGCAGTTCGCGCCGGAATTCCGCAACCGTCTCGATGCCATCGTCTCGTTCGGCCATCTCAGCGTCGAGGTGATCGGTACGGTCGTTGAGAAGTTCGTGCTTCAGCTCGAGGCTCAGCTCGGCGATCGCGACGTCACCATCGAACTGTCCGAGCCCGCCAAGACCTGGCTGGTCCAGCACGGCTACGACGAGCAGATGGGCGCACGGCCCATGGCCCGCGTCATCCAGGAGCACATCAAGAAGCCGCTGGCCGACGAGGTGCTGTTCGGCAAGCTCAAGGGTGGCGGTCACGTCCGCGTCGTCCTGGTCAAGGACGAGGCCGACGAGACCAAGGACAAGATCGGGTTCGAGTTCCTCGACGGTCCGATCACGCCGAAGCAGGAGAAGCTGCCCGGCGCCCGCAAGCGTCCGCCGGGCAAGTCCAAGCCGGGCGGTGGCGGCTCCGGCGGCTCGAAGGGGCCGACCTCGAAGGGCCCGCTGGTCAAGGCTTGATTGCGAGCGATATCAAATGAAAAGGCCGGCTGAAAAGCCGGCCTTTTTGTTTGCGTGGCAGTTGCGAGGGGCTAGGTGCCGGTGTCGGGCGCGGGCGCCGCCGGCGGCCGCGGCTTCTTCGGCGCGGGTGGCCGTGCGCGGGCAGGAGCTGACGGCTGCATGGTCACGATGACAGGGTTTGGCTTGTGATCGGTTGCCGCCCCGGTGGCAGCATCGACGCCCATGCCGACGACACCGCCGAGCAAAAGGTTTCCCGCGAAGCCGGCGGCCCCGGAGGTCGGTATGTCCCGGCTGAGCGGCACGATCTGCGGTTCATAGCCTTCCTTCTGGAAGGTGATCGAAATGTCCGCGTTCCGCTTGACGACCACGGAGCACGGCGTCGTGCAGGTGGTCGGCACTTCCATTCCGCTGACGACGGCTTCCACGCCCGACGGTGTCGATGAGATGCTGATGTTTTCGGTCGTGCCCCGCGTGACAGACGCGCAGCCGCCCAGCATGACGCTGAGCGCCACAATTCCAAATGAACGCATGAAATGCCCCTTATTCCCCGCGTCAATGAAGCGCAACCGGAGCGGGAGGGCAATACGTCACTGGTCCAGATAGTTAAGCCACGCACAAGTTGGGCGCGAGAACAGCCGAACCTGGACTGAGCTATTCGCCGCGCAGGCGCTGGTCGTCCTGTACCCGGACGTGCTCGGCGCCGCGCGCGCCGGCGGGCGACAGCCGCAGCATGCTCAGCACTGCACCGCACAGCGCAAATCCGACGCCGACAAGGAGCGCGATCCTGGTTCCCTCGGTCGGATAGCGGCCGAGCAGCAGTGCCACCAGCGCCGCGCCGGTGGTCTGGCCGAGCAGGCGCGCCGTGCCCAGCATGCCGCTGGCGCCGCCGGCGCGCTCGCGCGGGGCGGCCGCGATCATGGTGCGGTTGTTGGGAGTCTGGAACAGGCCGAAGCCGGCCCCCGCCAACGCCATCCGCCAGATCACGTCGAGCGGCGTCGGGCTTGCAGGCAGGAAGGCGAGTGCGCCGAGGCCGCAGGCAAACAGCGTGAGCCCGATGCCGCCGAGCAGGCCGGCCGGATAATGCTCGACCAGGCGGCCGGCGAGCGGGGCTGCGAACGCCACCGCGATCGGCCATGGCGTGATCAGGAGTCCCATATGCACCGCCGAATAGCCGAAGCGGCTCTGGAGATAGAAGGGGATCGCGACGAAGGCCAGCATCTGTCCGCAGAACGAGGCGATCGAGGTGGCGATCGACAGTGCGAATACCGGGATGCGCAACAGATCGACCGGCAGCAGCGGCGAGGTCATGTGGGTTTCGCGGTAGATCAGCAGCGCGCCTGCGACGATGGCGATGGCGAATTGAACGAGACAGGTGATGGCGGCCTCGCCATGACCGACGCTGTCGACGGCCGCGATGCCGACGCCGAAGGTGATCGCAGATAGCCCTGCGCTCTGCCAGTCGAAGGAATGGCCGGCGGGTTTTGTGTGCGGCAGGCTGCGCAGGCCGAGCACCAGCGTCACCGCACCCAGCGGGACGTTGATGGCGAACAGCCAGGGCCAGGTTCCGACCGCCAGGATGCCCGCGGCGAGCGTCGGGCCGACCGCGGCCGAGAAGGCGACGACGAGCGCGTTGATCCCGATGCCGCGACCGAGCTGGCTGCGCGGGTAGGTGAAGCGCACCAGCGCCGCGTTGACGCTCATGATGCCGGCGGCGCCAAAACCCTGGATGATGCGCGCGATCGTCAGCAGCGGCAGCGTATGCGCCAGCGCGCAGAAGGCGGATGCGAGCGTGAACAGGACGAGCCCGGCCAGATAGACGCGGCGATAGCCGACGATCTCGCCGAGCGATGCCAGCGGCAGCAGCGAGATCGTGATCGCGAGCTGGTAGCCATTGACGATCCAGATCGAGAAGGCCGGGCTGGCATCGAGGTCGGCCGCGATCGTCGGCAGCGCCACGTTGGCGATGGCGCTGTCGACGACGGCCATGATGATGCCGAGCGCAATCGTCAGCACCGCCTGGTTGCGCTGCGGCTGCGGCAGGCCGTCGGCATGCTCGATCGGGGCAGACGACATGATGGAGGCGAGCTTGATTCGAGCCGTGTTCATCTCCGGATTAGGAAATTGCAGGATGGATCGCAACCCGGCAGGACACGGACGGTTCCTGCGCCGGAAGCAGGCCTTCCGGCACAGGAAATCGGGTCGGGACCGCTTTCGCGAGGGCTCGGGGAGCCGAGCGGTCGGGCCGTTGGCCGTCTCTACACCGCCGGCGGATTGCGGTCGGAGAAGGTGCCGCGCTGGTGCCAGTAGGGATAGGGCAGCGTCACCTTGCTCGCGGCATCGAGCTTTGCGATCTGGTCGTTGGTCAATGTCCAGCCGACCGCGCCGAGATTTTCGCGCAGCTGCGTCTCGTTACGCGCGCCGATGATCAGCGTCGAGACCGTCGGACGCTGGAGCAGCCAGTTCAGCGCGATCTGGGAGACGCTCTTGCCGGTCTCCGTGGCGACCTCGTCGATCGCCTCGACCACGCGATAGACGTGCTCATCGGGCACGGGCGGGCCGAAATCGGCGGTCTTGGGCAGGCGACTGACCTCGGGCTTCGGTTGACCCCGTCGGATTTTTCCGGTGAGGCGCCCCCATCCGAGCGGTGACCAGACCACGGCGCCGAGCCCCTGGTCGACGCCGAGCGGCATCAGCTCCCATTCGTAGTCGCGCCCGATCAGTGAATAGTAGGTCTGGTTGGCGACATAGCGCGGGAAGCCGTGCTTGTCGGCAACCGAGAGCGACTTCATCAGGTGCCAGCCCGAAAAGTTGGAGACGCCGACATAGCGGATCTTGCCGGCGCGCACGAGCACGTCGAGGGTGGCAAGCACCTCTTCGGGCGGGGTGAAGGCGTCGAAGCCGTGAAGCTGGAACAGGTCGATGTAATCGGTGCCGAGCCGGCTCAGCGAACCGTCGATGGCCGCGAGCAGATGTTGCCGCGACGAGCCGATGTCGTTGGGCCCATCGCCGAAGCGGAAGGTGGCCTTGGTCGAGATCAAAACCTTGTCGCGGCGGCCCTTGATGGCCTCGCCGAGGACGCGCTCGGATTCGCCGAGCGAATAGACGTTGGCAGTGTCGAACATCGACACCCCCGCATCGAGGCAGATATCCAGAAGGCGCCGCGCCTCGGCCGCGTCCGTCGTACCCCATGCAGCAAGGCGGCCGACGCCGCCGAAGGTGCCCGTTCCCAGGCTCAAAGCGGGCACCATGAGGCCGGATCGGCCCAAGCGTCGGTATTCCATCGATATGCTCCTCGGCTGGCCGCTGGTTGATCAATGCGGCCTTGGGGGGCGATGGTAGTGCAAGCGCGGGCCGCGTCCTATCACGCGCTCACATACCGGCCTTGCTTGGGAATGACCTAGTCGTGCAGACGCATGTCATCGAATGCGGCATCGGCAACGCGTGGGCCGGCTGTCTTCACCGATGACTGAACCTCGACCTTGGTTGCGGGCGAGGGGAAACAGGCGACTTCGCCGTCACGCGCCTGCCGTGGCAGCAGCGTCAGGCCCCAGCCCACCAGGACGAGCACCGCGAGCCGGATCGCGATCACACCCAGCAACAGCTCCGATCCGCTTATGGTGGCGTGAGTCCTCATGCACGCCAGCCTGATCCGCGCGGCCGGACAAGGCAATCTGGAATTGACGAGGCTTGCCTTCGCCTGCAGCGAAGGCTCAAGGTGATAGCTGGCTGGATGTCAGTGCCGCAACTGGCTCTGCCTGAAGTCGCGCGGCGACATTCCGAAATGCTCGCGGAAGACGCGGCCGAAATGCGAGAGATCGTTGAAGCCCCAGGCGAAGGCGATCTCGCTGACATGGCGATGGGCCAGCACGGGCGAGGCGAGGTCACGCCGGCATTGGGCGAGACGCTCGGCAAGCACATGGCGCTGGAACGAGGTATCCTCGTCGGCGAGGAGATCGTTTACATAGCGCGGCGAGATGCCGAGTGCAGCCGCGGCCTCCGACAGCGAGAGGTCGGGATCCGCGAGGTGAGCGCGGATGTGGGCCTTCAAGCGATAGAGCAAGGCGGAGCGATGGGTGGAGGACGGCAGCGATGTCTTGCCGAGCCGTTCGCTCAGCGCCATCGCGAGCAGATCGACGGCCTGCTCCGACAACGCTGCAGCGTTGTCCGGGGCAAGTCGGTCCGCGCTCTGGCAAAGCCTGAAGATGAAATCATAGGCGAGCCGTTCGAGCGGCACATCGGCGCCGAACGACATCGCGGTGAGCGTCTCGGTGGCGCCGAGCCGGCGCTGCAGCATTTCGCGGGGCACCTTGAAGATCGTCTGCGTGAAGGCGTCGTTGAACTTCAGCTCATAGGGACGCGTCGTGTCGTAGAGCGCGAACTCGCCGGGATGGATCACGGTCTCGCGGCCGTCCTGCACCACGCCTCCGTCGCCGCGATTGCCGAGCGCAACGAGGACAAAATCCTGATCCGAACGCGCGATGCGGGACGGCGTCCGGAACACGTGCTGGCGGTCGGAGCAGACCTCGGAGCACACGGCCTTGCCGAGCGCGGCCTGCGTGACCGAGCCGCGAAAGGCGCTGCCGAGGTCGGACTTGCAGTCGAGCCCGACGAAGACGTCGCAGACGATGTCCTGCCACAGCGCCAGCCGCCGGTAGCCGGGGCTGCCGTCTGTCGTGAACTGGATTGGCATCGGCAAGCCTCCCTGTCACATCCAGCAAAACCGCATGTTGGCGCAAATCCAGCCAGACCGAAGGCAAGTCCCGTACCCGTCGGCGATCCCGGCCAGTCGAGTTTTTGTTCCACTGCGGTCGAGCGCCCGACCGGGTGGCTTGGCCAAATAGACTGCATCGGACGTGGCTTCCGATCAACCGGCAATGGAGGCGGGAATGGGCATCGAACATCCGAAATACAAGGTCGCGGTGGTGCAGGCGGCGCCCGCCTGGCTGGATCTCGACGCCTCGATCGACAAGTCGATCGCGCTGATCAGGGACGCGGCCGAGAAGGGCGCCAAGCTGATCGCCTTTCCCGAGGCCTTCATTCCCGGCTACCCCTGGCATATCTGGATGGACTCGCCGGCCTGGGCGATCGGCCGCGGCTTCGTGCAGCGCTACTTCGACAACTCGCTGTCCTATGACAGTCCGCAGGCCGAGCGGCTGCGCGACGCCGTACGCAAGGCAAAGCTCACCGCCGTGCTCGGCCTGTCCGAGCGCGACGGCGGCAGTCTCTATCTGGCGCAATGGCTGATCGGGCCGGACGGCGAGACCATCGCAAAGCGCCGCAAGCTGCGGCCGACCCATGCCGAGCGCACGGTCTATGGCGAGGGTGACGGCAGCGATCTCGCCGTGCATGCAAGATCAGACATCGGCCGCATCGGCGCATTGTGTTGCTGGGAGCATCTCCAGCCACTGTCGAAATATGCGATGTACGCCCAGAACGAGCAGGTGCATGTCGCGGCCTGGCCGAGCTTCTCGCTCTACGATCCCTTTGCGCCGGCGCTCGGCGCCGAGGTCAACAATGCCGCCTCGCGCGTCTATGCGGTGGAGGGCTCCTGCTTCGTGCTCGCGCCGTGCGCGACGGTCTCGCAGGCCATGATCGATGAGCTCTGCGACCGGCCGGACAAGAATGCGTTGCTGCATGTGGGTGGCGGATTCGCCGCGATCTACGGCCCCGACGGCAGCCAGATCGGCGACAAGCTGGCGCCGGACCAGGAAGGGCTGCTGATTGCCGAGATCGATCTCGGTGCCATCGGGGTTGCCAAGAACGCTGCCGATCCCGCCGGGCATTATTCGCGGCCCGACGTGACGCGGCTCCTGCTCAACAAGAAGCGATACCAGCGCGTCGAGCAGTTCGCGCTGCCGGTCGACACCATTGAGCCCACGGACATCGCGGCCGCGGCAAGCTGATCGCCGGGATCAAGGGGAGGGTACGATCATGGAATCCGCAATTCCTCTGCATCTCGAGACCCAGCGCACGCGCCACAAGCGCGTGCCGGACGATTACCAGCCGCCATACCCGTCGTTCGTGGCGCGCCACAAACCCACCGTGAGCCGTGTCGTGATGGCCTATTTCGGTGTGCAGTATCGCGGCGCGGCGCCGGCGGCTGCGACGGCGGCACTCGCCGAGATCGCGGCGCGGTTTGCTGCCGGGGGCGGGCCTTCGCATTGGGACCGCGCCCGCTACGTCGACCGCGCCGGTTATGAGACCGTCGTGTCGGTTGCCTATTGGGACGACATCGCGCGCTTCGACGCATGGTTCGCGCCGGCACGAGAGGCGTGGACAGTGAAGGCGCGCGAGGGCATCGGCACCTTCATCGAGGTGCTGCGTCCCACGGTCGCCCGGCACGAGACGCTGTTCTCCTCGCTCGACCGGCCCGAGGGCGTGGCCGCAATCGCCGACGGCATGAGCGGCGAGGTGCAGGAGCACGCCTATTGGGGTGGCATGCGCGATCGCATTCCGTTGTCGCAGACCGATCCGATGACGCCGGGCGGCGCGCCTGAATTGATCCGCGACGGCGCGCGGCTGCGGGTGAAGGCGCACGACAATCTCTGCCCGATCCGCTCCGGGCAGGACTGGAGCGATACGGAGGCATCGGAGCGAAAGCTCTACCTCGACGATGTCGAGCCGGTGCTGCGAGAGGGCATGGATTTTCTGCGTGATGACGGGCTTGGCATCGGCTGCTATGCCAACCGCTACATGCAGGTGCTCTCCACCGACGGCAGCGTGAGCGAAAAGTCCTACGGCCAGAGCTGGTGGAAGAGCCTCGCCGCACTTGAGCGCTGGGCGGAGTCGCATCCGACCCACGTCAGGATATTCGGCGCGGCGATGAAATACCTGTCGACGCTCGGGCCGTCGGCAAAGCTGCGGCTCTATCATGAGGTTACGGTGGCGGCGGCGGATGAGCAGTTCTTCGAATATCTGAACTGCCATGCGAAGACCGGCATGCTGGCGGCGGTCGAGACCGTCAGCGGCTGACGCTTGTTGTCTTGAGCATGATCTTATCGGAAAACCGCTGCGCACTTTTCCGGATGATGCTCTACGCCACGCAGTGGCCGAGCAGCTCGGGATGCGCGGCGCAGATGTGATGCGCGCCGGCATCCCGCAGCTCGGCTTCGCTGCCATAGCCATAGAGCACGCCGATCGCGGTCATGCCGTTGGTGCGGGCGCCGATCACGCGTGGCTGCGGTCGCCGATCATGATCGCGCTGCCGGGGTCGACCTTCGCCTCGACGAGCGCGTAGCGCAGCAGGTCGCGCTTGTCGACACGCGTGCCGTCGAGCTCAGAGCCGAACACGCGCTCGAAATACGGTTTCAGGCCGAAATGATCGACGATGCGGACGGCGTAGACCGCGGGCTTGTTGGTGGCGACGAACATGCGCTGGCTGGTTGCGGCGATCGTCGTCAGCGTGTCGATGATGCCGGCATAGGCCTCGTTCTCGAACAGGCCGATATCGGCAAATCGCTCGCGATAAAGCAGTAGCGCACGGTCGGCGAGCTCTTCGCTTCCGGTGAGCTTCTTCAGGCTGGCGTGCAGGGGCGGCCCGATGCACCAGGTCAGCTCGTCCTCGCTCGGCACGGCAAGGTCGAGCCGCTCCAGCGCGTATTGGATCGAGCGGGTGATCCCGGGCTTCGGGTTGGTCAGCGTGCCATCGAGATCGAAGAAGATTGTAGCCATGCCAGTCGTGCCCGTGTTGATACCGCCGTTGTTTGACCTAAACGACGCGGCTGCTCAAGGCAACGCCGCCGCGTCGCGCGACGTTTTAAAGCTCGCTATTGGCAGGGCATAAGCGTAAAGTCCTGCGATCACCGCCCCTTCCCATGGCATCCGTCGGTGACTGAGGGTCACTAGCGCTCCCGCCGAACGAGGAGGAGCGTGCATGCCGCGATTTAATCTGGCCGACTGGATCGTGCCGCCGGTGATAGTCCCTCTGTTTCTGTTGCTCCTGGTGGCTGCTGCGGCTTTTCTGCATGGATAGGACGCCGCTCCAATATCTGGTAAGCGGACGCGATCAAAGCGGCTACGTCAGCCTGGCCCGCACCACGACGGCCGCCGCTCTGAAGAAGGCGAGGGAGCTGTTGCAGGAAGGCTATGTCGACGTGCGGATATGCACGCCGCAGGGCCGGGTTCTGCTGTCTGACGAGTTCGACCAGTTCGAGGCATGAGGAGCGCGGGGGCGTCAAACGGCGCGCCCGGATTCTCCGCGAGGAAAGATACCCGTATGAGAATGCTTATTGTCGCATTGGCGCTTGGCACATTCGTGCAAGGTGCTGTCGCGAAAGAGCCGGACTGCCGCGCGATCGAGAGCACGAGCGGACGGCTCGCCTGTTACGACGCCGCGTTTCCGCCGCAAGCGAAGAAGCCCGCCACGTCGGAAACGGACGTATCTCGAGCCCCCTATAAAGATCCGTTCCTTGATGAAGAAGCCCGCACGGCGGCCAAACTCAAGAATATCTGTCGCGGTTGCTGAGGGAGCCGTCATGGTCCGCGAAACAACCTACGTGGTGCAGGCGTTCAACGCCGGCAAGGGGGGAAATCTGAAGGCCGACTCTCCTATCGTCTGCAAGTCGGAAAGCGGCGCGCTGCGCACGGCGGAGAGACTGGCCTTGAGCAAACTCGGCGTCGTCGCGTTCTCGTCCAGCGGCGATCCCGAAATGGGTGACTATGACGATGAGCCTACGGTGTTCTTCCGAAAGGGCGAGCTTCCGGCTGGTTTCGACTGAGGCCCTGGACGTGGTCGAGCAGATATTTGGCGGAGAGGCACAGATGAACGAGCGACTGGACATATTGAAGAAGGCCCGCGATCGCATGATCGAGGACAGGGACACGCATGCGAAGGTGCTGGCCGCTCCCTTTGATCGTGACAATGCCGAGCGAGCACGGAACAAGTTCGTCGAGCTTCAAATGCTGATCGATGCCCTGGACCGCGCAATCAGCGCAGAAATGCCGGTCTCGGCATAGGACCGAAGCGAGTGAAGGGCGGGACTGGCGGACGTTTCAACGCAGCACCGCAGTGGCATGCCGGCGGCCGCCACGGTTCGCTCTATTGCTGTCTTGCCCATTCGACGATCGCCGTGGCATCGGCGCCCGCCTGCGTCTCCCAGGTGGCGATCGCGGGCGTTGCCGCTTTCCGGAGCGCGGCGACGAGGGACGCCGGCGCCGGCTCGGCGATGCGGACGCCGTTGTCGCGCATGCGCGCATAGTTTTCGATGGTGCGATGGGTCAATAGCGCGAATTGGCCTTGCTCGGTCTCGGCGGCCGCGGCCAGCACCTCGCGCTGCATCGGCTCGGACAATTCGGCAAATGCGTCGCTGCGGACGAAGGCGATCGAGAGCGGCATCGCGTAGTTGATCGCTGTAAAGTAGGGCAGGAAGTCCCAGAGCTTGCGTCCCGCGCCGCCGTCGCCGGAGGTGAGGAACGCATTCAGCCGGTGCTCCCTGAGGCCAGCGAGCGCCGCGTCCATCGGCAGGAACTGTGCATTCGCGCCGGCTGCGCGCATGACCTCGCCGGAGTTGGCGTCGTAGGCCCGCAAATTCAGTTTCGGCAGGGCGTCGGCGCCTTCCAGTGCATGGTCCGACCAGAGGCCCGTGGCCGGCCAGATCGTGACATAGAGCAGCTTGAGGCCGCGTGCCGCGAGCGCCTTCTCGTAAAGCGGGCGCGCCCGCAGATTGGCGGCGCGGGCGAGGTCGACCGACTGCACCAGGAAGGGCAGGGTGGACAATCCGAACACCGGGTCGAGGCTCGAGAGCGCGCCGGCGAAGGCGTCGCCGCCGGCGATGCGACCATCCAGCGCGGCGCGCGGCATTTCGCCCGAGTTGATCTTGAGCTCGTTGTCGAAAGCGTTAGCTACGGTCACGAAGCCGTTTGTGCGCGCCGCGACGCGATCGGCGAAACTGGTGAGCCCGAGCCCGGAAATATTGTTCTGCGGATATTCCGTGGTCATCCGCCAGTTGACTTGCGCCATGGCCGGCGCGGCGGGCAGGACGAGGGCTACGAGGACGAGGATCGCGCGGATCCCTTGGGCGGGGCAGCGCATTGGGAGAAGCAGGTCAAACTGCATATATTGGCAACTCGTCGAACCATGGCACGATGCCACAACATGGCACATGATCTTGTTGCATGCCGCGCCGGAGCGCGCCACAGCGATGCTTGGGCACGGCTGACGCGAATTGCATCGCTCACCATCGCTGCACTGCTCGTCTCGGCGACACGGGTGGTGGCGTGGGACAGTTCGCCCGCGAAGACCAATATCGCCGTCCCCAGCGTCGAGGAGCTCGCGATGCCGCCGCCAAAGCCTGCGGATGCGCGCGAGAGCGATACGCGGGAGTCGATCTGCCTGATCGTCGAGGCCGCCGCACGGGATGCCAATTTGCCGCTGGAATTCTTCGCCCGCGTGATCTGGCAGGAGAGCCGCTTCCAGGCCGATGCCGTGGGGCCCATGACGCGCAGCGGCGAGCATGCGCAGGGGATCGCGCAGTTCATGCCGGGTACTGCCAGCGAGCGCGGGCTGCTCAATCCCTTCAATCCGGTGCAGGCGCTGCCGAAGTCGGCGGAGTTTCTGAACGAGCTGCGCAACCAGTTCGGCAATCTCGGTCTTGCGGCTGCTGCCTACAACGCCGGCCCGCGCCGGGTGCAGGAATGGCTCGCGGGCACCGGTCCGATGCCGGAGCAGACCCGCAACTACGTCTATGCCATCACCGGCACGAGCGTCGATGCCTGGGCCAAGGCGGGAGCGACCGGCAAGGGGCCGCCGAGTTCGCCGCCGACCAGCTGCCGCGATCTCATGGCGCTTCTGAAGCGCGCGCCGAATGCCTTCGTCGCCGAGCTCGAACAGCATGTGGAGCTCGCTGCCGCAAAGATCTGGGGCGTACAGCTCGCTGCCGGCTTCGACCGCAACCGGGCGCTGGCGATGTATTCCCGCGCCGTCACGCGGCTGACCGCGGTGATCGGCGAGCGCGATCCGAGCCTGCTGAGTTCGGTGATGCGCAGCCGCGGCACGCGTGCGTTCTATCAGGTGCGCATTGGCGCGGATACGCGTAGCGAGGCGGATGATCTGTGTAATCGGATACGGAAGGCCGGCGGTGCCTGCTTCGTGCTGAAGAACCGGGGTGTGAGCGGATAGGGGACTTCTCCCCCGCGCATGCCAGCCCCGCCGCGCGCTTCCTTGACGTCGGCCGCGGCATTGCCCGTTATGCGGGCACGATTCCGCAACCCCGACCAAAACTCCCCGTGGCGCTTCCTCCGCTCGATTCACCTCAATGGCAAAGTCCCTGGCGAGCCTTTGCGTGGGGGCTGCGCTCGATCACGCAGACGATCCTCACGCTTGTCCTGTTCGCGACCTACCTCGGCATCGGCGCACTCGCCCACGACACCCATTTCAGCCTGCTTTGGGCGCTCTGCTCGACGCTGTTCGTCTGGGCAGGTCCAGCGCAGATCATCCTGATCACGACGCTCGGCTCGGGCGCCACCATCATCCAGTCGGCGATTGCGGTGACGGTCAGCGCGATCCGGCTGTTCCCGATGGTGGTCTCGGTGCTGCCCCTGATGCGCACGCCGACCACCAAGCGGCGCGAGCTGTTCTTTGCGGCGCACCTCACCGCCGTGACGCTGTGGGTCGAATGTCATCGCTTCCTGCCGCAGGTGCCGCGCGAGCGGCGGATCGCCTTCGTGAACGGACTTGGCTTCGGCCTGGTCTCGGTATGCCTCACCGCCAACACGGTTGGCTATTTCCTTGCCGCCAACCTGACGCAGACGCTTGGCGCGGCGATCCTGATGCTGACGCCGCTGTCGTTCCTGTTCTCGACCGCGCGCAACAGCCGCGAGGTCGCCGACGTCGTCGCGCTGACGCTCGGGGTTCTGCTCTATCCGATTGCCGCGAAGATGAACTCCGGCCTCGACATCCTCGTCAGCGGCCTCGTGGCCGGCACGATCGCCTATGGCGTGCATTGGTGGCGGGAGGTGCGCGCATGAGCGCTGCGCAGCTCATCGGCGACTGGCATGCGCTTGTCGTGCTGTTCGTCGCCGGCGTTGTTCCCAACCAGATATGGCGCATGCTGGGCCTTTGGTTCGGCGGCGGCATCGACGAGGGCTCCGAGCTCCTGGTCTGGGTGAGGGCGGTTGCCACCGCGATCCTGGCCGGCGTCATCGCCCAGATCGTGGTCGAGCCGCCGGGGGCGTTGGCAAGCGTGCCTGACGTCTTGCGCTATGGCGCGGTCGGCGCAGGCCTCGTCGTCTTCCTGCTGACCCGCCGCTCGATCTTCGCGGGCGTGGTCACAGGCGAAGTCTTCATGCTGGCCGGGAAGTGGTGGTTAGGCTAAAACCACCGGCGAACAGCAAGGAACTGGAAATATGGTTCGCGAAAACGAGCTCCGCGAGGGTGAGGTCGCCATCGAGTTGCCGTCGACGGAGGATGCCGGCCTCGTCTTCATCGGCCGCATCCGCACGCCCTGGACCTCGCGGATGGAGACGCCGCGACAGGGACGTCAGGACGGCCCGGTGTGCCGGCTCGAGATCTTCGAGCCGTTCGTGCCGGCCATCAAGGGCGTCGATTTCTACAGCAATCTCGAGGTGCTCTACTGGCTCGACAAGTCGCGCCGCGACATCGTCCTGCAAAGCCCGAAGAACAACGAGAAGACCCGCGGCACGTTTTCGCTGCGCTCACCGGTTCGGCCCAATCCGATCGGGACCTCGATCGTCAAGCTCGTCGGTATCGAGGGCAATGCGATTCTGGTGCGCGGGCTCGACTGCATCGACAACACGCCGCTGATCGACATCAAGCCAGATCGTTGCGAATTCACGCCGCTGGCCGCCCCGCAAGCAGGGGATTTTCAGACGGAGTGAGGGGCGCGATCGTAGCCCGCATGGAGCGCAGCGGAATGCGGGGAGGTCCCGGATTACGCTTCGCTCCATCCGGGCTACAGCGCTGATATCTACCCCGCCTTCAGCGCCGCGATCAGCTTGGCCGCGTTCTCTTGCAGGACCTTGACGTCTTCCTTGCGGCTGGCGGGCGGCAGCATCGCCACGCCGTCGTGGCGCGGCATCACGTGCATGTGGAGATGAAACACCACCTGGCCGCCGGCGGGCTCGTTGAACTGCTGGACGGTGATGCCGTCGGCCTCGAACGCTTTCATCGCGGCCGCCGCGATCTTGTGCGCGCCGCGGGCGACGTGGGCGTAGTCATCAGGCTTGATGTCGAGGATGTTGCGGGCAGGGGCCTTCGGGATCACCAGCGTATGGCCCGATACCCGCGGCATGATGTCGAGGAAAGCCAGCACATGCTCGTCCTCATAGACCTTGTGGCAGGAAAACTCGCCGCGCAGGATCTTTGCGAAGATGTTGTTGGGGTCGTAGGCGGTCATGGCGGCTCCTCGAATTTTGCGCTTACTGTCACCAGCCACGGCAAACCGTCAAGGCGCCTCGTCGACGCCTTTCCGGAACGGGCCGAGCTCGGCCAGCTCCCGCCCGGCCTCGGCGACATAGGCACGCTCGCGCTTGAGGTAATCGTCGATGGCGCGGCGCAGGCCGGGATCGGCGATGAAGTGCGCGGAATGGGTCGTCTTCGGCAGGTAGCCGCGCGCGATCTTGTGCTCGCCCTGCGCGCCGGCCTCGACGTTGTCGAGGCCGTGTTTGATCGCGAAATCGATCGCCTGATAGTAGCAAACTTCGAAATGCAGGAACGGATGATGCTCGACCGCGCCCCAGTTGCGGCCGAACAGCGTATCCGAGCCGATGAAGTTGATCGCGCCCGCGATCCAGCGGCCGTTGCGGCGGGCCATCACCAGCAGCACGTCCTGGCTCATGCTCTCGCCGATCAGCGAGAAGAATTCGCGGGTGAGATAAGGCCGGCCCCATTTGCGCGAGCCGGTCTCCATGTAGAATTGGAAGAAGGCGTCCCAGGCATCCTCGGTGATGTCGCTGCCGGTGAGCCAGTGGATGGTGATGCCGCCGGCAAGCGCATCGCGCCGCTCGCGCTTGATCGATTTGCGGTGGCGCGAATTGAGCGTGGTGAGGAAATCGTCGAAGGTCGCAAATCCCTCGTTGCGCCAGTGGAACTGCTGATCGGTGCGCTGGAGGAAGCCGTGCCCGGCGAGCCGTTTCCACTCCCCCTCACGCGCGAAGGTCACGTGCACCGAGGAGGCCTTGCTGACGCCGCATAGCGCCACCAACCCGCTCGCCAGCGTCTCCGCGATGCGCTCGCGATCGACGCCGTCGCGGACCAGCAGCCGGGGCCCTGTGGCCGGGGTGAAGGGCACCGAGACCTGGAGTTTCGGATAGTAGCGTCCACCTGCGCGCTCATAGGCGTCCGCCCAGCCGCGGTCGAAGACGTACTCGCCTTGGGAATGCGATTTCAGATAGCAGGGCACGACCCCGGCGACGCGGCCATCGACCTTAGCCACCAGATGCCGCGGCCCCCAGCCGGTGCGGATGGTGGCCGAACCCGATTTCTCAATTGCGGATAAAAACGCGTGCGAGACGAACGGGTTATAGGCGGGTTTTGAGAGGCCGAGGGAATCGCCTGGAAGCCCGGATGAAGTTCCGGCGCCATGCCCGTTGCAAGCCTTGTCGGGATTGGCACAGGCGTCCCAATCCTCGGCAGATACCTCGCCAATCGAGGGTACAGCCTCGAGTGTGATTTCAGATGATGCCATCGTGCCCAAGATCGTGCATTGCAGCAGTGACTTCAAGAGGGCGGGAACAGCAAGCCCTACGGCACGAACCCCTCAAAGATCATCTGATCCGCATATTGCCCGACCCGCGTCCGCTGCTCCGGGGTGCGCACGGTCCAGCCGAGCAGGGCGCAGCCGAGGACGTTGCGGGCGATCCAGGGGGCGGGGGCCGGCAGATGGTCGACCTTGAAGGCGACGAAATGCGGCTGGGTCTGAAAGCCGTGGCGCAGGTACAGCATGCTGTCGCGCTGCGCCTGCGCCAGCTTCGCCCAGTACTCGTCCTCGTAGGTCCGCTGCGCGACGATGCCGCGCGGGCGGGAGGGCAACAGCTCACGCAGCGCCAGCACCTGGTCGGGATCGAACGACATGCCGACGGCGGGGCCCTGGTAGGACGACAGCACCTCGGCCATCCGCTTCACCAGCTTGCGGTCGCCGCCAAAATGGCTCTTCACCTCGATCACCAGCGGCACGCGGCCGGCGACCATGGCGCAGAGATCGCTGAGCGACATCATCCGCTCGTCCGTGTCTTTGAACTTGACCGCCTTCAGCTCGGCCGCGGTCTTCTCGACCACCTCGCCGGCGGCCTCGGTGAGGCGGCCGAGCGCGTGGTCATGATGCACCATGGCCTCGCCGTCGGCGGAGAGCTGGATGTCGACCTCGATCGAGAAATTGCCCGCGATGGCAGCCTGCACCGCGCCCGGCATGTTCTCGACGATGCCGCGCGAAATGTCATGCAGGCCGCGATGGGCGACCGGCCGGGCTGTCAGCCAATCAGGAGCGCGCAACGCCGTCAGCTCCGTGTCAGGCGACCTCGAACACGCCTTCGACCTCGACCGCCGCATCCGCGGGCAGCGAGGCGACGCCGACGGTGGTGCGGGCGTGGCGGCCCTTGTCACCGAAGGCGGCTACCATCAGGTCGGAGGCGCCGTTCAGCACCTTCGGCCCGTCCAGGAAGTCGGGTGCCGAGTTGATGAAGCCGCCGAGGCGCACCACGCGCACGACCTTGTCGAGGTCGCCGAGCGCCGCCTTGACCTGGGCCAGCAGATTGACGGCGCAGCCGCGCGCCGCCGCGGCACCGTCTTCGATCGAAACGCCGGCACCGAGCTTGCCCTTGGCGATCAGCTTGCCGGCGGGGTCGAAACAGACCTGGCCGGAGACGAATAGCAGGTTACCGGTGCGCACGAACGGCACGTAATTGGCGACAGGGGTAGGGGCCTCGTGCAGCTTGATGCCCTGTTCCGCCAGTTTTTGCTCGACCGTGCCCGCCATGTTCGACCTCGTTGTCCAAATTTCATCCGCCCGGCTGCGTCCGTTTGGGGGCCGGGCGCGCCCTGTTTCGCCCATCGAGCCGCCACATGCAAGCAACCGGGACGACTGCATTTTGTTGTGGCCAAGCAGCAGGTTCAAGGCGGGGGCCGCAACTTTACGTGAAACGGCCTCAGTTGCGACGCAATGGAACGGTCATTAAAATGTCGAATCTGCGCTTTCCCCAGGGATGACACATGGTGCACCTTTTCCGGACTTCGCTCAGTGTGATGGCGCTCGCGGCGGCTGCTTTCGGCGCAGGCGGGGGAGTGCAGGCTGCCAGCGGTCCGTTCCTCGCGCACCAGGCGCTCTATGACCTCAGCCTTGTCAAATCGCGCTCCAACTCGGTCAACAGCGCGCGCGGCCGCATCCTCTACAATTTCACGGGAAGTTCGTGCGAGGGCTACACCTCCGAATTCCGCCAGGTCTCCGAGCTCGACAGCGGCGAGGGCAAGCTCACGCTGAGCGACCTCCGCTCCAACTCCTGGGAGGACGCCGCGGGAAAAAGCTACCGCTTCAAGATCGAGACGCGGATGAACGAGGCCGATGCCGGCCGGGTCGACGGTTCGGCCGAGCGCGACGGCGACCACATCAACGTCAAGCTGAAGCTGCCGGCGCCGAAGAATTTCACGCTCGACGGCAAGATCGTGTTCCCGACCGAGCAGATCCAGCGCATCATTGCCGCGGCCAAGGACGGCAAGTCGTTGCTCGAGCTGTCGGTGTATGACGGCTCCGACGACGGCCAGAAAGTCTACAACACGCTGACCGTGATCGGTCAGCCGATTCCCGCCGAGCGCGCCACCTCGGCCGACCCGTCGACCACGGACGAGCACATGAAGTCGCTCAAGCGCTGGCCGATCACCGTCAGCTATTTCGACCGCGACGCCCAGCAGAAGGAAGGCGAGCAGACGCCGGTCTACGCGATGGCGTTCGAGCTCTACGAAAACGGCGTTTCGCGCCAGCTCGTGCTCGATTACAACGATTTCGTCATCTCCGGCGCGATGGGCAAGTTCGACGTCAAGGACAGCAAGCCCTGTAATTGAGGGGAGATCCCTCCGCGCGAGCAGGGCCGTAGGGTGGGCAAAGCGTAGCGTGCCCACCACTTTCCAGGTGAGCCGCAGGATCGTGGGCACGACGCTGTGCGCCTTTGCCCACCCTACGAGATCTCTCTTCGCCGCTTTGCTCTTCGCAGTGATAGACTAGCTCTCGTCATACTCCCCAGCTACGCTCCTCCTCCCAACCACAAACCCGGGAGGCAAGCACAATGCCCAAGCTCGACCATCTCCGCCCCAGCGGCCTGCATCACAATCCGGCCTATTCCCACGTCGTCACCGCTTCCGGTGCGCGCACCATCTACATCTCCGGCCAGGTGTCGGTGGACGAGGAAGGGCGGATCGTCGGCGAGGGCGATATTGCCGCGCAGACGACGCAGGTGATGCAGAATCTCGGCCACGCGCTGAAGGCGGCCGGCGCGACCTACGCCAACATCGTCAAGATCACGACCTTCGTGGTGAACTACAAGCCGGAGCTGCGCCGGATCATCGGCAAGGCCCGCTCGGCCTTCTTCGAGGGCATGGAGCCGCCTGCCTCGACGCTCGTCGGCGTCTCCGCGCTTGCCGCGCCGGAATGGCTGATCGAGATCGAGGCGATCGCAGTCGCGGATTGATCCCGCAGCCCGGATGGAGCGAAGCGCAATCCGGGAAACCCGTCGGACGCGCCGTCCCGGATTTCGCTGTGCTCCATGCGGGCTACAAGCGTTTCGCTTCGGACATCTCTTGCAAGACTTTCAGAGCCTCATCGGCACGCTCAACAGGTACGAAAAGATGATCGTGGTGGAAGGCCGACACCGCATTCACGCTGATGCCGGCTTCGGCCAGTCGCGCCGTGACTGCAGCCAGGAAGCCCACCGCATCGAGTGCGGAGTGAACCGTCAGGGTGATCAGGCGCGAGGCGAACGCGGAGCGTAAGCCTGACGCCTCGGCTTCTTCGCGCAGGATCACCAGCGTGGTTCCTTCCTGCTCGCGAAACGTCAGCAGCGGGTTGACCGCTGCGGGAATGGGCTCGCTGGGTGGGATCGTGCAAAACACGAAGATGCCGCCCAGCAGCTTCGGCTTCATGTTCCTCAACAGCGCGTCGAGATCGTGTTCGCCTGTCACGATGGTCAGCCTCTCAGCGCGTTCGGATCGGTGTAGCTTGCGAAACTCATCAGCGCTGGAACCTGACAGAGGGCCTCGCCAACATACCTTTGTATATCTCTTCCAATCCTTCTCATACGCTGACCTTACGCTGGTACAATTGAGCGACGGCGGGAGATTCTTACAATTTGAGTCTACTCGGGTCACTGCGAGGAAGCTCAAATGAACGTCGTGATTGGAAAGCTCAACGGCCTGTGGCACCTCATCGTCGGGTCTTGTCAGATCCGAACTCCGTTCCTGGCAACTCAGGATCGGCAGTTGGTCATTCAGTATGCCCGGCGTGTCTATCCGGGTGCACGGATCTTCGAACGCGACTGAATTGAGCAGGACTCGATCACTCCTGCTGTCCTGTTTCAGGGCCATCATACGCGATGCCGCGAATGACGGCGGAGTTGCCGAACTTCTTGCGCAGACTGTCCACCGCGCGCTCGGCATGCGCAGCACGGCGGTCGAGCATGTCAGTGTCGTCGGCGGGCGAGCCTTCGCGCAGCGCGCTGACGCCGGCGCCCATCAGGCGGAAGGCAGTGCCGTCGATCTCCTTCGCGAGCATCTCGCGGCAGATCGAGAATATCTTGGCGGCAAGCTGCGTCGGGCCTGCGATCGATTGCGAGCGGGTGCGCTGGCGGAAATCGGCGGTCTTCAGCTTCAGCGTGACGGTCGAGCCGGCAAGCTCGCTGCTCTTGAGCCGCGACGAGGTCTTCTCGCAGAGCCGCCACAGGATCTTCTCCAGCGTCGCGAAATCGCGGATGTCGGTCTCGAAGGTGGTTTCGCTCGAAATCGTCTTGGCGCCCCGATCGGGCTCGACGCGGCGGTCGTCGATGCCGCGGGCGAGCCGCCACAGCCTGCGGCCGTCGCTCGGAAATTGCCGCATCATCTCGATCTCGTCGGCCCTTTGCAGGTCGGCGATGATGCGGAAGCCGCGCTGCGCCAGGCGCTCCTGCGTGGCCGGGCCGACGCCGAAGATGAAGCCGACCGGCCTCGAAGCCAGCATCAAACGGGCTTCCTCCTGATCGAGCGCGGCAAAGCCGCGCGGCTTGTCGAGATCGGAGGCGATCTTGGCCAGGAACTTGTTGCAGGACAGGCCGACCGAGACGGAGATGCCGATGTCGCGCTCGATGTTGCGCGCGAACCGCGCCAGCACCTTGGCCGGAACCATGCCGTGCACCCGCTCGGTGCCGGAGAGATCGAGGAAGGCCTCGTCGATCGAGAGCGGTTCGACCAGCGGCGTCAGCGCCTGCATGGCCTGGCGCACCTCGCGGCCGACACGGACGTATTTCGCCATGTCGGGCGGGATCACGGTCGCGTGCGGGCAGGCCTCGAGCGCCCGATACATCGGCATCGCCGAGCGCACGCCATAGGTGCGGGCGATGTAGCAGGCGGCCGACACCACGCCGCGCTTACCCCCGCCGATGATGACGGGCTTGTCGGCGATATCAGGGTTGTCGCGCTTTTCGACCGTCGCATAGAAGGCGTCGCAGTCGATATGGGCGATGGTCAGGCCTGCGAGCGCGCGGTGGCGGACGAGGCGAGGGGAACCGCAGGCGGAGCAACGCCGCACGCCCATATTCAGATCGGCCAGACAATCCCGGCAGAAGCAGCGAGGCCCGGCCGGGTCAGAGGCGGTCACGGCACGTCGCGCTCCCAGGTCCGGTCGCCGAGCGCGTCGCCCAACACCTGCCGCGCCGCAGCAACGTTGGTCGGATGCAGCTCCGCGGTCGAGGCAAAGGCCTTCACGGTGGCGTCATCGCGCATCACGAAATCGAGCACGCTGAGGAGGAAATTCGGGTCCGAGGCGGCATTGCGCAGGGTCTCCGGACCGACCCCTGTCTCAGCCAGAAACAGGCCCAGCCGCTCGGGATCGCCAGCCACGAAGGAGAGCGCCTGAATTGCAACGATTTCAGCGACTTCGCGAGGGTTGTGAACAGGCTTTTTCAAGGGGCCAGTTTGCCTTTCCATTAACTTTCGGTGTCTACTTTGCAGCCATCATGCCCGAGTCTCAAGACCGCCGACAAGCAACTGGAAACCACATCGCAGAAAGTCGGCCCTCGGGTTTAACGAAACTCAAGCGAATCTGAGGCTAGTTTGAATCCAGTTTTCGAAGCGCCGGCGAGCGGCGCCTGAGGCGTCACATGTATAGGGCTTCGTGCCAATCAGGAGGGCGGGATGGCTAAGACCGTCCTGATCGTGGAAGACAACGAGCTCAACATGAAGCTCTTCCGCGACCTGTTGGAGGCGCACGGTTACCAGACCTCCGGCACCAGCAACGGCTACGAGGCGCTCGACCTCGTTCGCAAGATGCGACCCGACCTCGTGCTGATGGATATCCAATTGCCGCAGGTCTCGGGCCTCGAGGTCACGCGCTGGATCAAGGACGATCCGGAGCTGCGTGCCATTCCCGTCGTCGCGGTCACGGCGTTCGCGATGAAGGGCGACGAAGAGCGCATCCGCGAGGGCGGCTGCGAGGCCTATTTGTCCAAGCCGATCTCGGTCGGCAAATTCATTGAGACGGTCCGGCGTTTTATCGGATAGGAAGTGAGTTCACAGTGTCCGCGCGTATCCTGGTTGTCGATGACGTTCCCGCCAACGTCAAACTCCTCGAAGCTCGCCTGTCCGCCGAATATTTCGACGTGATGACCGCCTCGAACGGCACCGAGGCGCTGGCGCTGGCCAGCCGCGCCGAATGCGACATCATCCTGCTCGACGTGATGATGCCCGACATGGACGGCTTTGAAGTGTGCCGCCGTCTCAAGACCGATCCGGCGACGCACCACATCCCCGTCGTGATGGTCACCGCGCTCGACAGCCCCGCCGACCGCAATCGCGGGCTGGAAGCGGGCGCCGACGATTTCCTGACAAAACCCGTCTCCGATGTCGTGCTGATCGCGCGCGTGCGCTCGCTGACGCGGCTGAAGATGATGACCGATGAGCTGCGCATGCGCGCCATCACCTCGCTCGAGATCGGCATGCAGGCGCCCGAGCGCAGCGCGGTGGCTGACACCGGCAGGGGCGGCCGTATTCTACTGGTCGACGACCGTCAGTCCTCCTATGAGCGGCTGGCGACGATCCTCGCCGCGGAGCACACCATCGACGTCGAGCCGAACCCGACGGAAGCGCTGTTCCACGCCGCCGAGGGCAACTACGACCTGCTGATCGTCTCGCTCGACCTCAACAATTTCGACGGGCTGCGGCTGTGCAGCCAGGCGCGCTCGCTGGAGCGCACGCGCCACGTGCCGATCCTGGCGATTGCGGACCCCGAGAACTCGACGCGGCTGCTCCGCGGCCTCGAGATCGGCGTCAACGACTACCTGCTGCGCCCCATCGACAAGACCGAGCTGCTGGCCCGCGCCCGCACGCAGATCCGCCGCCGTCGCTACACCGATCATTTGCGCGACAACGTGCAGAACTCGATCGAGATGGCGATCACCGATGCGCTCACCGGCCTGCACAATCGCCGCTACATGGAGAGCCATCTGGCGACGCTCGCTGACCAAGCCTCGACGCGCGGCAAGCCCCTGGCGCTGATGATTCTGGACATCGACTATTTCAAGTCGATCAACGACAATTACGGCCACGACGCCGGCGACGACGTGCTGCGCGAGTTCGCGGTGCGCGTGCGCAAGTCGATCCGCGGCATTGACCTTGCCTGTCGCTACGGCGGCGAGGAGTTCGTCATCGTGATGCCGGAGACTGATCTGCACGTCGCCGGCATGGTCGCCGAGCGCCTGCGCCGCTCGATCGCGGGCGAGCCGTTCGCTGTCCACAAGGGCACCAAGCGCATCGAGGTCACGATCTCGATCGGCCTCACCACGCTGGAGCAGAAGGGCGAGGCGGTCGCCGACGTCCTCAAGCGCGCCGACACCGCGCTCTACCGCGCCAAGCACGACGGCCGCAATCGCGTGGTGTCGCAGGCGGCGTGAGGCCGCCTGCAACAAGAACTGCGAAAACAACCCCATGCACAGTACCCGGCGCTAGTCGGATCAATGGCTTATGCGGGTGGCTAGGCGGGCCTATGCCGATTGCCCGGGCGTTTGACACGTCGGGCAAAACAGGAGCATTTTGGTAGGATCGGGCAGGGCGCGGTTGTTGCGCGAAGCCCTCTCCCCAAACTCCACTGTCATTCCCCGCGGAGGCGGGGAATCCAGTACGCCGCGGCCTCTCGGTTCAATCACAACCGCTTCTGGAATACTGATCACCCGCTTTCGCGGGTGATGACACCGAGTGATGCGGCAGCAGTGCTCAGTGTGGCGAGCGCTTGTCTGCCACCGCCGGCTTCTCATCACCACCCACATCCACGCCCGCATTCCGCAGCAGCACCTTGGCCGCTTCCTTCGCGGCGCGGGCCATCGCGGGGTCGTCGCGCACGAGGTCCTGCGCGATCGAGCCATCGACCAGGAGCACGAGCTGGGTGGCGAGCGTATCCGCCTCCGTGACGCCGAGCTCGTTCAACCGCTCGCGAAACCAGACGCGGCGGCTCTCCTTGAAGGCGATGGCGATCTTCTTCACGGCGCGGTCCGTCGGCCCGAGCTCAGCGACCGCATTGACGAACGGGCAGCCGCGAAAATCCTTGGCCGCAAAGCGCCGCTCCAGCGAATCGAAGGTGCCGAGAATCTGCTCGGCCGGCGGCTTGTCGGAGGGGCGCGGCTTGACGAAGCGGCGCTCCAGATAGGCCGCGATCAGCGCGTCCTTGGAGGGGAAGTGGTTGTAGAGCGTGCGCTTGGAGATGCCGATCTCGGCCGCGATGGTGTCGACGCCGATGGCGCGAATGCCTTGCAGATAGAACAGCTTGTCGGCGGTCTCGAGGATCCGCTCCTTCATCGTCTGTGGTGTGGGCGGGGGAGCCATGCAGCGGGATGCGTCCTGTTCGCTTGACAACATGGACCTTTCATAGCCTAAGTACACAGGTCTGTGTAACCAAAATCATTGAGAATTGCAGACGCCGGCGCGCGCGTCGCGCCGACGAGGGAGAAGAATATGCCCCTGTTGCAGGTCCTGCGTCCGACATTGCCCATCCTGATCGGCGCCTCGATCATGCTGACGCTGAGCATGGGGCTGCGGCAGAGCCTCGGCATCTTCATGCAGCCGCTGACGCACGACATCCATTTGTCGGTGTCCGACTTCACGCTGGCGCTGGCCGTGCAGAACCTCGCCTGGGGCTTTCTCCAGCCGCTCGCCGGCGCGATGACTGTCCGCTATGGCTTTCGTCCCATCATGATCGTCGGCTCGTTCATGTACATTGCGGGCCTGGTGCTGATGGCGACCGCGAACGGGCTCGTCAGCATCATGATCGGCGCCGGCGTGCTGATCGGGACGTCGCTGGCCTGCACCGCGGCGGCGATCGCGATGTCGGTGGCGGCGCGCGCGGTGCCCGCGACGGTGCGCTCCACCGTGCTCGGCATCGTGTCCGGCGCGGGCTCGCTTGGTGCGCTGCTGTCCGCGCCGATCGGGCAGATGCTCAACGAGGGTTTTGGCTGGCGCGCCGGGCTCGCCGGCTTCGTCATCATGTCGGTGCTGATGATTCCCGCGGCGTGGTATGCGGGTCGCGTCGACCAGGTCCCGCTGCCGAAGCCGGCCGCCGACGACATCGGCGATGCCACCGCCGCATCGGTGGCGAAGGCGGCATTCGGCAACGTCCCCTTCGTGGTGATGACCTGCGCCTATCTCGTCTGCGGCATGCAGCTCGTGTTTCTCACCACGCATCTGCCGTCCTATCTGGCGATCTGCGGCCTCGATCCGATGCTGAGCGCGCAGACGCTCGGAATGATCGGCGGTTTCAACGTGCTGGGCTCGCTGTTCTTCGGCTGGGCCGGCCAGCGCTGGAACAAGCTCGCGCTGCTCGGTGGCATCTACATCCTGCGCTCGCTCGCGCTCGCCTGGTATTTCATGCTGCCGGCGACGTCGTTCTCGACGTTGCTGTTCGGTGCCATCATGGGTTTCCTCTGGATGGGTGTCGGGCCGCTGGTCGCCGGCGCCGTCGCCGAGATGTTCGGCCTGCGCTGGCAGGCGATGATCCAGGGCCTTGCCTTCATGAGCCACCAGATCGGCAGCTTCCTTGGCGCGTACGGAGGAGGGGTGCTCTACGACGCGCTCGGCTCCTACACCATGGCCTGGCGCATCGGCGTGGCGCTGGGCTTGGCCGGCGGCATCATCCAGGTCGCGTTCGCGCTGATCCGGCCGTCGCAGCCGCCGACGCCGGTGTTGCGGACGGCGTAGGCGGGGTGGTGCTCGCGAACGTCAGCTTGGGAGCTTACAGCGGATGCCGTGCGCTAGGCATGACAGGCAAAAGCCGCTCGCGCCCGAAGCGCACATCAGGCATGCGGCTCGCGGGCATCATCCTTCGCTGTTCAATAGCCTACGCGGGGCTCAGCGCTCTACCATGTAGGATGGGGGCGCAACGGTCAGAAAGTCTTCGCGCACCGGCGCGAAGAAATCGATCAACTCTGAATCTTCCGGAAAATAGGCTTCGTGTTCGATGCCACCCGGGATCACGGCGATGTCACCGGGCTTCATTGTTCGCTTTTTGTCGTCAATTCGAAATTCCATGGTGCCGGTAATCATCCACACGAACTGCTCATGCGGATGCTTGTGAGCGGCGGCGCGCGCGCCCGCCTTAATTCTCCAGCTGACCATCGTGCCTTGTTTGCCCGATATGACTCGGCGCCGAATGTTCTCGGTAATCTGCTCTTCGGGCACTGACGCCAGTTTGTCGAAACCTGTGATGACGGGCATGTCGCTTACCTCCGCGTGAGATGTCGGACGTCACGACCATATCGAACGTGCGCGGTCCGCGTAAGGCGGCCATGGCGAAATTCATCTCAGCGTCGTTTTGCTTTGCGAAGCAACGTCGAGCTCCCATCGCGCCAATTATTGTAACAAGAACAACGGCTCTCCTGTCGACTGTTGGCCCATTAGCGAAGTGCGAACCGTCTGATTGAGGTCGGCTTCGCGGGCCGCAGCGGACCAATTTTGCTCAGGTTGAGCTATTCGCATTTTGAACCAAGACGGACATGGACCGCACGGCGTTCCTTAGCTACCGACTTGCCCAATTCGGCGTGGGGAATCGCGGTGCAGGTCCCAACCCGTCGGGCCAGACTACCGCCTGCCTTCCGTCCTGCCACTGGATCGTCACGGCCTTCTGTCCGATCTGGAAACCGCGCTGGTCGACGGCGAAGTCACCGAGGACAGACCTGGTTTTGAGTGACAGCAGCGCGTCGCGGAGCTTTTCAGATTCGGTGGTCCCTGCCTGCCGCACCGCCTCGGCAAAAATCTGGCAGCCCGCATACGAGTTGGCCGATTGAACAGCCGGCGCGCGGTCGAATTCCTTTTGGTACGCCGCGACGAATTCCGGATTGCCGGGATTTGGCAAGCTGCCGTCCCAGAATGTTGCGCTGTAGACAAACTCGGCATCCTTTCCGAGCAACTGGTAAAATTCCGGCAGCAAGCCATAGGGCAGACTGCTCACCATCTTGGTATCGAAGTTCAGGACCCGCATCTGGCGAATCATCGCCATCAGATCATCGATCCGGACGGCTGCCGTAACCAACAGATCCGGAGCAGACTGCTGCACCTTCAGGAAGACCCCGGAGAAATCGCTTGTGCCAGTGGGATAGCTTTCGAGGGACACCACATTCAAACCCATGCTCCTGGCAAGTTCGTTGGTGGTTTTCGCCACTGCCTTCGGCAACAGCGCATCCTGATAGACGATTGCCACATTCTTCAGTCCATTGCGCGCTGCGAGGTCAAGCGCACCGACTGCTGCTGAGTCAACTGGTGCGAGTACCATGATCAGGTACTTGCGCCCCTTTTCCCAGATCGAGCTCGTCGCGGCGTTCGCCGCAATCATCACCTTGCGATACTTGTCCGGGATGTCAGCAACGGCTTCCGTAATTGCGGTGCCGTAAGGTCCGAGAATCGCGTCGACCTTGTCCTCGGTGATCAGCTTCTCGTACAGGCGCGCCGCAGTCTTTTCGTCAGATTCATCGTCGTAGATCAGGAACTCGACGGTCTTGCCGAGCAGACCGCCTTGCGCGTTCAGGTGCTTCTGACACAGCAGGTAGCCCTCCCGGCCATATCTGCCTTGAACGGAGTATGCCTTCCCGGTGATTGACATAGTGGCGCCGACCCGAAGCCGTTCGCGATCGGGATCCTGAGAGAGCGCGGATCCGCAAATCCCGAGCGTAACCAGAGCGGCGAGAACGATAACGACGAAGGACCTGGCCACGGGAATTCTCCCAAGCCTGACGATCCCACCCACTCGAGCATTTTAGCACAATGCGAACCAGATCGAAACGTACGCACTTGTGTCTTCTGACGTTCAGCGAGGAGAGGGAACTCTGTCCGAGCCTCGCCTTTCGCCTTCATTGCGCGATCTAACATAGGAACGGACCGCAAAGTCCGCTCGTGGCCCTCAGCTGAACAACGAACGGGCCGCCGCCATGTCGGCTGTCTGCGGGAGACCGGACGTTGTACGACGATTGCCTTGACGGGCGCTCCTGACCTATTTCGGACATCAATTTTCCAGCCCGAGACTGACCAGAGGTCGGTTGCCTCGACGACAGCGGCTCGCACACTCAGGCCTTCCAAATCAATGATCACCTCGCGGGGGAAATGGTCGGCGGGGCCGCCGGGTTAACGACGCCATAGTGGTCAGCCAGGAAATTGCTCGAGTTGGCATAATTCGCCGGCCGAGACCTTTCCGGTAGCATCGTGGCGTCCCAAGCCTCCCAGTCGCTTTTCAGCCGTTCGAATACGTCTTTCTCCCGATCCTTGAGGTTGGCCCGCTCACGCGGGTCTCTCGCAAGATCGAAGAGGAATTCGTTCCCAGCAACCCGCAAATATTTCCGATCGCCGTCGCGGATAGCACGCTGCGATCCCGCCTTATAGCGCCAGCACAATTTCCGAGGATGCGCCTCCATCCGGGTAGTCAAGACTTGTCCAAGATCCTCTCCATCGGATGGATACGCCGCGTCCGGCGATGTGCCGGCAGCAGCCAGTAAGGTCGGCATCCAGTCCATCGTGATCATGACCTGCTCGGACACCGCTCCAGGCGCGATCCGTCCAGGCCAGCGCACGATCGCGGGAATGCGAATGCCACCTTCGAGCAGCTCGTGCTTCATGCCGGTAAACGGCCATACGTTGGAGAATCGTTCGCCGCCATTGTCACTGGTGAGAACGACAATGGTGTTGCCGGCGAGACCGCTGGCTTCGAGCGCTTGCAGCACGCGACCGATATTGGCGTCCAGGCTCTGCACCATCGCCGCATAAGTTTTCTGCGAGCCGCCATCGCGGTCAAAAATATCCCTGATCCGCTTCGACTCTGCCTCATCATCCGGCCCTTCCCATGGCCAATGCGGAGCGGTGAAATGCAGGCTCAGCAGAAACGGCTCTTTTGACTTGGCGTAGCCTTCAATAGTTTGCACGGCTCGATCGCCGAGTAAGTTTGTCATGTAACCGTGACGCTCAACCGGTACCTCCTGCTCGTAAAGTTGATGCGCAAGTCCGGGGAACGGTAATACATACGTCCGGGAAGCCTCCGCTCCATGATTGAAATAGTCGGCGCAGCAGCCGAGTATCCCGAAAAACTGATCATAGCCGCTCTTCATCGGACTGAAATCCGGCAGATCACCAAGATGCCACTTTCCAACTAGCGTCGTGCCATACCCAACATTCTTCAGCAGCGACGGCAAAGTGGGGTGACTTGGCGCCAAGCCAGTCCCTTTGGGACTTAAAGAAATAAGCGGCTCTTCGAGCCCAACCGGCAAGCGAGCCTGATAGCGCCCCGTGATCAAAGCCGTGCGCGTCGCAGAGCAGTCAGGCGAATTGGAGTACGCCTGCGCGAATCTCAATCCCTCGGCAGCCAGCCGGTCTATGTTCGGTGTCGTATAGTCCCGCTGACCGTAGCAGCCCACATCGGCGTAGCCGAGATCATCCGCCAGGATGAAGACAATGTTCGGCTTTGTCGATTGAGCCCGAGCCGGGCGACGATGGCCCATCCCCGCGAGTGCCAATGAACTCGCGGCAGTCGTTTGGACAAAACGACGACGAGAAATTGCGCTCTGCTGAACCACGAGTGCTCTCCCTCTTAAGTTGATTGGTGACTGAGAACAAACCTTAACATCCTAGTCGCTTTCGCGATAGCGGATGGGTTGCCCGCGAGAGCTGAACCGAAGGCACTGCAGCAACCAGGATGTCCACTTCTGGCCCACTGCTGGCCAATCGGAGCATCGTTCGAGACGGCAGCTTTTGACCCTTATCGGAAGTCGGTGGGCCCAATCTCGCCGTCTACCGTTGGCAGGTATCGGAGCCATTCGCCGGATCGGATGCCTCGCGGGTCAACACCTTGGTGCGAAGCGGTGTAGTCGATCTCTCCGCACGTGGCGCCGATGTCCATCAGCTCCGTGTCGCTCAACTTGGACAGGGTGGCGCGCAATTTTTGGCATTCGCGGCGCTCCCGAAAGGCATCCCAATATTTCCAGATGAAGCTGGAGACATGCCGGGTTGATACGGATGTTCGTTCCAGCAACGTTGTGACGTGCGTCAAGTTCATTGCGAAGTCCCCCTGGGACGGAGTTTCTTCCACGGCCTTAGCGTTCCCCTGTTGCCATCATGGTGTCAGGAGCCGTCGCAGCCGGCACGAGGGTGCCGCGAGGGCGGCGGGTACGCTTGACCGGCATCTTACATTTTCCTCACCGGCAGCTTATTCTTGCGATTTCCGGCCAGGCCAAAGCGCTACCCGGTTTTCGGGGCTCTCATCCAAGGGGATTCGCATCTTGCGCTATCTCTTCGAGGATTACGTATTCGACCCTGACCGGCGCGAGTTGTATCGAGGGGCAGACGTTGTCCGTATCGCACCGCAGGTGTTCGATCTGCTCGATTATCTGATCCGCAACAGGGAGCGCGTCGTCGGTAAAGACGACCTCATCAAAGCCATCTGGAATGGGCGCAGCGTATCCGACGCGGCGCTGACAACCCGCCTGAATGCCGCCCGGACTGCAATCGGCGATTCCGGCGAGGAACAGCGCTTCATCAAGACACTACCGCGCAAGGGCCTCCGTTTCGTCGGAGCTGTCCGGGAAGCGAAGGAACCGGCAGGCGCAGCAGTTGCCGACGACCAGCTAGAACTTCAAAAACCCGACCTTGCACTCCCCGACAAACCCTCCATCGCCGTGCTGCCGTTTGAGAACATGAGCGGCGATCCCGAGCAGGAATATTTCGCCGACGGCATGGTGGAAGAAATCATCACTGCGCTATCGCGCTTTAAGTCTCTGTTCGTTATCGCGCGTCACTCGAGTTTTACCTTCAAAGGCAAAGCTGTCGATATCAAGGAGGTCCGACGCAGGCTTGGCGTGCGCTATGTGCTTGAGGGGGCTGTGCGCAAGGCATCTGGGAAAGTTCGCATCACAGGGCAATTGATTGATGCGGTGACAGGCGCGCATCTATGGGCGGACAGATTCGAGCGTGATCTGACGGATATTTTCGCTCTCCAGGACGAAGTAACGCTCGCCGTCGTCTCGGCCGTTCAGCCAAAGATGCTT
This sequence comes from Bradyrhizobium sp. Unk1, assembly GCF_059512345.1. Taxonomy (NCBI): domain Bacteria; kingdom Pseudomonadati; phylum Pseudomonadota; class Alphaproteobacteria; order Hyphomicrobiales; family Nitrobacteraceae; genus Bradyrhizobium; species Bradyrhizobium sp. Unk1. The sequence continues at coordinate 222,825 of NZ_JCAMOP010000006.1, forward strand.
CAAACAGAAATCGAAATGGCGACGCGGCGGCGACCAGAGAACCTCACTGCCTATGACTTTTTTCTCCGATCCATGCAACAGTATTACCTGACGACCCGCGAAAGTTTAGCCGAGGCGATCAGGCTGGCTCATCGCGCATTGGAGCTAGACCCCAGGTTCGGCTCCGCAGCGGCTCTGGCAGGTGACTGTCATGCGAGCAACGTCGCTTTAGGCTATGCCAACGATCCCCAGTTCGACTGCAAGGAAGCAGTTCGGCTTGCTCGTTTGGCATTGAGGATCGATGATGGTGATCCGGACACCTTGTCAAGAGTTGCCGTAATCTTGGCGGGCATGGTCGGCGATAGTGAAGCCGAGATCGAAATGGCTGACCGGGCGGTCGCGCTCAACCCAAATTCTTGGCGCACTTGGAACAACAGAGGCTGGGTCTATATAATGGCGGGGCAGCCGGAGGAAGCGATCCGAAGCTTTGAACGTGCCATTCGCATGAGCCCGGTAGACCCGCTGCTGCACATGACGTTTCTTGGCATTGGGCATGCCCTTATGGGGCTTCGCCGCTTTGACGAGGCGATCGTCGTATTGAAGAAAGCCCTTCGTCAGAATCCCTTCTTTATGCCAGCTTGCCGCGGCCTCGCGTCCGCCTTCGCCCATCTCGGACGCGACGCTGAGGCGCACGCGGCGGCGGCGCGCGTGCTTGAGATCGATCCCGCCTTTACAATATCGGCGCATATCGCCCGGGTCCCCAAAAACTCGAAGCTGTTTATCGAGGGTCTTCGGAAAGCGGGGTTGCCCGAATAAGCTTCCTGCGCTGTGCGGACGATGTGATCGAATGACGGCTTATGGCCCATCAGCGAAGTGGCGACACCTTTCGTTGAGGTCCGCTTGGTGGGGTAGAGCGGACTGACTTTGCTCACTCCGCGTTCTTCGCATTTTGACCCAACTGAGACATTGGCGGTCCACTGCGCAACGGCTTTGGAGCCGGTTTCAGCCCGATCCGAATATTCGTTTTCGCCGCCAAGGCTGGTGGAAGGGCTGCGCGCTCAACGTTTCGCGGTGCGCCCGCGGATGTGGTCAAAGCCTTGCTTGATTGCGGCGAAGCGCGCTTCGATCATCGGCTCAAATTCGAGGTCGGTGAAGATGTATGGCAAGTCCTTTTCGACGCCTTCGCGGACGAGTTCACCGACATAGTTGGGTTCTATGCCCTGAGAAATGCGTTCCCGGAGCATATTGATCCACTCGGCACGTGGGCCCGAAGTCGGCAGGGCAGGGAGCGCCCCCTCGAAGCGCTTGGGGAGGTTGCGTCGTGAGTTCATGATTTGAGTGCGGATGATCCCTGGACACAGCACCGATACGCCAATCCCTCGGGGCGCGAGTTCACGCCGCAGGCCCTCGGACAGCGCGACAACGCCATACTTGGAGACGTTGTATGCATTGCTCTCCCCTGAAATGAGGCCGGCGATCGAGGCTGTGGAGACGATGTGTCCACCCTCGCCATGCTGCTCGATCAACGGCCCGAAAATCTCGATCCCCCAAATGGTCGCCATCAGGTTGACGCCCAGGGTCCAGTTCCACGACGCCTCGGTCCAGGCGCCATAGGCCCCACCGCCGCCGACGCCCGCGTTGTTGACGAGGATATGCACCTTGCCATAGCGGGCAGTCGTGGCTTCGGCGGCCGCCACGAGTTCGGCTTTGAGTGAAACGTCCGCTTTCACGCCGTCGACATCGACGTTGGTGAGCCTCAGTTGCTCGAGCGCCGCGGACAGAGCCGCTTCTTCAATGTCGCAAAGCATGACTTTCGCCCCCGCTTGGGCGAAGGCGGTTGCGATCCCCAGTCCAATGCCTGACGCTGCACCGGTCACGAACGCAGTTTTTCCAGCGAGTTCCTTCACGCGCATTCTCCCCGTGCAAGCGGATACCCTTGCCCCAAAACGCCAAAGTGTCCCCGGACGCCATATGACCGCGTTTTCGAGCGATCGGGAAGCGTGCCGGATCCGGAGGCGCCTTGGCGCTGGTTGTGTTGTCTGCTATCATACATCCTGGGATAGCATGGCGGCTATCCTCCATTCGGGGGAAGATGATGAAAGCTTCATTTTTTCTACTTGCGGGTTTGACCATTCTGTCGATCAGTGCAGCCAGCGCCGCCCCCAAAGCCGCTGCTGCCCCGATCTCGGAAACGAAGGTTAGCCCGGTCGCATGTTCGACGTCGGGTGGCGGTTTCGGGACCTATCCGGCAGGTTGCCGAAACGGAGCGAACTTCAAGACCTACGATGAATGCAAGCAATCAGGCGTCAAGCGCGGCTGGAGACACGAAGACATGGCGTGGTATTGCAGCGGGTTGGGACTGCAATAACGAGCGGACGCTAAAGTGGTGATGACGATTCATTCCGATCTCATTGCGCTTTAGGACGCCACGACGTTCACCTTGGCCGATGCGGGCAGCGGAAGGCGCAGCCCGTGGGCCAGCGCCGGCCGTTTCGATGCCGGCTGCCTTCGCGCTGCGGCTTTGCGTTACCTGCAAATATGGCGGTTGCCATCCCACCCGAGGTAGGTGCTCGTTGCCGGATCGTAGGATCGATAACGCTCCGCGCAGGAACGTGAAGCCGTGCCATCCGCGCGAGCCATGGCGCTGTCCGCGCCTTGCGCAGGAGCTGCGCCATCCGGCAATTCGAGGCCCAGCCGACCTGCCGGCGTCAGCGTGCCGTTCAGGTTGCGATTGGGGTTCTCGGCCTCGTACGTATCCGGATGACTGCTCGCAAAGCCGGATTGCGCGTAGGCGGCGCTTGCGGTCAGGCCCGACAACAAAGCCACGGCAGCGAGAATTTTAAGTCCAGTCATCGTCCATCTCCATCATTGCCCGGTGCAATTGTGCTGCCGGTGCGAGAGGAGTTGGATCGACATCTGCGCTGAACAAGCGCGTTTGATCGCATGCGCGCGACCTGGCGCGATCTCGTCGTTCAAATGCAGAAAGAATCGTTTGCTTGCGGAACGGGAAGAATGGTCCACCGCGCGCCGGGCGCACGCCTGCCTTTGCTCTCGTTCCCCGGACGCAGCGCAGCGTCACCTCGACGGTGCGCTTGCGCGCGACCGGCGGGCGACGCTGGGCTGGCTGCGGCCAGCGCTGGCTGACATCGGGTCCAGGTTCAACTGAAACAGAAGGCCGCCGGGCGGTATGGACTAGCGACGTCCTGATCGCTTGAGTTCGGCGACCTTAAACCTGTTGCCGGCCTGCAGGCTGCTGCAAAACCAGTGGGCCCTGTTTCGGTTTTCGCCCAGGAACACCTTGGTTTCGACGCAACCCTCGTAGGATGTATGGGTGATGGTGTCTCGGCACGTTGGCGAGAAAGGTCCATAGTTCAGACCGCCGCCCGACTCGCTGCATCCAACCCAGGGATCTTTGCCGCTTGGGAAGCTTGATGCACAGCCACCGTTGCAGCTGCTGGCGACTTTCTCCAGGCTGGCAAGCCTCCCCATCGCCGAACCCGGCGCATACGAAGGCGTGCTCGTGGTTGACGTTCGAGTGGTTGACGCAGTCCGACGCGGCGCCGTTGTGTTTGCTCCCCGCTCCGACACGTGCGGCTTTGCCACCTGTTTCGGCGCGTCGACCGTGACAGGAGGAAGCGTGGCGGCGGAGCCAGTCGGGATTTGCGACGCTGCCGGAGCGCACAGCAAGGCAGTTGACAAGACAGCGATGGCTGAGGGCACGACAAAGCTTGACGATAATTTCATGAGCATGTCCTTCCCAAATCCGGGACGGAGATGCCGCCCCGGTAAATGCACGGTAACATACATTCCGGATTGGGCAACCGAGGGTTGAGGGGGGGTATCTGCCTATAAGCTCGCCATCCGCACCAAGCGTGGCCCTCTGCGAAACGGCTCTGGATTGCTTCGTCGCAACAGCTCCTCGCAACGACGGCGTGGAGAAAGAGCAGGGCGTCAGCTTCGGTCTCGCGCCCCGACATGAGAGGGCACAAATAAAAACGGGGCCGTGAGGCCCCGTCAAAAGTCCGTAGCTTAATCCGCGATCTTACTTGATCTTCTTACTTGATCTTGGCTTCGCGGAATTCGACGTGCTTGCGCGCGACCGGATCGTACTTCTTCTTGACCAGCTTGTCGGTCATGGTGCGCGAATTCTTCTTGGCGACGTAGTAGAAGCCGGTGTCAGCCGAGGACACGAGCTTGACCTTGATGGTGACCGCTTTGGCCATGTTCAGAACCTCAGGAATGAAGGGAATCTGGAGCCGGCCAAACGGCCCGCGTTGGCCGGCAACCTAGCCAGAAACCGCCTGATGTCAAGGTTTCGAAGCGTTTTCGAGCGAAGTGGGCACCGGTTCGCGTCAAGAAAACGCGTCAAAAACAACAACCTAGAGCCCCGAACGGGGCTCTAGTGCGGAAAACCACCCAAAACGGTCCCATTACGCCTCGAAGAACCGGTTTTTCGGCCGCGGCAGGCCCAGATTCTCCCTCAAAGTGGCCCCTTCATACTCTTTGCGGAAAATCCCGCGCCGCTGCAGCTCCGGCACCACCTTGTCGACGAAATCGTCGAGGCCGGCGGGCAGGAACGGGAACATGATGTTGAAGCCGTCGGAGCCGCGCCCGACCAGCCATTCCTCCATCTGGTCGGCGATGGTCTTGGCGGTGCCGACGAAGGACAACCCGCCATAGCCGCCGACGCGCTGGGCGAGCTGGCGCACCGTGAGCTTGTCGCGCTTGGCGACGTCGATCATGCGCTGTCGGCCGCTCTTGCTGGCGTTGGTCTCCGGAATCTCCGGCAGTTGCCCGTCCGGATCGAAGCCTGAGGCGTCCGTGCCGAGGATGACCGAGAGCGAGGCGATGGCGCTGTCGTAATGCACGCGGCTGTCGAGGAGGGCGCGCTTCTCCTTGGCCTCATCGACGCTGTCGCCGACCACGACGAAGGCGCCGGGAAGAATCTTGAGATGTTCGGGGTCGCGGCCGATCTTCTCCATGCGGCCCTTGATGTCGGCATAGAGCTTCTGGCCGTCGGCGAGGGGGCCGCCGCCGGTGAACACGGCTTCCGCCGTCTCCGCCGCAAGCTGCCTGCCGTCCTCCGATGCGCCGGCCTGCACGATCACCGGCCAGCCCTGCACGGGGCGGGCGATGTTGAGGGGGCCGCGCACCTTCAGATATTTGCCGTTGTGGTCGAGCACGTGCATCTTCGCGGGATCGACGAACACGCCGCTTTCGACGTCGCGCACGAAGGCGTCGTCGGTGAAGGAATCCCAGAGGCCGGTGACCACGTCGTAGAACTCGCGGGCGCGCTTGTAGCGCTCGGCATGCTCCATGTGGTCGTCGAGGCCGAAATTCAGCGCCGCGTCCGGATTCGAGGTGGTGACGATGTTCCAGCCCGCGCGCCCGCCGCTGAGATGGTCGAGCGAGGCGAAGCGCCGTGCCACGTGGTAGGGCTCGTCAAAGGTCGTCGAGCCCGTCGCGATCAGGCCGATGCGCTCGGTGACGGCGGACAGCGCCGACAGCAGCGTGAACGGCTCGAACGAGGTCACGGTGTGGCTGCGCTTGAGCGCGTTGACCGGCATGTTCAGCACGGCGAGGTGATCGGCCATGAAGAAGGCGTCGAACTTGCCGGCCTCGAGCTTCTGGATCAGCGTCTTGATGTGGCCGAAGTTGAAATTGGCGTCCGGCCAGGCCCCCGGATAGCGCCAGGCGCCGGTATGGATGCTGATCGGGCGCATGAACGCGCCAAGCTTGAGTTGCCGTTGTGCCATCGCCCCGTATCCGTTCTGGGTGTCGTTGGGGAAGACATAGGGACGCCTGGGAACTCCGCCATCGGGGGAGGCGGGAAGATTTTTTCGTTTTTCGCGACATGCTCAGCACAATCGCGTCATTCCGGGCTCGCGCTGCGCACGCCCCGGAATGACAAGGGGGAGCCATCGAACCGATCCGCCGCTCGCCCCGACCAAGCCAAGACCCGTGAGGAGACCTTCAATGGCAGGTGCAATGACCGTGGACGGCGGCACCGTCCGCATCGACCGGCCCATGCCATGGGTCGGCCGCCTGCTGTCGCTGCCGCTGCTGGCCGCGAGCGGTTATCTCTTGTGGAACGTCGCGCTCGGCCTGCGCCAGGATTTTTCCGGTTTTGGCCGGCTCGCCGATGATCTCGTGCCGGTGCTGGTGTTCACGGGGTTGGGACTGCTCGTCGGCATCCCCGGAATCATCCTGCTGACGTTCCGCACCTTCGTCGTACTCAACGAGACGCTGCGCCAGATCGTCATCACCAGGCAGTTCGGCCCGCTCAATATCCGCAGTCAGCGCGATCTCGCCGACTATCACTTCGTCAGCATCACCGACGACTACGATGCGGATCTGACGACCTACGACGTCAATCTCTGCGGCAACAGGGGCACCGAGCCGATCACGCTTCAGAGCTTCACGAAGCGCGAGGAGGCGGACAAGCTCGCAAGCGAGATCGGCCGCGTCCTGAAACTGCCGGCGCGCGACTATGTTGGCACCGAGCCCGATGATTCCTGATTGAGGTCCAGCCACGGCCTGTTGCTACCCGTTGCGGAAATTGCCATCCTCGCGGCCGAAACCGCAATGGAAGGCCATGACCTCAGCGAATAACTCCATTCCCGCGATTCTGCCGCGCGGCAAGGGCCACCAATTCCTGTTGTATGGCGACTCCTGTTCGGGCGTGCCGGATGGCTTGCACGAGAAGACCTTCGCCTCGGTCAATGCGGTCGTTCAACGCCTGAGACCGCAGCCTGAATTCGTTCTCTTCCCGGGCGATGAAATCATCGGATTGACGCCGGATCCGGGCGCGCTGCACGCGCAGTGGCGCTATTGGCTGGATACGGAAATGGCATGGCTCGACCGTGCGGCCATTCCGATGTGGCACACAACCGGCAATCACACGACCTATGATGTGATGAGCGAGGCGGTGTTTCGCGCAGTGCTCGCGCTGCCGAAGAACGGGCCGCCGGGGCAAGCGGGTCTCTCCTACTTCGTGCGGCGCGGCGACCTCCTGATGGTGTTCGTCAACACGCTCTGGAGCGGCCTTGGAGGTGAGGGCCATCTCGAGCTCGGGTGGCTGGAAGCGACGCTCAGAGAAAATAGTGACGCCCGGCACAAGCTCGTCCTTGGTCATCACCCGGTGTTTCCCGTCAACGGCTTTACGGGGACGTATCAGCGCGAGATCGGCCACGAATATGCCCGCCCGTTCTGGGACATCCTGGTGAACGAAAACGTGCTTGCCTATCTGTGCAGCCACATCCTCGCCTTCGACGTCCAGGCGCATCGCGGTGTCCTGCAGATATGCACTGCGGGCGCGGGAACGGCGCACAGGATGCCGGAAGGCGTCGAGTATCTGCATTGCGTTCAAGCCGCGCTGGACGAGGAAGGCCTGCGTTATCAGGTGCTCGATACCGACGGCGTTGTCAGGGAGAGGATGGAATGGCCGCTACGGGATACTGATCCCGCCAAATGGAGGGAGCTGCCGCCCGGGGAAGCCGAAGCGCCGTTCAGCGGATGTGTGGAGAGCGGACACAGGATCGAGCTGAGACTGGTCGGACGAAGTGCCGCGACCGATGTCGCATCAGCTCAGACGATTTTCACGGCCTTCGCGCCTGGTTCGATCGCGCCGTTCTGGCTTGGTCTCAGGGGACCGAAGCAAACTCTGACAGCCATCGTAGGGCGCCAACCGGGACGCAGTCCATCCTATTGGTTCGGACCTGATTTTCCGGCAGGCGGCGATTTCGATATTCACGTCGCTTTCTATCCGGATATGGGCCCCGGCGGTCTCCTATACCGCGATCACGGCTCCCCGCGTTGGTCGTCCTTCACCTCTGCGACGGCGCGAGGGTTGGAGCAGCTTGTGTGGCCGCAGTACTGGGCGATCGGTCACGGACAAGGTGGCAGCGAAGACCGCGCCTTCAGAGGTGCCGCGCTGAGTTTGCTGATCGCGTGAACGAGCCTGGAGAGCTCGGTGGCTGGATCAGCTCAAGATATCCTTCTGCATCTTGCCGCCGTAGAAATGGAAGAACGGCACCGGCGCATCGTGGCGGAGCGGGCCGGTGGCAAGGCGCGCATCGAGCTCGTTGAGCACGTTGCGTGTCATCGGATGCAGATCGGCGAGCGGCTTCGAGCCGAGCTCGACCCAGACCAGCTCGACCAGCTCGGCATCCGCATGGATCACGCCCTCGACGCGGTGGGTGATCGCGGACGCATCCGCGGTGAAGAAGCGGGTATCGAAGCGCTTGACGCGGCCGGGCGGGGTGATGGCGCGCGCGATCAGGAACAGGCTTGAGGGGTCGGGCAGCAGGCCCGCATCCGCGAACGGCTTCCAGGCGCCCTCGAGTTTTGCTTTCCCCTCGGTCTTGCGTCCGAGGCAGAGGCCGGTCTCTTCGCAGGCCTCGCGGATTGCGGCAATCGCCAGCGACTTGGCGCGCGAGGCCGGAGTCTTCGGGCTGCCCTTGGCGAGATTGGCTTCCAGCTCGGCGGTGATGGATGCAGCACACGGCACGCGATAGTCGTCCTTGTCGACACGACCGCCGGGGAAGACGAACTTTCCGGGCATGAACACCACCTTGTCGTGGCGCTTGCCGACCAGGACTTTTGGGATGTTGCCGCTACGGTCGACCAGGATCAGCGTCGCCGCATCGCGGGGACGGAAATAGGGATGGTGGTCGGCTTCCTTGCCCTCGTGGATCTTGGCCTTCTCGGCTGCCTGCGACGTGTCCGTCATGTCCTCACCCAAACCGCTTTTTGATTATTTGCTTAGACCGGCGGAATACCATCCGGAGGGTTGTCGTCAAAGCCGTGCATGCGCAGAGCCCATTGCAGACCGACCACAGCTCCCTTGACCGGCTGGAGCAACGCGAGCGAGGCGACGAAGGTGAAGGGCAGATAGGCCGCGAAGCTGAGCCAGACCGGCGTGGTGTAGTTGGTCTCGATCCAGAGGATCGTGGGCACCACGATGTGGCCGACGATGACGATGACGAGATAGGCCGGCAGATCGTCGGCGCGGTGCGGCGTGAAGTCGAGGCCGCAAACCGCACAATTGTCCGCGGTTTTGAGGAAAGCACGGAACAGCTTGCCCTCGCCGCAGCGCGGGCATCGGCCGCGGAAGCCTCGCTTCATGGCCGTCCAGACGTCGCGCTTCTCGACGAGGCCGGTCTCGCGCGTCCAGATCTTCGGGGCCGTGCTCGTCGTCACCATGCCTTGCCCTTCTGGCCCTTGCCTTTCCCTTTGTTCTTGCCTTGGTTCTTACCTTGGTTCTTACCTTGGGCCTTCTTGCCCTTGCCGGGCTTCTTCTGTTTCGCCGGCTTGTGTTTCTTCGCCGGGCTGCGTCCGGGATGCGCCTTGAACGAGGGGCGGCGTTGCGGACCGGATGGCCTGCGGCCGCGCGGCGCGGTCTCGCCGGTCGACGACAGCAGCTCGAAGCGCAGCGCGCCTGCGATGGGAGCTGCTTCTATCAGACGGACGTCAACGACGTCACCCAGCTGATGCATGGTGCCGCTGCGCGTGCCGACGAGCGCGTGCCGGCTCTCGTCATAGTTGAAATATTCCGTGCCAAGGGATCGGATCGGGATCAGGCCGTCGGCGCCGGTCTCTGCGAGCTTGACGAACAGGCCGGCGCGGGTGACGCCGGAGACGCGGCTCTGGAAACTCGCGCCGATGCGGTCGGCGAGGTGATGGGCGATCAGCCGGTCGACGGTCTCGCGCTCCGCCTTCATCGCGCGCCGTTCGGTTACCGAGATGTGGGCTGCGACCTCGCCAAGGCTTTCCGGCGTCTCGCTGTCGGGCAGGGCGCCTTCGCCGAGGCCGAGCGCGCGGACCAGCGCGCGGTGCACGACGAGGTCGGCATAGCGGCGGATCGGCGAGGTGAAATGCGCGTAGCGGCGCAGGTTCAGGCCGAAATGACCGTAATTCTCGGCGGAATATTCGGCCTGGGCCTGGGCGCGCAGCACGACCTCGCTCACCAGCGGGAAGTGGTCATGGCCTTCGAGCTGCGCCAGCACGCGGTTGAACAAAGCGGGCCGCAGCGCGCCGCCTTTCGCGAACGGAACGTCCAGCGTCTCCAGAAACTCCGCGAGTGCGTGGACCTTCTCCAGCGTCGGCTCGTCGTGCACGCGGTAGATCAGCGGGAGAGACTTCTTCTCCAGCATCTCGGCTGCCGCGACGTTGGCGAGGATCATGAACTCCTCGATCAGCTTGTGCGCATCGAGACGTTCGGGCACGACGACGCGATCGACCGTGCCGTCGCTCTTCAACAGGATCTTGCGCTCGGGCAGATCGAGATTGAGCGGATCGCGCTCGTCGCGGGCGCGTTTGGCGCAGGCATAAGCGGCGTAAAGCGGCCTCAGGATCGGATCGAGCAGCGGGCCGGTGGTATCGTCGGGCCGGCCGTCGATCGCGGCCTGCGCCTGCGCATAGTTCAGTTTCGCCGCCGAGCGCATCAGGATGCGGTGGAAGCTGTGCGAGCGCTTGCGCCCGTCGGGGCCCAGCACCATCCGCACTGCGAGCGCGCCGCGCGGCTCGCCCGGCACCAGCGAGCAGAGATTGTTCGAGATGCGCTCGGGCAGCATCGGCACGACGCGGTCCGGGAAATAAACCGAGTTGCCGCGATCGAGCGCATCGCGGTCGAGCGCGGTGCCCGGCCGCACGTAGAAGCTCACGTCCGCGATGGCGACGTCGACGATGAAGCCGCCTCTGTTGTTCGGATCAGGGTCGGGTTGCGCATGCACCGCGTCGTCGTGATCCTTCGCATCCGGCGGATCGATGGTGACGAGCGGCACGTCGCGCCAGTCTTCACGTCCCTTCAGATTGGCGGGCTCCGCCGCTTCGGCTTCACGCTCTGCCGCGGGCCGGAACTGCAGGGGGATGTCGTGCGCGTAGATCGCGATCAGGCTGATCGCCTTCTCCGACTTGACCGAGCCGAGCTTCTCCTTGACCCGGCCCGAGGCCAGCCCAAACGCGCGCGAGCGGATGATGTCGACGCTGACGAGGTCGCCGTCCTGCGCGCCGTGTGCGTCGGCCGCGGCGATGTTCAGCTCGCGGTCGGCAGACTTCTTGTCGACCGGGACCAGCCGTCCGCCGCCTTCGGGCAGACTGCGGAACACGCCGAGGATGCGGCTCTTCGTCTTGTCGAAGACCTTGATGATGTGGCCGCGATAGGCCGGGCCTTCGTTCTCGTCCGAGCGCTCGACGCGCAGCAGCGCGCGATCGCCGATTCCGGCCGCGGTGCCCGGCTTTGGCCGGCGCGGCATGACGATGAGGATTTTTGGCGGTTCGCCGCTTTCGACCTCGTCCCATTCGGTGGGGGAGGCGATCAGCTCGCCGTCACTGTCACGGCCGGTGATGTCGGCAACCAGCGTCGGCGGCAGGCTGTCCGGCTCGGAAACCTTGTGGCGCTTTTTCTTGATGGTGCCGTCGTCGGCGAGCTCGCGCAGCATGCGCTTGAGCTCGATGCGATTGGCGTTCTTCAGGCCGAACTCGCGCGCAATTTCGCGGGTCCCGACCTTTCCGGGATTTGCCTTGATGAAGGCGACGATGGCGCTCCGGTCGGGAAAGCCATGGTCATTCTTGCGTTTCACTTAACCTCTAATTCTTGATCTAGGTCTTGCCGGCACTCTTCTTGGCCGGAGCCTTGGGGGCGGCGGTCTTGGTCGGCGACGTTTTTGCGATCGTCGACACGGCGGCGCGCGCCTTGCTGGTGGATTCGGATTTGGGTTTGGCCGCCTTCTTCGCGGCCGGTTTCTTCGGCTTCGGCGCGGCGTCATCGCCGGCCTTCTCCGCAGCCTTCTTGGCCTTGGCCGGCTTCGCGGCTTTCTTCGCCTTGGTCTTGCCGCCGCCCTTGGCCGCGCGCTCGTCGATCAGCGCGATCGCCTGCGGCAGCGTGACGGTGTCCTTTTCGAACTCGGCCGGGATCGTCGCGTTGACGCCGCCTGCCGTGACATAGGCGCCGTAGCGGCCGCTCTTCACCGTGACGGTGCCGAGGGTCGGATGATCGCCGATCGCCTTGCCGGGGTCGGCGCCGAAGCGGCGGCTCGGGCCCTTGGCGACCTTCTCCGCGATCAGCGTCACCGCGCGGTTGAGGCCGATATCGAAGACCTCGTCGCCGCTCTCCAGGCTGGCGTAGGTCTTCTCGTGCTTCACGAACGGCCCGAAACGGCCGAGACCTGCCGTGATCGGCTGGCCGGTCTCCGGATGCTTGCCGATCTCGCGCGGCAGCGACAACAGCTTCAGCGCAAGCTCGAGCTCGACATCGCCCGGCGAGGTGCCCTTCGGGATGCCCGCGCGCTTCGGCTTCTCGCCTTCCTCATAATCCTTCTGCTCGCCGAGCTGGATATACGGCCCGAAGCGGCCGGCCTTGACCCAGACATCGCGACCCGTATCAGGGTCCTGGCCGAGCGAACGGTCGGCGGTGGTCTCGCTGTCGGCGGCGAGCTGGCGGGTGTAGCGGCATTCCGGATAGTTCGAGCAGCCGACGAAGGCGCCGAACTTGCCGGCCTTGAGATTGAGCCGGCCGTTGCCGCAGCTCGGGCACTGCCTGATATCGCCGCCATCGGCACGGGGCGGATAGATGTGCTGGCCCAACATGTCGTCGAGCACGTCGAGCACCTGGGCTACGCGCAGATCCTTGATCTCGTCGACGGCGCCGATGAAGCCGGTCCAGAAATCCTTCAGCACCTGCTGCCAGGAGATCTCGTTGTTGGAGATGCGGTCGAGCTGCTCCTCCAGATTGGCGGTGAAGTCATATTCGACGTAGCGGCTGAAGAAGCTTTCGAGGAAGGCGACCACAACGCGGCCCTTGTCCTCGCCGTGCAGGCGCTTCTTCTCCAGCTTGACGTAGCCGCGGTCCTTCAGGACCTGGAGGATCGAGGCATAGGTCGAGGGACGGCCGATGCCGAGCTCTTCCATGCGCTTGACCAGCGAGGCTTCCGAGAAGCGCGGCGGCGGCTCGGTGAAGTGCTGGGTGACGGCGAGCGACTGCCGCTTGAGCGCGTCGTTCGGGCTCATCGCGGGCAGGCGGCGGGAGTCCTCGTCCTCCTCGTCGTCGCGGCCTTCCTGATAGAGCGCCAGAAAACCGTCGAACTTGACGACCTGGCCCGTCGCCCGCAGCTCCAGCGTGCGGGAGCCTGCCTTCGCAGTGATGTCGACGGTGGTGCGCTCGAGCTCGGCCGATTCCATCTGGCTCGCGATGGTGCGCTTCCAGATCAGCTCATAGAGTCGCGCCTGGTCGGCATCGAGCTTGCGGCTCATGCTGTCGGGGCGGCGCGACATGTCGGTCGGGCGGATCGCTTCGTGCGCTTCCTGGGCGTTCTTGGCCTTGGCCTGGTACTGGCGCGGGGCCTCCGGCACATAGGCGTTGCCGTAATCCTCGCCGATCACCTTGCGCGCCTGGGTGATCGCGGACGGATCGATCTGCACGCCGTCGGTACGCATATAAGTAATGAGTCCGGTGGTCTCGCCGCCGATGTCGATGCCCTCATAGAGGCGTTGGGCGATGCGCATCGTGTGCGCCGGCGCAAAGCCGTATTTGCGGCTGGCTTCCTGCTGCAGCGTCGAGGTGGTGAAAGGGGCCTGCGGATTGCGCCGGGCCGGCTTCGCATCGACCGAGGTCACGGCATAGGCGGCTGCTTCCAGCGCCTTCTTGAAGTCTTCCGCTTCCGCGCCGCTGCCGACGTCGAGCCGCTGGATCTTCTTGCCGTCGGCGCCGACGAGGCGCGCCTCGAAGGCGTCGCCGCGCGGCGTCAGCAAGGTCGCGATCAGCGACCAGTACTCGCGCGGCACGAACTTTTCGATCTCGAGCTCGCGGTCGCAGACCAGCCGCAGTGCCACCGACTGCACGCGGCCGGCCGAGCGGGCGCCCGGCAGCTTGCGCCACAGCACGGGGGAGAGGGTGAAGCCGACCAGATAGTCCAGCGCCCGGCGCGCCATATAGGCGTCGACCAGCGCGCCGTCGATCTGGCGCGGATTCTTCATCGCATCCGTGACGGCCTGCTTGGTGATGGCGTTGAACACCACGCGCTCGATCTTCTGATCCTTCAGCGCGCGCTTTTCCTTCAGCACCTCCAGCACGTGCCAGGAGATGGCCTCGCCCTCGCGATCAGGGTCGGTCGCCAGAATCAAGCGGTCGGCGTTCTTCAGGGACTTGGCGATATCGTTGAGCCGGCCGGCCGCCTTGGGGTCGACCTCCCAGATCATCTTGAAATTTTCGTCCGGATCGACGGAACCGTTCTTCGCCGGGAGGTCGCGGACATGGCCGAACGAGGCCAGAACCTCGTAGGACGAGCCCAGATATTTGTTGATCGTCTTGGCTTTCGCCGGCGACTCCACAATGACGATATTCATGTAGTTCCAGTAACTTACGGGGAAATTACGAGCCGCTTCCGATGAGATTCGGATCGGCCGTTTCGACCCGAACATGGGTGGTGAGGCCCTCGCTGTCAAATCGAGGGGTGTTGAAATCACCCTGAATGGGAAAAGTTTCATATCGAGAAAGTTGCAAAATACCACCTTGGAGTTGCGGTCAATGTCAGCGTAGAGTCCTCCCGGGGCATGGATTCGGGTGGGGTCTGGTGACTAAGCCAGGAAAGAAACGGGCGCGCGCCGCATCAGGCGCGCCGGGGGGCTCGCGCGGCGAGGAACCAGGGGAGGGCGGCGTCGATGAGGCCGTCGCCTTCATTGCCGAGCAGGTCGCGGCGTTGCGCAAGCTCGCCGAGCGCCACAAGCTCGACGTGCTGCATTATCTCTTGGGCATGACCAAGCTAGAGGCCGACGAGCACCTGCGGCTGCGGAGCAAGCGCAAGCTGTCGTAGCGGCGCGCAATTCCATCAATTCCGTCATCCTGAGGCGCGAGTGGCGCGATGCAAAGGCATCGCGCCGGGAGCCTCGAAGGATGGGCGGCCCTGCTGATGCAGCCGGGCCGCCCATCCTTCGAGGCTCGCCGAAGAGGCGAGCACCTCAGGGTGACGGCGAGAGAATTGAGCGCGCTGCTCGGGCGCGGTCAGCCGCTGCGGCTTGCCATTCTAGCCAATCGCTGGCCGAGATATTCGGCCGTGCCGAGGTCGCTGTGTGGCAAGGCGCCTTCGACCAGATGCGTCGCCAGTCCAAGCTGGCTGCCTAATCGATTGCGGCCGTTCGGATCCTCGCCTCCGGGAATATCGAGCCCGCACCAGAGCATGCCGTGCTGAGCAGCCAGGATCGTAAAGTAGGTCAGCGTGTGCAGTTGATCGCCGCCTGCGCAGGCACCCGTCGTGAATCCGGCCGCGATCTTGTTGGCCCATCTTTGCTGGGTCCATCGGTCGCTTGAAGCGTCTGCAAAAGCTTTGAATTGCGCCGCCGGCCCGCCCATGTAGGTTGGGCTGCCAAATGCGACCGCGTCGGCGCGGTCAATTGTCTCCAGCAATCGCTCATTCTGGAAACGGCCCGACACGATGTCGTCGCCGGTGATCCGACAAAGCGCGATCTCCGCCATCCCGGCCGCGCCGCGCGCCACCGCATGCGCCAGCTCCTCGGTGGTGCCGGTGATGGAAAAATAGACGATGGCCAGCAGGTGCATGGTGGGCATCTAGCCATCTTTGACGCCGTCGATCTTTTGTACAAGTCCCTCTGCGTCGTCATTGAAGCAATCCAGGGTCTTTCCGCGGGTAGCAGTCTGGATTGCTTCGCTTCCGCCTTCGCTCTTCGACGGATAAGCCGCTCGCCATGACGGCGTGAAGGCAGTTCAATCCTGTAGGTAGCCTGCCGCATTCCGCTGGAAGGATTGGTCTCGAAACACCGGCAAGCTGAAGGGGACCATAACCGCGCGCCGTCTGAACACTCGTCCATTAACATAGGTTATTTCGCCGACGTTTTGGCGACCCCGCTTTCGGAACCGCGCAATTGTCAGGACGGTTGAAGATTCCATTCGTGCGGAATTCCAAGCCGGGATGAGAACATGAAACGAAGACGAGTGAAACAGGTGGACGCACTTGATGTGCGACTTGCCAGTGAAGCCCGAGAGTTGCGCGAACAGGCCAAACAACTCCCCCCAGGTCCCAAGAGAGAATCTCTGCTCCGTAGGGCACGTTTCGACGAAATCGCGGTTCACATGACGGAGTGGCTGACGTCGCCGGGGTTGCAGCCGCCGAGACGGTAATGGGTCTGTCGACTGTTGAAAAACTGCCGGCTGAAACCCGATAGGGGGCAATCGCATTTCGGCGGCTTGGGCCGGGGCTTTTCAGTGACCCACTAAACCGGCAGCAGGGCTTGTTGCGGCGCCGCAGCGCACAAAAACCGTTCGGGTACCGGAACCAAACCGAATACCTGGACTCCTTACCAAGGAGGCTGGTTTTGGAGGTTGCCCGGCCAGGAAAGCTTATCCCAAGCGGACAGACTAAGGTCGCGTCGCCGGCTCATCGACAGTCCGCAGCGGACAAGAGCACAAGACAGATCGATGCCCCATAACTTCGCGCCGTTTGTGACCAAATTATCGTTTCGGATGGCGTTGCCGATATCAGATCAGCAGGCGCTTTTTCGAACGGCTTCTGCGCCGCGGCGCGCGCTGAAAGGCGAATGCTTGATCGAAGAGGGCGCAGAATTGTCGTCGCTACTCATTCTTTGTAGCGGTATGGCGCGAGCGGTACGCACCTTCTCGGACGGCAATCAGCAAATTGTCGCGGTGTTCGTGGAAGGAGATTCGCTGAATGCCGGCAAGATCGTGTTTCGTCAATCCCGCAGATCGGTCTATGCGCTCACCGATGCGATCTGTCTTTCAATTCCCCTGCGCCAGTTGAACGAGCTGATGAATAATCGTCCGGCGATCGCGCGCGCGCTGTGGTTCGAGACCGCCGCGCAGGCCGCGATTCAGCAGGAATGGATGGTCTGGCTTGGACAGCGCACAGCCCAAACCAGACTAGCGCATTTTCTGTGCGAAGTTTCGCACCGCTTGCAGCTCAGTGGACGCGGCGCCCGCGCAACCTTCGAGTTTCCGCTGACCCAGCGCGATCTTGCAGACACTCTCGGGTTGTCGTCGGTGCACATCAACCGGACGATGCAGACCTTGCGGAGCCAGGGTCTGATTGAGCTTACCCGCACCCACCTTACGATTTTGGACAGAGAGGGTCTTTACGCAATCGCGGAATTCGACCCGCAATATCTCGACGGAGTGAAACTTTTCGACGAAGGAGCAATCTGATGCCCCGTTTCTTTATCAACCACACCTCACTAGGCGAGATTTGCGTTGACGACATCGGGGTGGAGTTCTCCTCGCTCGAGGCCGCCTATCTCGATACCTGTGAGGCTGCCTTGACTATCGCTTTTGAAAAGCTGCGTGAGCGGCAGGATCCGACAAGCGATGCGTTCGAGATCATCGACGATAAGAAAAATGTACTGATGCAGGTACCGTTTTCCGAAGTCCTGCGACCGTCGGCAGTGAGACACATTTCTAGCATCAAGCGAGAAAACGCCTTGGCGCTCGAAAATTGCCGGCGCCAAGCCGCGCGGAGCGAAAGGCTGAAGGACGAAATTCGGGCGGAGTTCACACGGACCAGAAGAATATTCGATGCCATTCGTGCCAATCTTTCCGCTTTCCATGCTGCGTAATCGGCATTTGCTGCTTTGCCCGCTAACGACCTCGAAGGGCAGTTGTGCGGACTTTCGCGCTCTTTTTTGCGAACGAAGCCGCCCTTCGGTAGCCTCTCCGCCGCGGACCAACCGACAAGCAGACCGACCCAAGCCGCGCGCTGCCGCATGAGCGAAGGCAGGCGATTGAGAAGGCAGGCGATTGATACGGGACCTATGCCCGTCCCTCAGCAGCCCCCCGAGATCAGGGTAGATACTGGCGCGAATTAGCGATTACCGACGTCACATATGTTAAGGTCATGAAAATTTTGAGGGCTCTCCATCAGCTGAGGACGAGCCTATCTTCTAACGCGCGCCTCGCTCGCGGGCATTCGCGCCTCCCATCGCAACCCATCCGGCGCGAGGTCAACCTGGACTGTGGCGTCGAGAGAACGTGTGACCATCTGGTCGATGACAAAATGGCCAAAACCCTTATGAGTCGACGGTTTGACCGGAGGTCCACCTAACTCTTGCCATTCCAATCTAAAGAACTCCGGAGCGCCATTTCCGCCGCCGAAACTCCAATTAAGCGTGACCTTTCCATTCGGCGTTGACAGCGCGCCATATTTCGATGCGTTGGTCGCGAGTTCATGCAGGGCCAGCCCAATCGTCTGGATGGTCTCGGCGGCCATCGTAGCCGGCGGCCCTGCCATCTCGATCCGCCCGGCATCAATGCCAATGAAAGGAGCGAGCTGAGCTTCGATCAGTTTGTCCAGCGAGACGCCTTTCCATTGTTGATCGATGAGCAGCGCGTTGGATTGGGCCAACGACTGTACCCGCGCCCCAAACTGCTGCTCGAAGTCAGCCAATGAGTCGCTGGTTCGCACTGCTTGGCGGGCCATTGCCTGAATGACCGCGAAAAGATTGTTGGTGCGGTGCTGCAGTTCCTTCATCAGTAACTGCAGATGATCGTGGTGCTGCTTTTGCTCGCTGATGTTGTTAAAGGTTATCACGACACCGGAGATGACGTTGGCGACGGTGCGATAGGGCCGTATCCGCATCATGTAGGTCGCGCTCTCGTCCTTGAGGTCGAGCTGGCTCTCGACGACCCCCAGCGTGCGCTGAACCTTGCTAACGTCCTCGCGAAGTTGGTCGTAGGAAAGCAGGGACACGATATCGGTCATTGGTCGGCCGCGATCGCCGTCACGCAGGGAAAACACCTCCCTCGCCGCCGGCGTGAAATTCCTGATGCAGAGCTCGTCGTCGAGAAAGATGGTCGCGATTTGCGTGCTGTCGAGAAGATTCTGTAGGTCGTTGTTCGCTTGCATCAGCAGGTCGTTCTTGCCGTGCAGCTCGTTATTGATGGTTTGGAGTTCCTCATTGACAGACTGCATTTCCTCCTTGGCCGTTTCCAGTTCCTCATTAGAAGACTGCAGTTCCTCGTTCACCGACTGGAATTCCTCGGTGACCGACTTCATGTTTTCGATCTGGCTTTCCAATTCGTCGCTAGTCGCCTGATAGCTGATTTGCAGCGCATGAAATTCCTGTTGGAGCGCCTCAACATCCGGCTGGGAGGCCGGCCACGCATCGCTCTGTGGCGTTGGTTCGTCTCGGGGCCGGCTCGGGCGAAACCCTACTACGACAAGGCCGGGCGGCCTTCCGGATTCGACGATCGGTTCGATGAGGAGGTCGACCGGTTGGCCCCCTTCGACCTTCAAAATCTCTTCTTCAATCGCATGGCCGGATGAAAAGGCACGCTCTACGGCGTGGCGCACATGCGTCCGCATGCTCTTCGCCAAATTCGCAAACAAATCCAGGCTCGCATTACCTTCCGAAGGCTCGAGATAGCGGCCGGTCTCGCCACCCGAATACCGCACGATGCTGTGGTGGCGGTCGATGACGAAATAGGCTGGAGAATGCTTCGCCATGACGCGGCGCGCGCTCTTGTCGATCTGATCCTCGGTGCGGGTAGTAGCAGCGTGGATGGCTAAACCGCTGCCTGCTTGGGGCAGAAATTCCGGCAACGCTGCTCGCACGCTGTCGTGTCGTTGCAAAATACGATGCTTCTTGTCGGCGGCGCTAAACAGTCGCGATTCTCGGCTAATGCTTTCCGACGGCCCGATGAAGAGATAGCCGCCGGGCCGTAGCGCATAATGGAACGTCTGCATGACGCGGTGCTGAAAGTCGTTGTCCATGTAGATCAGCACGTTGCGGCAGGAGATCAGGTCAATTCTCGAGAATGGAGGATCCCGTACCAGATTATGCTCCGAGAAAACGCACATCTCGCGAATAGCATGGACCGGAATGTAATCTTCCCCATCCCTCACAAACCAGCGCTGGAGCCGCTCCGGTGATAAGCCATCCATCCGCCGGAATCGCGCCGTACGTGCTAACGTGATAGCCTGTGGATCGATATCGGTTGCAAAGATGGTGACTGCGGCCCCGGTCCGACGCGAGCCGAGAACTTCCTGCAGCAGGATGGCGATCGAATAGACCTCTTCGCCGGTGGCACAACCGGCAACCCAGACCCGGATCGGATCGTCGGCATCCCTCGCTGCGAGCAGCGACGGCAGCATATTCGCCTTGAGCGCCTCAAACGGCTCTTCGTCGCGGAAAAATTGCGTGACACCGATCAGCAACTCGCGAAACAGCGCGTCGCCCTCCGACGGCTCGCGTCGCAGATGCTCAGCATATGCGGGAACGGCTTCGATCTGCAGTACTTGCATTCGCCGCTGGATTCGCCGGATCAGGGTATTTTGCTTGTAACCGCTGAAGTCATGCTTGAGGCGCTTGCGCAGCAGCGCAGTAATCGCGGTCAGGCTTTCCCGGATATCCTCGCGGGCCCCATCAGCACCCTTCTGCTCCTCGACCTTGGCCAGATGGGCCTGGTGCTCAAGAAGCTTCGTCGGAAGGCTCTCGACCGAGGCCACGCGATCGACAAGTCCTGTTGCCGCGGCGCTACTCGGCATCCCCGTCATGGCGGTTTCGTCGAATTCCGCCTGGGCGAGGGTGAAACCGCCATATTCCTTGATCGCCTTGACTCCCAGCGACCCGTCGCTGCCGACACCCGACAAGATGATGCCGACCGCGCAATCCTCCTGACTTTCCGCCAGCGAAGCAAAAAACGTATCGATCGGGCGGCGGTATTCCCTAGGGGGTACTGGCGTCGAAACTCGCAGCACATCGCCTTCAAGGGTCAGGGTCGCATTCGGCGGAATTACATGAATCTGGTTCGGCACCAGGATCGCCTGATCCTGCGCCTCCACCACTTCCATAGCGGTGTGCGGCCGCAGCAATTCTACCAGCAGGCTGTCGTGGTCGGGATCGAGGTGCTGAACGAGGACAAAAGCCATGCCGGTGTCAGCAGGCATATGATCGAAAAAGCTCCTGAACGCGGCAAGTCCGCCGGCCGATGCCCCGATACCCACGACGAGGGACGGCGGTCGTCTTCGTGTGGCGCCTGCCTTATCGCCGACACTGTTCGATCGCTTCTTTTCCATGTCTTCCTCGGCCGGAGCTGGGGAACTCGCACGGTGCAGGCCGCGGGAGATTCTGGACTTTGCCCGCCATGACCGCCCAGATTCGCACACTAAGCCTTTGCGAAACGCCATAAAACAGAAAAGGGAGAGAGCGCGCGCGGAGTTTCCGCCAGAGCAGTCCGGGCAGGCACCGGGCACGAAGGCAGGGGCAGCCCAATGTCGGTTAACGCGAGATTTGCTAAAGAGGTTGAGGTGATCGGGATGTCGGCTGCAGCAGATCGACCGTCTTCTCGTCGCTAATGCGCTACGCCCCGGATCCTAGTGCTCGATCTTAGCGTCGACGCGATGATCTTCGAGTTTCAGCGCCAAAAGGCGTTGGCGAGGCGCTCAGAGATTTCGGTCTGACCCAACTGAGATTGCCAAGATGGGTGCTCCACCCCGCGGAATGGGGTGGGTCTTTTCCAGGACCATGCTCCGTTCGGCATGATCGCAAATCGGGGAACGGGTGCGCGCATCAGCGGCAGTTGAATCCTCTCAGGCCGTCCGCCGTCGCGGCGCCGGCCGGGGCTTCACCATCGTATCCGCGGGACTGAGCAACCGCCCATCCTCGGCGCGCATTTCGAGCTTCCGGATCGGGCGGCCTTTCTCGCGATCGACCAGAATGGTTGCGATCTCGTCAGGCGTGTCGTCGAACTCCTCGCTCCATTGCCGCAGCGCCACCAGGATCGGAAAGGTGCCGCGGCCTTTCGGCGTCAGCACATACTCTTGATAGGCGCTGCCGTCGGAGGCGGGGGCGGTTGAGAGAATGCCGTGGTCGACCAGCGCGCGCAGCCGGGCCGACAAGATGTTCTTGGCCATGCCGAGCTTGCTCTGAAACTCGCCGAAGCGGCGCAGGCCGAACAGCGCCTCGCGAATGATCAACAGCGACCACCAGTCGCCAATCGCTTCCAGCGACCGCGCGATCGGGCAGGAATCGCCCTCGAAGCTCGTTCGTTTCACCATCGCCCTGGTCCTGTCGCGTTCGCACGGTTTCGGTGCCGATCACGCGCTTGTGTGGTTGCATCATAAAACCATCTGCTCTAGATGGCAACATAGTTTTATGATGCAACCACTGGAGACGAGCGTGAGACTGAAGAACAAGACGGCATTGATTACGGGCGGCAATAGCGGCATTGGCCTGGCGACGGCAAAGCTGTTTGTGGCCGAGGGCGCGAAGGTGATCATCACCGGGCGCAACAAGGAGACGCTGGAGGTCGCGGCGAAGGAGCTTGGCCCGAACGGGTTCGCGGTCGCGGCCGACGCCACCGACATTGCCGCGACCGAAGCTGCGATCAAGAAGGGCGCCGAAAAATTCGGCAAGCTCGACATCGTGTTTGCCAATGCCGGCATTCCCGGCGGCACGCCGCTCGGTTCGGCGACGCTGGAGGTTTTCGAGAAGGTCATCAGCACCAACCTCACCGGCGTGTTCTTCACGGTCCAGTCGGCGCTGCCTTATCTCAACGACAATGCCTCGATCATCCTCAACGGCTCGGTGATCTCCGTGCTCGGCATTCCCGGCTATTCGGCCTATGGCGCCGCCAAGGCCGGCGTGCGCGCGATGGCGCGGATCATGGCGTCGGAACTGTCGCCGCGCGGAATTCGCGTCAACGTCGTCGCGCCCGGTGCGATCCGCACGCCGATCTGGGGCGCCGCGGTCGCAACGCCCGAAGCGGAGAAGGAGTTCGAGAAGCGCATCGCGCTGTCGACCCCGTTGGGGCGCATTGGTGAACCAGATCACATCTCGAAGACGGTGCTGTTCCTCGCCTCGGATGATTCAGCGCACATTCAGGGCCAGGAGATCTTCGTCGACGGCGGCGCGGTGGCGTCTCCGAGCGGCGCACCGATCTATCGCGGCTGATCAACGTTTGCGAAAATTGAATCGGTCGGCGCGACGCCATCGGTTGCGCCGGCCGGTTCCTGCACCTCGGTGGCTGTATTGCTCTGAACCTTGCGTGAGGCGTTGAACCTTCGCTTGCGCTGCCGAGACCCTTTTGCGGGAAGGGGTCACAAGACTCATTTTCAGGGAGCCCGCGATGTCAAAGGCAGCTCGTATTTCTTCGTCGATTTCAGAACCGCGTATTTACACCGAACATTCCGTCATTCCCGCCAAGCACTCCGACACGTCCGAGTTCATCGGGGTGGCACTTTTCTCAGGCATCGGGCTTTTCATTTCGCTCGTCGCCGTCATTCTTGGCGTTCAGGGCGCCTGGTTTTAGCGCTGTTGAACTCTCAGCCGCCGCCGGAGTCCGGCAGCGGCTGGTGTCGGCGTAGGTTTTACGCCGCCTGCAGGCTGGTGGCAGCCTGAAGCGCTCCGGCCAGCGCTTTCTCACGATGCTCAGGGCCAACCTGGATGCCGTCGGCGATGATGAATTCGGGGCTCGTGATGCCCATGAACGCGAACACGCCGCGCAAATAGGTTTCGAGGTGCTCAAGCGAGGCGGCCGGTGTGCCCGGGCCGTAATAGCCGCCACGCGAGATCGCCACGATCACGCGCTTGTTGCCGGCAAGGCCCTGGGGGCCGTTCGCGTCGTATTTGAACGTTTTCCCCACCACGAGGACGCGGTCGATCCAGGCCTTGAGCTGGCTCGGGATCGTAAAATTGTACATGGGCGCGCCGATCACGACGATATCGGCATCGAGGAACTCGTTCAGCACCGCCGCGCTCGCGGCAAGGTCGGGTCCGAGTTCCGCCGGAGCCGGGGCGCCTTGCGCGGCCGCGAGGTGTGAGCCGGAGAGGTGGGCGAGCGGGATTTGCGTCAAATCGCGATAGACGAGGTCGAGCGACGGCGTCGCCTGCCGGAGACGGTCGACGATGGCGGCGGAAACCTGCCTGGAGACGGAGTGGGGGCCGAGCACGCTGGAGTCGATATGGAGGAGTTTCATGGGGGTTCACCTATGGTATAGATTTGTAACCCGCACTACATGAGTGACTGTCAAATCCCCCGCAAGAACGCACTTTTTTGAGCCATGGGCACATCATTGAAACCTGCACACACCGATTTGCCTGCACCGCGGCTGCCGGATCCCGACCATGCCGACTGCCGCGGCGTGGCCTCGGTCCTGTCGCGCGTCGGCGACAAATGGAGC
Source organism: Bradyrhizobium sp. Unk1 (assembly GCF_059512345.1). NCBI lineage: Bacteria > Pseudomonadati > Pseudomonadota > Alphaproteobacteria > Hyphomicrobiales > Nitrobacteraceae > Bradyrhizobium > Bradyrhizobium sp. Unk1. The sequence continues at coordinate 246,944 of NZ_JCAMOP010000006.1, forward strand.
GTGTTCGTCATCATGAACCTGAGCGACGGGCCCAAGCGCTTCAATGAGCTGAAGCGCATGATCAGCGGCATCTCGCAGCGGATGCTGACCTTGACGCTGCGCGGATTGGAGCGCGACGGCCTCGTCACGCGCACGATCTTTCCGACCATTCCGCCGCGTGTCGATTACGAGCTGACGGACCTCGGCCGAGGGCTGCAGCAGCCGGTGAAGGCACTCGGGCAGTGGGCGATGGACCATCTGACGAAGATCGAAGCTGCACGGACGCTATTCGATCGGCGCAGCGACAGCTAAAGCAGCGACACCAATCCACCGCCGTGCCGTTCGAGGCGGCCGGCAAGCTCCAGCTCCAGCAGCACCGTGCGGACGATCGCGGGCGAGGCGCCGGACATCCGCACGAGGTCGTCGATCGAGATGGGCGCTGGCCCGAGCAGGCCGGTGATCTGGTCGCGGTCGTGTGATTGCGGATCGCTCTCGAACGGTTCGCTGTCGGGCTCGTTCGCCGGATGCATCAGCGGCCGCTCCATGATCGGTGCGACAGCGTTGATGATGTCGGACGCTTCGGTGACGAGCGTTGCGCCCTGCTTGATCAGATCGTTGGTGCCGGCGGCGCGCGGGTCGAGCGGCGAGCCGGGCACCGCGAACACCTCGCGGCCCTGTTCGGCCGCCATGCGCGCGGTGATCAGCGAGCCCGAGCGGTGCGCGGCCTCCACCACGACCACGCCGAGCGCGGCGCCCGAGATCAGCCGGTTGCGGCGGGGGAAGTCGCGGGCGCGCGGCTCGTGGCCGAGCGGCATCTCGGAGATCGCAGCGCCCGAATGATCGAGGATCGCGGCGAGCAGGTCGCCATGCTCGGGCGGATAGATGCAGTCATGCCCGCCAGCGAGCACCGCGATCGTGCCGCTTTCGACACTTGCGCGGTGCGCGGCCTGGTCGACGCCGCGGGCGAGCCCCGAGATGACGATGAAGCCGGCTTCGCCGAGCTCGCGCGCGAGCTGGCCGGCGAATTTGAGTCCGGCGCCGGAGGCGTTGCGCGAACCGACGATCGCGATCATCGGACGCATCAGGGTCGTGGTGTCGCCGCGCACGGCGAGCAGCGGCGGCGCGTCGTCGAGCGTGGCGAGCCGCGCCGGATAACCGTCCTCACCGGGCGCGAGCCAGGCGATGCCGAACTTGCGGCTTGCGTCGAGCTCGGCCTTCGCCTCATCCGCGCTACAGATACGCCCCGATCGCGACGCGCCGCCCCGGCGAGCCAGATCGGGCAGGCGCTCCAGCGCGGCGCGCGCCGTGCCGAAATGATCGACCAGCGAACGGAAGGTGCGCGGCCCGACATTGTCGGAGCGGATCAGCCGCAGGCGGTCGATCCGTTCGGCCTCGGTCAGCTCAACGCTCGGATTGATGGCGTCCACGGCGTCTCCTTGTGGGAGCAGCATGGAACAACCTGAGGGCGTGGGCAACAGTTGCGTGCGCTTGATCGGGCTTCAAAGGCGCGGCCGGAAGACCCGACGTGGTCGACGGGTCTTCCGCAAGGTCGTCCATTCAACGCGCGTGCGCCGCCTGAGCGACAGCGACGCCGCTCCGCGAGACGCGAGCGTCAAGGCTGAGCGCACCGGCTCCGAAGGCAAAGATCTGAAGCAGACCGCCTGCCATCATCACATTCTTGAGGAAATGGATCATCTGATTCTGGTCGGCAAAGTTGTTGTGGAACGAGACGGCCGCGGCCAGCGAGAATATGGCGAGCGCCAGCGCGACCGAGCGGGCTTGATAGCCCGCGATCAGCAGGAGACCGCCACCGAGCTCGACGAGAACTGCGATCGCATATGCCAACGGGGGCACCGGCAATCCCGCAGAGGCGATGTAAGCGGTCGTCGCACCATAGGCGGTGAGCTTGCCGAAGCCACTCATTGCAAACGGGAGGCCGATCAGCAGCCGGCCAACGAGGGAAGCATAACGGGTCGTATCCATGGTCATCGCTCCTGAGCTTGGTTGAGGTCCGACGGCGGTGACGCACCAAGCGTTCGTGGTCCGTAAGAGTGCGCGCCGCAGGGCCCTGCGTTGTGACCTCAAACTGGCCCGATCTGCGATAAAAATAGAAATAATTGAAAGATACTGTTTCCATTCTTGATCTCATCGGCGCGGCGCCCACGAAGGCGAATGCTCTGGTCGAGCCGCTGGTCCCGATCGACTTCACGCATGGATCGACCGCGTCCAGGTGCGCTTGCGCGACCTCGCCCCGATGCTAAAAGCGATGGCAATAAGAAGGATATTGCCATGATCTCACTTGCCGACCTCCAGCGCCGCATCGAAGCGGGCGAGCTTTCGCCCGATGACGCCATCGCCCAGTCGCACGCGGCGATCGAGGCCAAGGAGAAGGACGTCCACGCCTTCGTCCGTCACGACAAATCCGCGAAGGCGCAAGGCACCGGTCCGCTGCGCGGCATCGCCGTCGGCATCAAGGACATCATCGACACCGCCAACATGCCGACCGAGATGGGCTCGGAGATCTATCGTGGCTGGCAGCCGCGCTCGGACGCGCCGGTCGTGATGATGCTGAAGCGGGCAGGCGCCACCATCATCGGCAAGACCACGACCACGGCGTTCGCCTCGCGCGATCCGACCCCGACGCTCAATCCGCACAATCTCGGCCATACGCCGGGCGGCTCGTCCTCGGGCTCGGCCGCGGCCGTCGGTGCCGGCATGATCCCGCTGGCGCTCGGCACCCAGACCGGCGGCTCGGTGATCCGGCCCGCCGCCTATTGCGGGGCTGCCGCGATCAAGCCGTCGTTCCGGATGCTGCCGACGGTCGGCGTGAAATGCTATTCCTGGGCGCTCGACACGGTCGGCCTGTTCGGCGCGCGCGCGGAAGATCTCGCGCGCGGACTGCTCGCGATGACCGGCCGCACCGAATTCTCCGGCATCGTCGCGGCGAAGGCGCCGCGCATCGCCGTGGTCCGGCAGGAATTTGCCGGCGCCGTGGAGCCGGCCGCCGAAGAGGGGCTGCAAGCCGCGATCAAGGCGGCCGAGCGCGCCGGCGCCAGCGTGCAGATCATCAACCTGCCCGAAGCGGTGCAGGAGGCCTGGCGCATCCATCCGATCATCCAGGACTTCGAGGCGCATCGCGCGCTCGCCTGGGAGTTTTCGGAGCGTCACGACGAGATCGCGCCGATGCTGCGTGCCAGCCTCGATGCGACTGTCGGCCTGACGCCCAAGGATTATGACGAGGCGCGCCGGATCAGCCGTCGCGGCCGCCGCGAGATCGGCGAGCTGTTCGAAGGTTTCGACGTGCTCCTGACCTATTCGGCGCCGGGCACGCCGCCGGCCAAGGAACTCGCCTCCACCGGCGACCCCCGCTACAACCGGCTCTGGACGCTGATGGGCAATCCTTGCGTCAACGTGCCGGTGCTGAAGGTCGGCGGCCTGCCGATCGGCGTGCAGGTGATCGCGCGCTTCGGCAACGATCCGGGCGCACTTGCGGCGGCATGGTTCCTGGAGGATGCGCTGGCGAAATCAGGCTAGCGCAGGCTCAGTGGCGGGCAGCGCGCGTTCGGCCTCGGTGCCAACAGCGCCTTGTCCGAGCCAACGCTCGGCGGCCTCGCGACCACTCCGGTGCAGCGTGCGAATGAAGCCGCGGCCGAGATCGGTGGATGAGCGCTGCGCCAGGCCCTCGACGGAGTCTTCGGCCGCGATCCTGGAGAGCCGCAGCGAAGGTGCGGCCGTGGCTCGCGCCCATTCCAGGGCCGCGATCTCGGCGTTGAGGGCGGCGTTGGCTGCAATCTGGTCGAGCCTGCGGTCGATCGCGGCGAGCGTGATCGGCACGTAGCTGTCGCGCGTGGGCGTGACCTGGACGAGCAGCAGATCGGACGCTGTCGACTCCTGCACCAGGCGCACCAGCGGCGGATTGCCGCCAAAGCCGCCATCCCAATAGGCCTCGCCGTCGATCTCGACGGCGCAGTGAACCAAGGGCGGGCAGGTCGAGGCCAGCGCGACGTCGGCGGTAATGCAATCGTTGCGGAAGATCTGCTGCTGCCCATCGCGGATTCGCGTCGCGGCGATCAGCAGTTTTGGGCAGGCCGCGTCGCGCAAGGCGGCAAAATCGATGTCGCGCGACAGCGCCTGCCGCAGCGGATCGAGATCGAACGGATCGAACTGGCCGGAGCGCAGCGTCGGACCGAACGCGACCGAGCTTCCCGCCGGCGAGAATCCGCCGACCAGCATCAAGGAGCGGAACGAGGCCTCGTGCATCAGGCGGGCCCAGAACCGGTTCAACCGCGAACGGGCGCCTTCGCGTCCGCCTTCGGCAAGGCCGGAGGCGAGCAGCAGCGCGTTGATGGCGCCGGCGCTGGCGCCGCTGATGGTGTCGAATTCGATCGACGGCTCTTCCAGCAGCCGCTCCAGCACACCCCAGGTGAAGGCCGCAAAGGTGCCGCCGCCCTGAAGGGCCAGCGACAGTTTTTGCGGAGGCCATTGGCCGGAGTGCGGCTGCGCGGGCGCGACCGGCGCGGCAATGGTCACGATCTCGACGCGGGCTGCGGCTTGCGCGACGGGCGCAGGCTGGGTCACCGGCGGGGGAATGGGAGCAGGCTCGGGCGTCGGCAGCGGCGAGGGCGCGTCGGACCAGACATTGGTCATCGAGAGCAGCCGGCTTGCCGCGGTGCTGGAAGCACCGTGCGAACCAGGCCCGTCATGCGCGCCGACAATCTTCCCGCTCATTCTGAGCAACCGCGTAACGCCACTTCTGTGTCAGGATGACAGGCATGGAACCTGTTCGCCACTCTCGCTGAGAGTGAGCTGAGAGTTGCGAACAGGATTTGGCATATAATGCGGAAGGGTTGCGGCGGTATCCGGACTTTTTCCGGCTTTAGGCCTTTTCGCCGATCCGGCTTTCCTTGCCCGATTGCAGGCGCTTGATGTTCTCGCGATGCGCGTAGAACAAGAGCAGCGTCAGCGCGGCGAACAGCGATGCGAGCGCGAGGTGCCCGAACCACCACAGGAAAATCGGGGTGATGAACGCTGCCACCAGCGCGGACAGCGAGGAGTAGCGGGTGGTGAAGGCGGTGGCGAGCCAAAGCAGGCAGAACACGACTGCGCCGGGCCAGAACAGGCCGAGCAGGATGCCGATATAGACGGCGACGCCCTTGCCGCCTCTAAACTTCAGCCAGACCGGGAAGAGATGGCCGAGGAAGGCGCCGAGCCCGGCGACCATGGCGGCATTGGGCCCCGCGATGTAGCCGGCGATCACCACCGCGACCGTCCCCTTGAGCGCGTCGAGCAGCAGCGTGCCCGCGGCAAGGCTCTTGCGTCCCGTGCGCAGCACGTTGGTGGCGCCGATGCTGCCGGAGCCGATCGAGCGAATATCCTGCGTGCCGGCGAGCCTGGTCAGGACCAGCCCGAACGGAATCGAGCCGAGCAGGTAGCCGATGACGAAGGCCACAGGCAGGAAGGCTTCAAGCCCCATGGCCGCAGCTCCATGCTGAACCGAGACGCCACGCATGAATTTGCCCGTCAGACATGCTCGTACACCGTCCGTCCGCCGACAATGGTGCGCACCACGCGGCCTGTAAAGCGGGCCTCGTCGAACGGGGTGTTCTTGCAGGGCGATTTGAGGTCGGCGGGATCGACGATCCAGGGCACATCGGGATCGATCACGATGACATCGGCCGGGCTGCCCGTGCGCAGGGTTCCACCCGGCAGACCCAAAATCTCGGCCGGCCGCGTCGACATGGCCCGGATCAGCGTCTTCAGGTCGAGTTCCTCGTTGTGCACGAGGCGAAGGCCCGCCGGCAGCATGGTCTCGAGCCCGATGGCGCCGGGGGCTGCTTCGGCGAACGGCAGGCGCTTGACCTCGACGTCCTGCGGATTGTGGTCGGACATGATGACGTCGACGAGGCCGGAGGCCACCGCCGCGACCAGCGCGCGGCGGTCGTCCTCGGTGCGCAGCGGCGGCGACAGCTTCAGGAACGACCGGTAGGGCCCGATGTCGTTCTCGTTGAGCGCAAGATGGTTGATCGAGACGGAGGCGCTGACGGCGAGCCCGGCGTCGCGGGCGCGCTTCAGCACGTCGAGCGAGTCGATGCAGGACAGCGAGGCCGCGTGATAGCGGCCGCCGGTCAGCGCGACGAGGCGCATGTCGCGTTCCAGCATCACGGCTTCCGCCGCGTTCGGGATGCCCATCAGGCCGAGCCGCGAGGCGAACTCGCCCTCGTTCATCACGCCTTCGCCGACGAGATCGGGATCCTCGGTGTAATGCACGATCAGCGCGTCGAAATCGCGCGCATAGGTCAGGGCCCGGCGCATCACCTGGGCGTTGGTGACGCTTCTGTCGCCGTCGCTGAAGGCGATGGCGCCTGCGGCCTTCAACAGGCCGAACTCGGTCATCTCCTCGCCGCGCATGCCCTTGGTGAGCGCGGCCATCGGCTGGATGTTGACGATCGCGGTGTCGCGGGCGCGGCGCATCACGAAGTCGACGGTCGCCGAGTTATCGATCACCGGAGACGTGTCGGGCTGGCAGATGATGGTGGTGATGCCGCCGGTCGCAGCCGCCTGGCTCGCGGAGGCAAAGGTCTCGCGGTGGCTGAAGCCGGGCTCGCCGACGAAGGCGCGCATGTCGACCAGGCCGGGGGCCACGATCTTGCCGGCGCAGTTGACGACGTCGGTGCCCTCGGGGACGCCGGCCGCTCCGATGCCGCGACGGGTCTCGCGGATGATGCCGTCGGCAATCAGGACATCGCCGGGGCCGTCGAAATCCCTGGAGGGATCGACGACGCGGGCGTTGGCAAGCAGGATGGGGCGGCGGTCAGTCAGCATGAGCATCACGCGTTCGGCAAGTTGCGGGCGAGCGCTTCGAGCACGGCCATCCGTACCGCCACGCCCATCTCGACCTGTTCGCGGATCAGCGATTGCGCGCCGTCGGCGACCGCGGTGTCGATCTCGACGCCGCGGTTCATCGGGCCGGGATGCATGACGAGAGCGTCTGGCTTGGCGTAAGCGAGCTTTTTCTGGTCCAGCCCGAAATAGTTGAAATATTCGGAGGTCGACGGCACGAAGGAGCCGTTCATGCGCTCGCGCTGGAGCCGCAGCATCATGACGATATCGGCGCCGTTGAGCCCTTCGCGCATGTCGCGCGCAACCTCGACCCCCATGCGCTCGATGCCTGGGGGCAGCAGCGTGGAAGGGCCGACGACGCGGACGCGGGCGCCCATGGTGTTGAGCAGGATGATGTTGGAACGGGCCACACGCGAATGCAGCACGTCGCCGCAGATCGCGACCACGAGGCCCTCGATCCGGCCCTTGTTGCGGCGGATGGTCAGCGCGTCGAGCAGCGCCTGCGTCGGATGCTCGTGCGCGCCATCGCCGGCATTGATCACGGAACCGTCGACCTTGCGCGCCAGCAGTTCCACCGCGCCGGAGGCGTGATGGCGCACCACCAGGATATCCGGATGCATGGCGTTGAGCGTCATCGCGGTGTCGACCAGCGTCTCGCCCTTCTTGATGGACGAGGAGGAGACCGACATGTTCATGACGTCGGCGCCCAGCCGTTTGCCGGCGAGCTCGAACGAGGACTGGGTTCGGGTGGAGGCCTCGAAGAAGAGGTTCACCTGCGTCCGTCCACGCAGGACGGTGCGCTTCTTGTCAACCTGGCGGTTGAGCTCGACATATTCTTCGGACAGGTCGAGGAGGCCGGTGATGTCGGCCGCGGAAAGGCCCTCGATGCCCAGCAAATGCCGGTGGCCGAGGACGAAGGTCGATTTCGATGTCATTAAAACGAGAGCTATAGGCGGGGATGGCAGGGGGAGCAAGGGCCAATGCCGGGGCGGGGAGTTATCCCCTGATCTGTCGGTGCGGGCTCACCCTCTCCGTCATGCCCGGGCTTGTCCCGGGCATCCACGTGCTTCATTCGCATTTGACGTAAAAGGCCGGATGGCCGGGCATAGGCGAGCGGAAGCGACGCCGTCCTTCAGACGGCTAAGCCCGGCCATGACGATGTGGGGGGCTCCAGTTGAATACAATTTTGACCGCGCTCTTGGCAGCAACCGTGATCAGCACCGCCCACGCCCAATCGCTTCCCGGCGGCTTCGTCTATCTGCGCGACATCGATCCCGGCATCATCCAGGACATCCGCTACGCCACTTCGAACAATTTCGTCGGCCGTCCGCTGGCCGGCTACGGCGCCGGCGAATGCGTGGTGCAGCGCGAGGTCGGGCTGCGGCTGAAGGCGGTTCAGCAGGAGCTGGCGGCGCAAGGCCTGTCGCTGAAGATGTTCGACTGCTACCGGCCGGCGCGGGCCTCGCTCGACATGGTGAAGTGGTCGCAGAACGGCCGCGAGACGGCGGCCGGGCGGCGCTACAATCCGAAGATCCCGAAGAGCGAGCTGTTCCGCCTCGGCTACATCGCGAGCCGCTCGCAGCATTCCACGGGCGCGGCGCTCGATCTCACGCTGGTCGATCTCAAGGCTGACAATTCCGCCAGATACGATCCATCAAAAGCCTATGCCGATTGCACGGCGCCGGTCGAGGCGCGATTGCCGGAGGGCAGCGTCGACATGGGCACGGGCTACGACTGCACGGACGCGAAGGGGCATACCGCTGTAACGTCGATCAATCCGGACCAGCGCGCCTGGCGCAAGCGGCTGGTGGCCGCGATGGCGAAGCAAGGCTTTGTGAACTATGCGAAGGAGTGGTGGCATTTTTCCCTGCCGGGGGCGGGCGGGGCGGCCTATGATTTCCCGATTCCGCCGCGAACGAAGTAGATCGTCGTGCGAACGGCCCCGGAATGATGGTGCCGTCCCAACGAAAGCGCTTGAATGGACTCCCTCAATCCCGATCTCCCGCCGATGACCGTGACGCCAGCCGCGCCGCGCGTCTGGAAATTCTGGGGCACGGCGGTGTGGGGCCTGCTCATCTTCGTCGCGATGTTCCTCGGCCAGGTCGGTGCTATCCTCTACCTGGTCTGGGACCGTGGCGATCCCCTCGACCTGATGTCGATCCAGCGTGTCGGTCGCGAGCCCGCGGCGCTCGCGCTGTCGGTGACCATGGGCCTGCCGGCGACGCTGGCCGCGGTGTGGCTCGCCATCCGCATCAAGAAGGCCTCGTTCGTCGACTACCTCGCGCTGCATTGGCCGTCCTGGAAGCAAATGCTGTTCGGCGCCATCGGGCTTGTCCTGATCGTGGTCGCCTGGGAGACGATGTCGCGGAGCCTTGGCCGCGAGGCGACGCCGGGCTTCATGACCGATCTGTTGAAATCGGGCCGCGACAAGGGCGCGGCTGTGATGCTGCTGTTCGCGTTCAGTGTCGCTGCGCCGATGTCGGAAGAGGTGTTGGCGCGCGGCTTCCTGTTTCGCGGCTGGTCGGCGAGCTTCCTGCGCGTGCCCGGCGCGATCATCCTGTCGTCACTGGTGTGGACGGTCGTGCACCTGCAGTACGACATGTACTTCCTCGCCGAGGTCTTCTCCATCGGCCTGTGGTTCGGCTACATGCGCTATCGCGCCAGCTCGCTCTGGCTCACGATCCTGCTGCATGCGCTGAACAATCTGACGGCGGTGGTGCTGACGATGTGGCTGGGGAGCTGAGGCCCCATACTCCGTCATTGCGAGCGTAGCGAAGCAATCCAGAATCGTTCCGCAGAGACAGTCTGGATTGCTTCGTCGCAAGGGCTCCTCGCAATGACGAGGTGAGGGAGGTGCGCGCCAATGACGCGTTTCTAAGCCACCAGCGCGATCGCGATCGGCATCGTGATTGCCGCCAAGATCGTCTGCAGCGTGATGATCTGCGCCAGCAGCGGCGCATCGCCGCCCATCTGGCGGGCCAGCACATAGGCGCTGGGCGAGGTCGGCACCGCCGCGCAGATTGCGACGATCGCCAGGCTGTCGCCCGAGAGCCCGAACCAGGCGGCGAGCGCCAGCGCGAGCACGGGCATCAGGACCAGCTTGAACGCGACGCCGATCGTCGCGCTGACGCTCGGGCGGAGCAGGCCGTTGAGCTGCAGGCCGGCACCGGTGACGAGCAGGCCGATGGCGAGCGAGGACCGGCTCAGCGCGTCCGCCACATCATGCCAGATCTTGGGCAGCGGCAAATGAATGACGTTGATGAAGAGGCCGATCACGCAGGCCCAGATCAGGGGATTGCGGATCACCGTCATGACGATGGCGCGCGCCGATTGCTTCTCGGGCGATGCATAATGCGCGAGCACGGCGACGCTGAACACGTTGACCAGCGGAATGATCGCGACCATCGCCACCGAGGCCAGCGCCAGTCCGACATCGCCGAACATGTTGGCGGACACCGAGAGCGCGACATAGGTCTGCCAGCGCGTCGCGCCCTGGAAGATCGAGGTGAAGGCGGGGCCGTCGATGTCGAACCGCGCGAGCGCCGGGCGGAGCGCGAGGCAGAGCAGCGACATCGCGAGCACCGACAGCAGCAGCGCGCCGCCGACGCCGGCGACCGGCACCCTGGAGAGGTCGGCCTTCACCAGCGTCTGGATCAGCAGCATCGGGAACAGCACGAAATAGGTCAGCCGCTCCAGCCCGTGCCATTGCGTGTCGAGCCGCATCAGGGTGCGCCTGAGCACCACGCCGAGCACGATGAGGATGAAGACCGGCAGCAGCCCCGCGATCACGACGGCCATGGCGTCAGCCAGTTCCGCCGCGAAGATTGGCGAGACGGTCGAGCGCGCCTTGCAGGATGAAGATCGCGGCGTGCTCGTCGATCACCTCGGCGCGCTTGGCGCGGCTGACGTCCATGCCGATCAGCTCGCGCTCGACCGCGGCGGTCGACAGACGCTCGTCCCAGAGGCCGATGGGGAGTGTGGTCAGCCCAGCAAGGTTGCGGGCGAAGGCGCGGGTCGATTGCGCGCGCGGGCCCTCGCTGCCGTCCATGTTGATGGGCAGGCCGAGCACGAAGCCGACCGCCTTGCGCTCGGCCGCGATCGCGAGCAACCGCGCCGCGTCCTGCTTGAACGCCTTGCGCTGGATGGTTTCGACGCCGGTCGCCAACCGCCGGTCCGGATTGGACACGGCAACACCAATGGTCTTGGTGCCGAGGTCAAGGCCGACCAACCCGCCGCGTTCGGGCCAGTGGGTTGCAGCATCGATCAGGGGCAGGATAAGAGCCGGCATGGGACTAGCGCTTATCACGCGTCGCGCTGCGGAGTGAACCCGGAACATGGATGCGCTGACATTATTCGGTCTGTTCGCCGTGACGGCGATGCTGGTCTGCTATGCCCTGGAGGATCGCAGCCATTGGTTCGTGCTGCTGTTCGCAGTGTCCTGCGCGCTCGGCTCGGCTTACGGCTTCCTGCAAGGCGCCTGGCCGTTTGGCCTCGTCGAGGCGATCTGGGCCTTCGTTGCATTGCGGCGCTGGCATCTCAGGCCGCGGTGACGGAGAGGCCGGGCGAGGGGCCTGCCGGGTGGCAGGCGGATCCCCGCCCGGGTCGACGTATCGGTCAGCGGATGGCGATCGGGTTGATCATCGCCTGCACGCCGCCGGTCCAGCGCGGCTGGCCGAGCACGAACAGGAATTCATAGCCCTTGTCTTTGGCGAGCGCGGCGGTGTCCATGTTCTCGAGAATGTAGGTCCCGTTCATCGCGAGCAGGATCTGGTGCACCTCGAACACGTTCTTGGACTCGAACGGCAGCACCTCGAGCGCCCAGGTGTCCGCCCCGATGGCGACCACGCCCTTGCCGGTCAGGTACTTCGCGCCTTCGACGCCGAGACCGGGCTCGCCGGCCGAGTAGCGCTTGTCGTCCTTGCCGATCAGGCTGAGCCAGCCGGTGTGGAAGATGACGACGTCGCCCTGGCGGATCTCGACGTTCTGCTGCTTGGCGGCTTCCTCGATCTCCTTGACGTTGAAGGCGGTGCCTTCCTTCACGATGTCGGTTTTGAAATAGGCGGCCATGTCGAGCAGCACGCCGCGGGTGACCATCGGCGGCACCTTTTCGATGCCGAGTTTCTTCAGCCCGTTCGGATCGGCGAAATCGGCGAGCTTGTTGCCGTTGTAATAGACGTGCTCGACGCCGAGATGGCCGAGACCGTCGAGCTGGCTGCCGATGCCGACCCACGTGTCGAGGATGTCGTCGTTATAGGTCGCCTTGTTCGGACCGAGGCCCGGGCTGCCCGCCTGTCCCGGCTGAACGATGGTGAGCTTGAACGTGCGCGGCGGATATGCGGGCGTCTGGGGCGTGACGGGAATGCCGAGGGCGTAGGTCTTGCCGGTCTTCACCAGCGATGCCGCTTTCACCACCAGCTCAGGCGTCATGTAGTTGGCGGCACCGATCTCGTCGTTCGGTCCCCATTTCGATTTGGTCCAGTCTTGTGCGCTTGCAGTTCCTGATATCGCCGACAACGCGGCGACACAGCACAACACGAGCGTATTGCGCATCGTTAGTCCTCCCGATGTTTTGGCTTCGTTATGTTTTCGCGCTGGCCAGCGACTCATCCTAACGTAGAACGGATGCGTGCTTCAAAGCTTTTCGAAGTGCTGCGCTGCGGCGGCTGAACGCAGCGCAGATTGATTCAAGCGCGATGGATTGTGACGAATTTCGTCGCGTGGAACACTGCGCCGGCGTCAGGCCGCGATGACGTCGTTGTCTTTCTTCAGGCAGGACATGAAACCGCTGAGCGCGCTGTATTGATGTCCGCCGCTGCGCTGGATGAAGAGCGTCTCGACGCGCGCATGTGACGGGCCCAGCGCGTGGATCGACACGCTGCCGGCCATCGCGCTGCGTTCGACCACGGCGCGCGGCAGCAGCGTCACGCCCATGCCGGCGGCGACACAGCCGATCATGCCGTCGAGCGTGCCGAGCTCGAAGCGTGCCGCCGACGGCCAGCCGAACTCGACAAAGATCTGTTCGAGACGCTGGCGGTAAGTGCAGCCGGTGCGGAACACCAGCGCGGTCGGACCGGACTCCGGCGTGCCGGCGCGCAGCTCGGCAAGCGAGGCCCAGCGCCGCGCGCTGACCAGCACCAGCTCTTCACGAAACGCGCTCGTCGCAGTGAGGTCGGCATGTGCGATGGGACCCGCGACGAAGGCACCGTCGAGCGTGCCTTCGAGCACGCCCGCGACGAGGTCGGCGGTGGTCGCGGTGCGCAGGCTCAGCCGCACGGCAGGGAAGTTGCGGTGGAAATCGGCGAGGAGGGACGGCAACCGCACGGCTGCGGTCGTCTCCATCGAGCCGATCGCGAGCGGTCCCTTCGGCTCGCCGTCGTCACGCGCGGCGAGCACGGCCTCGCGTGATAGCGCGGCCATCCGCTGTGCGTAGGGGAGGAGGCGTTTGCCGGCGCCGGTCAGCGTCATGCCACGGCTGTGGCGTTCGAACAGCGGTGTGCCGATCTCCGCTTCCAGCGCCTTCACGCGTTGGGTGACGTTGGATTGCACCGTGTTGAGCTCTTCGGCGGCGCGGGTGATGCCGCCGGTACGAGCGACCGCGGCAAAGGTCTGGATATCGCTGAGTTCCATGGTGGCGTCGTTTCGCTTTTGTGATGGCAGCGTTCGCAACAATTCATTTTTCGAGAATGCTAGTCGCGCCTAGTCTCCCTGTCCAGATCAGGGAGGGGCTATGCCCATTGAGACGTCGCTGACCAGGCTGCTGGAGATTGAGCATCCCATCCTGCTGGCGCCGATGGACATCGTTGCCGGCAGCCGGCTTGTGACGGTTGTGAGCCGTGCCGGCGGTTTCGGCATTCTGGGCGGCGGCTATGGCGAGAAGGTGTGGCTGGAGCAGGAGACTGCGAAGCTCGCGCGCTTGTCGGCGCCATTCGGGATCGGCTTCATCACCTGGAGCCTCGCCAAGCGGCCCGAGCTGCTCGATGTCGCTCTTGCCGCAAGACCGTCTGCGATCATGTTGTCGTTTGGCGATCCCGCGCCATTCGCGCCGAAGATCAAGTCCGCAGGCGCACGCCTGATCTGCCAGGTGCAGGACGAAGCCATGGCGCGGCAGGCGCTCGATGCCGGCGCCGACATCCTGATCGCGCAGGGCACGGAGGCGGGCGGTCACGGCGCCTCCCGCACCACCGCCGATCTCGTGCCTGCAATCGTCGACCTTGCCGCGGGCCACGTGCCTGTCGTCGCGGCCGGCGGCATCGCCGACGGGCGCGGTCTCGCCGCCATGATGATGCTGGGCGCGAGCGGCGTGCTGCTCGGCACGCGCTTCTATGCGAGCCAGGAGGCTGATGGCGCGGAGGAGGCCAAGCGGCGTATCTGCGCAGCGAACAGCGGCACGACCGTGCGCGGCATCATCTTCGATCTCTCGCGCAACAATGTCTGGCCGGCGCCGTTCACGGGAAGGTGTCTGGTCAACGACCATGCTAGGCGCTGGATCGGCCGCGAGGTCGAGCTGATGCAGAATGTTGCCGCAGTCGCGGCGGACTATGTCGCGGCAAAGGCCGCCGGCAATTTCGACGTCGCGGCGGTGATCGCGGGCGAGGCGGTCGGATTGATTCATGATATTGCACCGGCGGCCGAGATCGTGGAGCGGATTGCGATTGAAGCGGAGCAGCTTTTGGCTGGCGGTCGGAATTCCGTGACAGCGCCGCAGATTCTTTCACCCTCCCTTGGAGGGGGAGGGTCGCTACGCATGTAGCGAAGCGAAATGCGTGGCGGGGTGGGGTGATCTCTCCACTCGGGCAGCGTCTCAATGGAGAGACTGTCACCCCACCCCGCTCACGCTTCGCGCGATCGACCCTCCCCCTCCAAGGGAGGGTGAGAACGAACTAACGAGAGAGACGCACCATGTGGCCTGACCGTCGACTGATCGATCTCTTCAAGACCGAATTCCCCATCGTGCTGGCGCCGATGGCCGGTGTGATGGATGCCGAGCTGGTGATCGCCGTGGCAGAGGGCGGCGGGCTCGGCTCGCTGCCGAGCGCGTTGCTGTCGCCGGAGAAGGCGCGCGAGCAGGTCAACATCATTCGCCAGCGCGTGAAGGCGCCGGTGAACATGAACTTCTTCTGCCACACGCCGGTTGACCTCACCGCTGAAGCCGAAGCGCGCTGGAAGCAGCGGCTCGCGGGCTATTACACCGAGCACGGTCTCGATCCCGCCGCGCCCATCAACGCCGCGAACCGTGCGCCGTTCGACGCCGCCTTCTGCGAGGTCGTCGAGGAGCTGAAGCCGGAAATCGTCAGCTTTCATTTCGGTCTGCCCGAGCAGGCGCTGCTCAAGCGCGTCAAGGCGGCCGGCTGCCTCGTCATCTCGTCGGCCACGACGGTGAAGGAAGCAGTCTGGCTGGAAGAGCGCGGCGTCGATGCCGTCATTGCGCAAGGCGCCGAGGCCGGCGGCCATCGCGGCATGTTCCTGACCGACAAGATCTCCGAGCAGCCCGGCACCTTTGCGCTGGTGCCGCAGGTCGCCGACGCCGTGAAGGTGCCTGTGATCGCGGCCGGTGGTATCGCCGACGGGCGCGGCATCGCCGCAGCCTTCGCGCTCGGCGCATCCGGCGTGCAGATCGGCAGCGCCTATCTGCGCTGCCCGGAATCCAAGGTCAGCGCGGGCGGGCGCAAGGCGCTGGCTGAAGCGCGGGACGATTCCACCGTCATCACCAATGTCATGACCGGGCGTCCGGCGCGCGGCGTCCAGAACCGCCTGATGCGCGAAGCCGGCCCGATCTCGCCCGAGGCGCCGCCGTTTCCCCATGCCGCGACCGCGCTGGGGCCGCTCAAGGCGGCTGCCGAAAAACAGGGCAGGGTGGATTTCACCAATCTCTGGGCCGGCCAGGCCGTGGCCCTGGGCCGTGAGGTCCCCGCGGCCGAATTGACCCGGGATTTTGCCAAATCGGCCCTGGCCCGCATCAAGGGACTGGCTGGCTAAGGTCCCGCCGCCGGTTGCGGCGCAAAACCGGCCTCTGCTATACGGCAGTTAGATTTTGCCGTGAGAGGCCTTATATAATGTCCGTCGACGCCACTACCGTCCGCCGCATCGCGCATCTGGCGCGCATTGCGGTTTCCGAGGACGAGGTTCCGCATCTGCAGGGTGAGCTCAACGCCATGCTCGCCTTTGTCGAGCAGCTCTCGGAGGTCAATGTCGAGGGCGTGGAGCCGATGACCTCGGTCACCCCGATGCAGATGAAGAAGCGGCAGGATTTGGTCAATGACGGCGAGATCGCCGACGATATCGTTGCCAACGCGCCCGCGACCGAAGGTCACTTCTTCCTGGTGCCGAAGGTCGTCGAGTAACATCTCAATTCAGGACGCTGTCCGATGTGCATGCTTTGCGACGATGAGAAGGCCTATCAGGCCTACATGAACTATCTCGACAAGATGGAGCGGCAGGGCAAGGCTGCCGATCCCAACGTCGCCGTCAATGCCGTGCTCGACGAGATCGAGGCCGCCGCGAACGCCGCCGCCAAGAAAAAAGACGACCCGGCCAACGACAAAACCCTGTCTCCGTTCTTCTGCAGCCCGATCAATAAATGACCGATTTGACATCGCTGACGCTCGCCGAGGCCCGCAAGGGTCTCGCGGCAAAAACTTTCACGTCGCTCGAGCTGACCGACGCGCATCTGAATGCGATCGAAGCCGCACGTGTGCTCAATGCCTTCGTCATGGAGACACCCGATCGCGCGCGTGACATGGCGAAGGCCGTGGACGAGAAGATCGCCAAGGGTGAGGGCGGTCCACTCGCCGGCATCCCGCTCGGCATCAAGGACCTGTTCGCGACCAAGGGCGTGCGCACCACGGCGTGCTCGAACATCCTCGGCAATTTCGTGCCGACCTATGAGTCCACCGTCACCTCGCAGCTCTGGCGCGACGGCGCCGTGATGCTCGGCAAGCTCAACAATGACGAGTTCGCGATGGGCTCGGCGAACGAGACCTCCTGCTTCGGTCCCGTCGGCAATCCCTGGCGGCGCGAGGGAAGCAACACGACGCTGGTGCCGGGCGGCTCGTCCGGCGGCTCGGCCTCGGCCGTGGCGGCGCTGCTGTGCATGGGTGCGACCGCGACCGACACCGGCGGCTCGATCCGTCAGCCGGCCGCGTTCACCGCGACCGTCGGCATCAAGCCGACCTATGGCCGCTGCTCGCGCTGGGGCATCGTCGCCTTCGCCTCCTCGCTCGACCAGGCCGGTCCGATCGCGCGCAGCGTGCGCGATAGCGCGATGCTGCTGCGCTCGATGGCCGGGCACGATCCGAAGGACACGACGTCGGTCGACATTGCCGTGCCGGACTATGAGGCCGCGATCGGCAAGTCCGTGAAGGGCATCAGGATCGGCATCCCCAAGGAATATCGCCTCGACGGCATGCCGGCCGAGATCGAGAAGCTCTGGAGCGAGGGCGCGGCCTGGCTGAAGGCGGCCGGCGCCGAGCTCGTCGAGGTGTCGCTGCCGCACACGAAATATGCGCTGCCGGCCTATTACATCGTGGCGCCGGCGGAGGCGTCCTCCAACCTCGCGCGCTATGACGGCGTCCGCTACGGACTGCGCGAGCAGGGCAAGAACATCATCGAGCTCTACGAGAACAGCCGCGCCGAGGGTTTTGGCGCGGAGGTGAAGCGCCGCGTCATGATCGGCACCTATGTGCTCTCGGCCGGCTATTACGACGCCTATTATCTGCGTGCGCAGAAGGTGCGGACGCTGATCAAGAAGGATTTTGAGGACTGTTTTGCCAAGGGCGTCGACGCGATCCTGACGCCGGCGACGCCGTCGGCAGCCTTCGGCATCGGCGAGAAGGGTGGCGCCGATCCCGTCGAGATGTATCTCAACGACATCTTCACGGTGACCGTGAACATGGCGGGCCTGCCGGGCATCGCCGTGCCCGCCGGCAAGGACGCGCAAGGCCTGCCGCTCGGCCTGCAGCTGATCGGCCGTCCGTTCGACGAGGAGACGCTGTTCTCGCTCGGCGAGGTGATCGAGCAGGCCGCCGGCCGCTTCACGCCCGCGAGGTGGTGGTGAATGTCGCCGCGTTCATCGCGAGTCTCGACGGCGCGGCGCCCGCGCCGGATCTGAGCGCGCCGCTCGCCGGCCTCTGGTGGGCCGCGAAGGGCGACTGGGATCAGGCGCACAAGATCGTTCAGGACGAGAACAGCCGCGACGCCGCCTGGGTGCATGCCTATCTGCACCGGGTCGAAGGCGATCTCGGCAATGCCGGCTACTGGTATCGCCAGGCCGGCCAACCCGCGGCAAAGGATTCATTGGAGGCGGAGTGGGAGCGGATCGCTGCCACGCTGCTCGGGAGCAGGACATGAGCACGGCCACGCACAAGCTTCTCAAGGGCGCCACCGGCGACTGGGAGATGGTCATCGGCATGGAGATCCATGCCCAGGTGACCTCGAACTCGAAACTGTTCTCGGGCGCGTCCACCACGTTCGGCGGCGAGCCGAACAGCCATGTGTCGCTGGTCGATGCCGCGATGCCGGGCATGCTGCCCGTCATCAACGAGGAATGCGTCAGGCAGGCTGTCCGGACCGGGCTCGGCCTGAACGCGCAGATCAATCTGCGTTCGGTGTTCGACCGCAAGAACTATTTCTATCCGGACTCGCCGCAGGGCTACCAGATCAGCCAGTACAAGTCGCCGATCGTCGGCGAAGGTGAGGTCGTGGTCGAACTGGATGGCGGCAAGACCGCGACCATCGGCATCGAGCGCCTTCATCTGGAGCAGGACGCCGGCAAGTTGCTGCACGACCAGTCGCCAGCCATGTCCTATGTCGATCTCAACCGTTGCGGCGTGGCGCTGATGGAGATCGTCTCCAAGCCCGACATCCGCGACGCCGAGCAGGCCAAGGCCTATGTGACCAAGCTGCGCTCGATCCTGCGCTATCTCGGCACCTGCGACGGCGACATGGAGAAGGGATCTTTGCGCGCCGACGTCAACGTCTCCGTGCGCAAGCCGGGCGCGCCGCTCGGCACCCGCTGCGAGATCAAGAACATGAACTCGATCACCTTCATCGGCCAGGCGATCGAGTACGAGGCGCGGCGCCAGATCGAGATCCTCGAGGACGGCGGTGAGATCGACCAGGAAACGCGGCTCTACGACCCCAACAAGGGCGAGACGCGATCGATGCGGTCCAAGGAAGAGGCGCATGACTACCGCTACTTCCCTGATCCCGACCTGCTGCCGCTCGAGTTCTCACAAAGCTTCGTCGACGAGCTGAAGACAGAGCTGCCGGAGCTGCCGGACCAGAAGAAGGCGCGCTTCGTCGCTGATTTCGGCCTGTCGGCTTACGATGCGAGCGTGCTGGTCGCCGAGCGCGAGAGCGCGGTGTTCTACGAGACGGTGCTGGACACGCTCGGCAACCGCGCCCGCGACGGCAAGATGGCGGCGAACTGGGTGATCAACGAGCTGTTCGGCCGTCTCAACAAGGAAGGCCGGGGTATTACGGACTCTCCCGTCAACGCCGAGCAGTTGGCTGCGATCATCGACCTGATCGGCGAGGGCACGATCTCCGGCAAGATCGCCAAGGATCTGTTCGAGATCGTCTGGCAGGAGGGCGGCGATCCGCGTGCGCTGGTCGAAAGCCGCGGCATGAAGCAGGTCACCGATCTCTCGGCGATCGAGAAGGTGGTCGACGACATCATCGCGGCCAATCCCGACAAGGCCGCGCAGGTCAAGGACAAGCCGCAGTCGCTCGGCTGGTTCGTCGGCCAGGTGATGAAGGCGTCCGGCGGCAAGGCCAACCCGCAGAGCGTCAACGACCTCTTGAAGTCGAAGCTCGGCATCTGACGTCACACATTCGAACGAGGTGACGGATAGCTTCGTCACCTCGCTCCGGTGCGCGCTGCGACGCTCGCGCGCACCCTCGGCGGCAAACTCCATCCCGATCGATGGCGATGCGGCGGCCGAATCGCCGCCACGCGATTCGCGCAAAACGGCGGCTTCCACACGCTCTGACGAGCGCTCGCGCCGTTAAGCATGAAAATAATTTCGTTGCCAAAATCCGCGACTCAGAGTCCGCGCATCGCCTCCGCGGCGCGATCGAGCGCTTTGCTGCGTGCTACATCGCATTGATCACGCGTGATGTGCGCGCGCAGAATAATACTTGCTGCATAGGTTTTTTTGCAATCGCTGCTCTTGCCGACGTCAATGCTGCGAGAAACATTTGCAATCGCAGACGCGTGTTTCTGCGTGTCCGCAAATCAAGCGCGGCTGACGCACGCACACCGCGTCGTCAACACTTCCTTAAGTGAGAAGATGTTTTTTTCGTCGTGTTGGTGTATTCGGGGTGAGTGCATTCGATCCCCGACTGCACGCAGCGATTAAAGCCATCTCACACATCGGAGGGCAACATGGCCAAGAAAGCAAAGAAGGCGAAGAAGGCGAAGAAGGCGAAGAGCGCAGTGAAGAAGACTGCGAAGAAGACCCGCAAGGTCGCCAAGAAGAAGTAACTTCGACTTCTGAAGTTGCCGGCTCCTAGAGCCGGCACGTCATCAGCGCCTTCTAACAGGTTCTGGTCGGCGATAGAGGGTGTCGGCGAGACATCAGGCCAACGGTCGGATCGTTCTCTTTCGCGGGTTCGCTCGCCAAAGTACGGTCCGGCAGAAGAAACAAGTTTTCTTCGTTCGGTGCGGTTCTCCTTCTCAAGGGCTCCGCAATTTCACAAGCGGCCTTCGGGCCAACGTGGAATCTGGTCCTGACGTGTTCGCCGACGCCCTCGTTCTCTTGAGGCCGGGGTATTGCCGGCATTCCCTTTTCCCACATTGCTGATCTGACCGAGACGTGGCCGCGCTGCCTTGGGGCAGGCGAGGGCTGCGGCGAACCGTCGATTGCCGCGACGGCACGCCGCGCAGGCGCAATGCGAAGCCGTCGCTCCGATTCCTGAGTCGCGAGCTTCGCGCCGCACGGGCTGCCGGCCAGGGGGTGGCGCCGCCGCGCGAGGCGCCCGTGTGGCCTTGCCAGCGCGCCCCTCCCACAACGCGCCCCTCCCATGAATTCTAACCGCAGGGCGCGCGTCACCGCGCGCGATGGTTATCGTTCTCCCAAAATCCCAGGGTAAACCGAATCTGACGAATCGCAGAAGTGCCTGCAAAGCGGGGACTTCTTGCATTTGTCGCGCGCGCCCCGTGCGGGGGCGTTTACGTCTGCTTCATCGCGATACTTAAACTGCCATTCAAATTTGCCCGCCATCATCGCCTTCAACAAGCCGGCAAACGGCATGGGGATGAGTTGAACAGTTTTTTGGACGGGAGCCGCGCTCGGGGGAACGAGGCGGCAGAAAAAAAGGGGATGCGTTATGTTTCAGGGTACTTTCGATCTGGAGACGGCGACGCCGATCGACGCGAGCGCGCTGTCGGACGTGCTGTTCGAGCGCGGGATCTATTGGGCGAGCGGCCGCTCCGGCCTCGTCGACCTCGTCGCCGCGCATAAATGGTTCAACCTCGCCGCGCTGAAGGGCCGCAAGGACGCCGTGGCGCTGCGCCAGGAAGTCGCCGGGCAGATGTCGGACGCCGAGATCTCGGCCGCGCAGCGCGACGCGAGGGCGTGGGTCTCGGCTCACTGAGCCGAGAATCGCATCCGCACCCCTGTCTTCATCGGGCAGCCCGATTGCGCGCAATCAAGTTCCTTCATCGTGTCGCCACCTAGACCCGCGCGGCATGACCGAGCCACCGCCCGACGACTACGCTCTGGAACCTGGACGGCCGCACAAGACGGTCCTCTTGCCGGGGATATGAAGGTCCTGGGCCTTCCGTCCCGGCGCGGCTCCGGCGTCTGGTTCTATGTCCGGGCCGGCGAGGCGGTGCTGAACGCGCCCTCGCAGCGGTGGATCCGGCAATCCCGCCGCTGGATGCGGACATATATAGAGAGAGCGAATCGGCTGCGCGTGCCGCGCTGATCCTTGCGCCAGGCTTTCGCAGCCCTCCGGCGGTCGCTTTCAGGTGAAAGAACGCACAGACCTTAATTCTGCCGCTTGCGGCTAGCCGCCGTGTCGGGCATACCCGGCATATTGGAGACGTGGCCGAGTGGCTGAAGGCGGCGGTTTGCTAAACCGTTATAGGCTTGTAAAGGCCTATCGAGGGTTCGAATCCCTCCGTCTCCGCCAGATCATAATTCGCCTCCATTCGCTGGCCTCCAAAAACCCCCTGTAGATACATGATTTTCCGCGCTAGGTCATCCTTGCGCGTTCGCCGCCATTCGCCTAAATTCGCGGTTCCGGTGTGGGTACTGGAGGGGGTAAATGGCAGGCGGCAAGCTTACAGCCCTTGAAGTGACCAAGGCGAAAGAGCCCGGCATGTACGGTGACGGCGGCGGGCTCTACTTGCAGGTCAAGGGCGACGGCAAGGAGCGCATCTCAAAATCGTGGATCTTCCGATACCGCTTCAACGGCCACATCAGCCGGCTCGGGAAGCCGCTGGCGCGCGAGATGGGCTTGGGCTCGGTCGATACGTGGTCGCTCGCCGAGGCGCGTGAACGGGCCCGCCAGCAGCGCCAGCTTCTCGATGAGGGCAAGGACCCCATCGACGTCAGGAAGCTCTCTGACCAAGCCAGCGCGCTGGAGAAGGCCAAGACGACGACCTTCCAGGAATGCGCCAAGGCCTACATCAAGGCCCACCGGTCCGGCTGGAAGAACGCGAAGCACGCCGAGCAGTGGTCGGCCACGCTGGAGACCTGGGCCTATCCGTTGATCGGCAAGCTGCCCGTCGGCGGCATCACCACCGACCTGGTGTTGAAGGTGCTTGAGCAGCCGGTCGGCGAGGGGGAGGCGGCGCCGACCTTCTGGACCGCGCGCACGGAGACCGCGAGCCGCGTCCGCGGCCGCATCGAGAACGTGCTGGACTGGGCCAAAGCCAAGAAGCTGCGCGACGGCGACAATCCGGCGCGATGGAAGGGTCTGCTCGACAAGCTGCTGCCGGCGCCGTCCAAGGTCTCGCCGGTGGAGCACCACAAGGCGCTGCCATATGCCGACCTGCCGCGGTTCATGGCCGAGCTCCGCCGGCGGGATAGCTTGAGCGCGCGCGCGCTCGAATACACGATCCTCACGGCCGCCAGGACAAGCGACACGATCGGCGCTGTGCGGACGGAGGTCGACCGAGCCGGCGGCCTCTGGACCGTCCCTGCGGCCCGCCTAAAGGGCAAGAAGGGGGCACGCAAGCGCGACCATGCCGTGCCGCTGTCCGACCGCGCTCTGGAGATCCTGGAGGCCCAGCCGGAGCGCTCAGCCTATGTGTTCGCCAACGAGGCAGGCGAGCCGCTGTCCAACATGGCCATGCTCGAGTTGCTCCAAGGCATGGGCTTCGGTGAGGACCTGACCGTCCACGGCTTCCGGTCGACCTTCAAGGACTGGTGCTCCGAGCAGACCGGTTTCCCGAACGAGATGTCCGAGATGGCGCTCGCGCACACGGTGTCGGACAAGGTTGAGGCGGCCTATCGCCGCGGCGACATGCGCGAGAAGCGTCGGCGGATGATGGACGACTGGGCGGCCTATTGCGCGACTCCGCCGGCGGAGAGGGGTGGCAACGTGGTGGAGATGCGCCAAGTCTCGCTGATGTGACCCCGCCGACACAGGTTCCAAGCGAATCGGGGCGCTAGGCCGTTGCAAGTAGGAAAAAGTTCGATCGACCAGCTATCGCTCGACTGCGAAAAGGACTTACATACGTACAAACGGTCACCGACCGATAACCAATAACGGCTAAAAGGCCGACGAGGAGAACCATCATGGCAGCACGTCAACCACTACTCGGACCCGCACCGGTAGACCAGGAGCTCGAAGCGCTCCTCGAGGCAACGAAGACTATCCCGGTCACGGAAAGCGACCTGAGGGAGCAACGGATCAGTTTTGCGTACGGCAACGCGCCGGAGTCGTCCCGGATTACAAAGGATTCGGTGCGAGGTGCATCGGGCTCAATTTTGTTGTCGCGATAATTCAATAATTCGGAGGAGGAGCCCGGCTTAGGCCGGGCTTTTTATTGGCATGTTGGTATTGGAGCAGGACAATCCGGATCTTTTCGCGAAGATCCAGGAAAAGAATCTAATAAGACAATACGATCTCCTGACAAATTGCATTGAGCTGGGGTTGAGAGGCGGGCCGACGGCGTTCGACAAGTACATGCTGTGGTCGCTGAATCATGTTGCTGTCGCTAACATCTCTCAGTTTGGCGGTCGGTTTCGCAATGAGCCGATCTATGTTGGCAATCACATTCCACCCCACTTCAAGGAGGTGCCCGATCTCATGGATCGGTTCATCTCCTTCATCCATGAGAACTGGTACGTCCTTCAGCCCACTCAATTAGCCGCTTATGCTCTCTGGCGGATGCTGTGGATTCACCCGTTCATTGAAGGGAACGGCAGAACTGCTCGCGCGATCAGCTATTATCTGCTTTGCGCCCGGGTCGGCCGGCTGCTTCCAGGCAAGAGGATCGTGCCCGAGCGTATCCGTGAAAACCGGGGCCCCTATATTGCTGCTTTGAGAGCCGCAGACATGGCATGGGAAGGCGGCAACTACGACATCAATGACTTGGCTGCCTATCTGAGTGGTCTCCTGAGAGATCAACTTCGAGAGGCAGCTCAGGAGGAAGCGGCAGCGAAGGCGATCGAAGGGCAGGCCTTGGAAGGCTGAGCGCAAGAGGGGCCGTCTAACCTCTGCGAAAACCACGCGCCGCCCACAGGCCCATCCAGCCTAGAACGAACAGTGCTAGGGGTGGTCCGAGCACGACGGCAAGTGAGGGCGAGCGCAAGAGAAAAGCCCGCCGGCTTCTCAGGCGGCTCCAAGCCTCGTCATTGCCGTTCGCGCCTGGATGCCACGGTCCCGGTGGTGAGCCTTTTATCGCCTAGGGTCATCGAATAATCCGAGAGTCGATACCCCCGCCAACGCCTGATGGTGCCGGCACGACATTTGTGCGCTCTGATGTTGCGCTAATCAAATCGGCGGCCAATGCGATAGCCTCATTAATAGAAGTATCGCCAACGCGTTTGAATTTCATTATCGGGAAAGAGCCGAGCGCCTCGCGGGTGGATTCCGAGATCTCAAACGAGTTGATAACCGGCAGGACGTGAGCAAGAACGTATGGCTGTTCACCCACAAGAATCGGACTAGCCTCACTATCCACGCCGTAGTGTTCGTTTAAGTCGACCTGGACGTTGATGTTCTGGGCGTCGACGCTCAAAAGGACTGACCGAACAATCGCGATCTGCTTCTCGGGATCGTAGGACGCAAGAACGATGTGTGCTGTAAAGGCATCGCTGTTGGTCCGCGGCACGTAGGCTGGCTGGTTGGCGAAGTATTTCTGAAGCTCTACCGCGCAGTGGTTTCCGAGCGCCAGCACATCAAAGGTTTCCAAATCGATTTGGCTATTGGAGCCCTCGATATAAGCCTTGGCAACTAGCCCGAAATCAAACTCGCGCGGTGTCTTTCGAACATACTCACAGATGTCCTTTGCGAACATTCGGTCGAGAGGATAGAAACCGCGTCTGCCAGTGACGGCCAACAGGAGGTGCTTGGGGATGCTTGGCTCAACTATCTTCGTATGGCCATCGCAGAAGGAGCCGACCTCCACTGTGAGGCGGGTATCCGAAGCAAAAACGAGACCATCCCGCGATGGGGCAATTACGACGAGAGTGCCGTCAGAACGCATTGCGGTCTCTGTCATTGTCGGAAGGGAGTCGCGAAGGATGGCGCAACAACCGGCGACAAACGCGCCTAACACGAGGATGATCCAGTTCGCCCCGATTCGCATCGCCGAAGGATGACACGCAACGCCCGCAGAGGCAGTCCTTCTCGCGCCTATCCCTGCTATTCACAGCCAGTACCGCCGCGACTCAGGAGCCGCCTTCGCCCGCGCAATTCTGCGCTTTCATTTCGGCCAGTCCGGTAGCGTCACGCGTCGACGAGGCCCGTGTTTCGATTTGGCTTCACGCTTCCTGAGCTCTGCCGCTTCTCGTACAGCGACCAAGTGGTCATAGCCACCAACATGCGACATAAGCCCCACCAACCGCGCCTTTGCCTTGATGCTTGGCCCGAGACGAGCAGCCTCGATCTCCCGCAAATGAGCCAGTATCCGCTCGACGTCTTTCTCCTCAAACTTCAGGCGGCTCCCCATTCGCAAATAAAACGGGATACCAGCGGCATCGACCGGGTTGTCGACGAGCCAATATTTCAGCCACTGGGGTGAGACGCTCAACGAGTTGGCCGCCTGTTTGATCGTCAACAGTGGCATGGTCACCGACCAAGCTTGGACGGATCGGGCAGTCCGTGGTGTTTGTCCAGCCAAGCCTTCACGGCTGGCCAGTACCGCCGGTCTCCGAAGAAGGCGGATTTTTGCGGAAATCCGTACTTGCTCTCAAGCGCCGGCAACAGCGGCCGCAGCGACTTCTCCGGCACGCCAAGTCGTCGGATCATCTCCGCGTCCGTCAAGAAGAGCTTGTCCTTCTCGCGTGCGAGGGTTTCAAATGCTGGTGTCGTCATGGCGATCCTCCCGGCGGCGCGCGGCAAGGCAAGGCTGTCGCGACCGGTTGGCTTTGGCGAATCCTGAGGAGCCGGCTTCCCCGCAATCCACCGGCGGTCGGACGCGCCGGGGCGCCCCGAAAGGGGATGGATTTTTAACGCAAATCAGCGGATGATGTCCGTGGGCGTCGAAACCCGGACCAGAGCTATAGCCGCACATCCTTGGTCAGGATGACACCGATTGGCGTCGGTGATGACGGCTGAATCGTGCGGCGTTGCCGCATGAACGGACGCACTTGGCGGTGCGGCTCCGAACCCTGCCTTTATGGCCGGGGTCGGGCGTGCTGTCCAGCCCTCACGGGTAAAAGCGCTCGGCTCGTCGCTCTGGCGAGTTTCGACCCCCCGGCTGCAGCGGCTGTCCCGCTGCACGGGCCGTCGAAAGCCCAAACCCAGAGCACCTCATGCAATCAACATTACTTGCCGGATATTCCCCGCCGAATTCCTCCGCGTGTGATCAGCAGCCGCCGGCCAATTCGCCGACCCCAACATCGCGCAGGAGTTTCGTCATGAATTCGATCGTCGCCCTTCCCATTCTTGCCGCAACGCCAACCACCGCTCCGGAGATGCCCTCCATGGTCGATCCGATCTTTGCGGCGCTCGACGCTTGGCGCCGCGCCGAAGTTGCGTTCATCGAGTTGTGCGAGGTCTATCCTAAGCAGGGAACAGCCGCCGACATGGAAGAGATGCTGGATCGGCACAAGCTTGCCCATCGTGCCGTCATGCGTACCCGACCGACGACGCCGGCCGGCCTCGCTGCGCTGACAAGCTGGATGCGCCAGGAAGCCGCCGACATGCACGTCAACGAGAGCCATTGGCATAGCCATGACCTCTGCGCTCTCGCGGCGACACTCGACGACGCCGTTCGCGGCATGTCGAAGCTTGAGCCTTGGTCGCCTCCCACCGTGCCCGCACTCTTTGACCTCGGCTCGGCCTACGAGAATCTGCTGCGGCAATATGTCGACCAGCTCGTGAAGTGGTATGCGGCTGACGGGTCATCGGCTGCCTACGACGAAGCCGATGACGGGATGCTCAAGATCTCTGAGCAAATGGAGCCCCTGGAAAAACTTATCAAAAATATCGATGTCGATCCTCTCGATCAAGACTGCGATGTAAAGCTACGAACAGTCGCGCTCAAGGATCTGCGGTACAAGCTCCCCGGCACGCATGACGAGTGGGTGATCACCGACGGCAACGGTGACGATCTTGAGATGTTTTGGCAGGTTCTCGCATTCGTCGGCCTCGCCGACTACGCCAGAACGATTGAGCAGCGCGTAAAGGCTGCTGTGAAAGGACGGCAGGTCGACGCCTGACGTTCACGCTCCGATAGTTTTCCACAACCCTGGTTGCGCGTGTCTCCGGATGCGCGCAGCCTAGCCTTCGCGCGGGGCCGGCTGGCCAGCCGTTGCTGCTGCTTCACCGCCAGCAGCTTGCCCCGCGCGATCCCTCAGCGGTGTGCGGTGACGATCCCATGTCCCAGGACGATCGATGGCTCACGCCCGAGCAGGCGGAAACGATCATTCGTGAGCGCCTCGGCGGTAGTGTTGGGCGTTCGCAAGGGCTTCTCAGGGAGGCCCGTAAATCAGGTGAAGTCCGTATTCGTATTGCGGCCGATCCCGTGCTGCTGCTCGCCGATGACGGCATCACCGGCATGGACCTACGCCCGGGTGCGCAGAGGAAAGTTGGCATCACCGCCGACGGCAATCCCGTCGAGCATACGCTTTCTCTCCGCAGACAAAGCGATGAAACGATCAGCGAGGATGACCTCGTCGACTGGCTGGATCGCAACCACGCTCCCGCGGCGAACGCTGCGACTGCTGCTGGCGGTGCGACTAAGAAGATCGAAGCGGCGAGGGAAGGCATCGCAGCCTGTTATCCAACCGGCGTCCCAAAATCCGTCTCGAACGCGATGCTAAATCGCAAGGTCGGTGACTGGCTGAAGCACTACTATGTTGGACTCGGCGACATAGGCGACGACACGATCGAGCGGGCCGCGGGGCGGCGGAAGTAACTCTGCCCCCGTTGCCCCGTTTGCTGCCCCCGTTGCCCCGTGCGAAGCGAAGCGACGCAGACCATGCTGACCGTACCGAATGCGAACGGATACGGACGGCACAATGTCAAATCCCGAACTTCCCGATTTCCTGAAGGGCAAGATTGTTTGCAGCCCTGAGGACGGCATGCGCGCCATAAACGCGCGCCGTACCAAGTTCTACGAGATCCTCAATGCCGGCGAGCTTCAGTCCTACATGGACGGATCCCGCCGGCAGATCGTCGTCGCTTCTCTCGTCGACTATGTGCGGCGCCGGCTTGAGGCTGGTTCGAGCAAGGCGGCTTGATCATGGCGAAGTCCCCCACGATCATCGAACCTATCCCTTTCCGCTTCTTCAAAAACCGTCGCAAGGATGTTGTCGCGGTAACGCTTCAGGCTTTCACGCCGGCCGGCAAGGACCCGATCAATGTGGTCGACGTGCGGCTGTTCGCCATGAACAAGGCAGGCGCGAACGTAGCTACACCGAAGGGCCTCACCATGTCGGTGAACAGGCTGCCTGACCTCGCTAAGGCGATCAACAAGGCGCTGGCGAAAGCTCACGAGCTCGGCCTGCTCGACGGCGAGGATGCGGAATGAACGCGCCTTCGCCAATCAAAATCCTCACTGCCTGCGCTGAGAAGTACGCCTTGGGCTGCGTGTCTGGTGAGATGGAAATCCAGTGGGCGGTCGACGTGCTCCAAAATTTCGCCGAAGAGCGTGGCCTCGTCGCTCAGCTTGGGCAGGACAAAGTCCAAGATGTGATCGCAGCCGCTTTCATCTGGGCGCGAGTATTCGCGGCTGCTGAAGAAGCCGAGACCGAAGAAGCGTGCGATTCCGACTATGCGGCGCGCCTAGTTCGCGATTGGGAGATGGACGACGAACGCGACCGCCACCGCTGGACCGGCGAGTTGCCTCCGCCGGCTGCGGACGAGCCGGGAAAGCGTCCGCGACCCGTGCCCCAGGCAACGGTCGACGCCTTTCAATTCGTGATGGGCCTCGGTGATCCCGATCGGCTGGCGGCATGGCTGCGCAATCACCCGGACGACGCGCCGGCGCTGCTCGATACGGTGGAGGCTGCTTGATGCTCACCGCCGCAAATAGGGAGATGGCCCTTCGGGTTTTTGAGGATCTCGGGATCAGGAGCCCGTCGTCGCCGTCCGATGACGAGCCGCCGCCCGTCGATTCCTTCGACGCTTTCGGCGGGGTTGAACCGACGGAGCCGGAAGCAGCTCCCGTTGACGCGCGCAGGCCGGCCTATGCCGCGATTACACCGGCGGCATGGAAGGGCACCCAGCCCGAGCAGCAGCGCTGGCTGGCCTCGGGACGCGTTCCGAGCGGCGACCTGACGATCATGTCCGGCAACGGCGGCAGCGGCAAAACTGAGATCATCACTCAGTTGCTCGTCCACGTCGCCGCGGGCCTTCCGGACTGGCTCGGCTGCACGATCGAGGAGGGCGCCGCGCTGTTCCTCAGCTGCGAGGAGCCGGAGCACAACATTCGCGATCGCGTCGAGCGCATCTGCCGGCACCGATGCATCGATCCCTACAAGCTGCCCGACCTCCATCTGCTGTTTCCCGATCTGGAGAGCACGTGGATGGTGCACGCCAACAAGGACGGCCGCCTGTCCCGTGCGCCGTTGCTCGACTGGCTCGATGTGTGGATCGTGGAGCACAAGCCGCGCCTGGTCGTGGTCGACAACGTGGCCGCAGTATTCGACGGCGAAGCCATCGCCCGGCGGCAGGTGCGCGCGTTCCTCGCGATGCTGCGCAAGATTGCCCGGGAGCATGACACCGCGATCGTGCTGCTCGACCACCCTTCGGTCCGCGGCATGGCTGACGGCAGCGGCACCGCCAATTCGGTAGACTGGCGCAACTCGGTGCGATCGATGCTGCACCTCAGCGATCCCGACAAGAACGACCCGGACGCGCGGGAGCTGACCGTCACCAAATCGAACTACGGCCGCACCGGCGAGAAGGTGACGCTCCGCTGGGGCGGTTTGACCTTCACCACCGCGATGGCCGGCGAGGCCTCTCCGTACCGCGCCAGCGCCGACCGAGATGTCGACGAGATGTTCCTACGCCTGCTTGACCGGTTCTCCGCCCAGGGCCGCACCGTCCGGCCGAGCACCGGCCGCGGCAGCGCGCCGGCCGAGATGGCAGACGAGCACGATGCCGGTGGCATCAAGGCCGAGGCATTCCGCGCCGCCATGGGCCGTCTGCTGACCGCCGGTACGATCAAGATCGTCGAGAGTGGACCACCCAGCAAGCGCGTGAAGCACATCGAGAGGGCCGCCCAATGAGCCTTCGATCGCCCCTGCCATCGGTCTTCCATCGCTTCGATCGGGTATGCCAACGCCCCTGCCAACGCCCCTGCCAACGGGTGCCATCGCCTATTCGATCGGCCTTCTTCGATCCCCCCACACCCCTAGGAGCGATCGAAGCGCTCGCCGCGGCCTCGGTGGCCGCTAGCGCTACGGTCGCTTGGAAGGGAAGGGGGAAAGCAGCTACCAATCGGCATGCATGCCGTAACCACGAAGCTGGCGCCAAGGCTCGCGTCGATCGCAGGCCCTCGTTCGCATATTATCCCCCATCCTGTTCGCCGGCCCGGCGGCAGCCTGGTCGAGGGTATAACGGTTACGTCAGTTACAGCCGGGGCGGACATACCCTCCGCTGGATACATCGCAATTCCGCGCAATGGCGCAGCCGCCGCGATCCTACCCACACCGTTGCCCACTTTTCGGAAGGGTTTTCGCGCGCGCTCTCTCATGAACTTCAACACTCTTGGAGGCAGACGCGCGCGCGAGGTAGCCGACTGATGGGCTGTCAGATGCCCATGGTTTCCCTCGAAAAGACCGGGCGGAGGGGTGGGTGGGGGAAGAAATGCGCGCTCGCGCCCAATTTCATCTCCTCGCTCTCTTTCGCGGACCCGTCCCGAAAAACTGTTGCCGGACCGTCACTCAAATTTTTGGCGGCGACCTTTGAAAAATTCGGCGGCCTTCTCTCCGAAAACCTTGTCGGTCATTGCTGAACATGAAGCCGCGCTTGATTGGATCACGTGAGCAGCTGCTGCAGGTCGTCCGCGACCGCCGGGACGAACTCGACCTATCACACGACCTGCTCGACAGCATTACAGGCCTCCAGAACGGTTATGTGAGTAAATTGCTCGCCGACCCGCCGGTGAGGGGCTTCGGTGAAATGTCGCTCCAGGCCCTTCTGGACGCGCTGGGGCTGCGTATCGCGTTCGCGGTGATCATGGAGGACCCCGAGCGGGCAGAGCGCGTGCGGGCGCGCTGGCGGCCTCGGAAGCGGCGGCCGACGAATGCGAAGACAGCCGCACCGGTCCCGCCTGCGGAAACATTGTGGTGCGTTGCTAGCGATCCGCAAATCACGCCGAATGCTGACAGCACGAACCTGACAGAGGCCAACGATGGCTAACAACACGAAGATGATCGGCGCTCGGGTCAAGCCTGATCTAGAAGAGCGCATGAAGGAATTGGCTGCCCGCGAGCGGCGCACGGTTTCCGACTGGATCCGCTGCCGGTTGGAGGATGCCGTCGCGGCCGCTATCGCCCCCGAACAGCGCCACAGCGAAGTAGCGTGAAGGTATTGGCCATGTTCCGGAAGAAGCCAGCCGAAGAGGCCGCAGAGCATCCGTTGCCCCAAGCCGAAGCATCGACGCCGCGCGCGCCGGCCGTACGCGAGAAGCTCGACTGCGCCCTCGGCGCGCTGGCTGAGCTCGAGGCGCAGGTGGCAGAATTTGCCCTCGATGCCGCCGAGCGGAAGCCCGGAGCGGCGGATAAGCTGGCAGGACACCGATCCAAGATCGAGGCTGCCAAAACGGCTGTAGACGAGCTGCGCGCGGCATTGCGCTTGGCCGTCAAGCTCGATCGCCGGTCAGACGCCGCCGCCGCCGCGACAATGCGAGTGGAGCAGTTCTCGATCATGAAGCAGCGCGCCGAGGTCCGGCTCAAGGCCGTGGCGACGATCATGGAGGCGGTCGCGACCGCGGCAAAGGCGTACAACGAATACGCGCTGGCAACGAACCAAATGGTCGTCGCGATCCCGACCGGGACGCGCCTAGGGCATATCCATATCGGCCGGAATGGCTACGGCGGTTCGTGGATCGGCGACCTCAAGGATCTGATCGCATCCGAGGCCTACCGCGTGGCGCCGATCGATGCCCACGGCCGCGGGGCCCGGCTGCCGTTCGCGAACGCTCCGGAAATCACCAGCACGGATCCAGGCAAATTCCCGCCTGCAATCGACCTGATGACCGACGCGCAGCAAGGGGTGTTGCGGGATATCGAGGGGCAGATTCAGCGCCTCAATGCCGAAAGCCTCGCCGCCACGGAGGAAGCAGCATGACGACTGCCGGAATGACCAGTGAAAACTGCGCCACCGACTGCAACGCCGACGGGTGCGTCCTTCTTGGCAAGCGACAGCCCCGATGCTGCCATCCACTGAAAGGCGGTCCCCCGATTGGTCTATTGACCGATCGCGCCGCCATGGCCGCGTACGATACCGCATGCGCCGCAATCGGCGTCGCAAACTTTCTCAAGGATGATGGAGCAGCGTCATGACAACCGAAATTCAGCAGCCGCCAGCGCCAGTGGCGCCGCCCGCCGCCACCGATGCTCAAATCCAAATGAATTCGCTGACGGCGGATCCTGCTTGGGTCGACCGCTTTCTGAGCGGCAACGCTTCCGCCTTGAACGAATTCCAAACCCTGTCGGGCGCGATTGTCGATGGCGGAAGTGCGGACGACGTCGTCACATCTGTCTTGGCTGGCAAGGCGCCCGAGCTTGGCAACACCGTGCAGAAGCAAATGGCCGCCACTGTCGATCGTTTCCGCGAACTAGCGATCGACGACGGCGTAACCAAGCAATTTTTGTCCGGTCAAAAGGTGTCGCCGGAGGAATACCAACTCGTCTGCAATCTCAAGCGCGAACTGATGGGCGATCCGGAATTCGTCCGGGCCTACTTGACTGGAGACCTGAAGGCAAACAAGCGCATGACGATCATCAATTCAGTGATTACGAACGGTGTCAAAGTGGAGAAGGCAGAATGAATTACCAAGTCGCAATCGTGAACCCTGGGACCAATGAGGAAAGAAAAGTTCTTGTCACCCTCTCGGCCGATCAGGTTGCTGCGGGAAAGACAAGCCCGTGCTTGCAAACCTTCGTGCAAAAGCTTGCATCGCCGGATATCCCGGCCGGCTTTTTACCGATCGGCAATGGCGTTCGCCCGGTGACGTTACACTAACGACGAGCATAGCGGAGCAAGCGAAATGATAATCGAACACATCAATCGGACTCATGCCGCTGCCTGCGTACAGGCCGAGGGAACACGGCAGCAGGAGTTTGCTGCAGCCATCTCCGCCGGCGGAGGCAGCTCGACGGTCGCGGCAGCCGTACGGACGGCCGAAATTAAATTCTACCGCGCGCTTGTCGCTTCAGCGGTCGCCAACGGTTTGCAGAGCGCTCAGTTCGGCCAGGCGCTGCGCGACCTCGGCACCGGTGGCTCGTAAGAATTCGAAGCTCCAAGGGCAGCGGTGCCCGTTTCATCTCCGTGCCATGGACCGGCGTGCGGGGAGAAAGTCCGGTCCACTTATTTGCGTGATTGAGGCGTCATGAGCGATAAAGAGATTGCAGCTATCATCGCTTTGAAGTCCGAGATCAAGACAGCGCGCGGGAAGCTGCGCGAGTTGAACGGGCAGATAGGCCGCTGGCGCAACATCGCGAATGCGCTGCGGAAACTCGCCGGGCTCGATGAAGTGCAGTTCAAAAACTTGTTGCAGGCAGAATCTCTTGATTAGGCAGCGCTCGCCTTAAGAAGCGTTTCCCGGATTGGATCCCCGTAACGATCCCGCCTCTGAGACATTGGCGAAAAACCGTCTTTCCAGCGGCTTCACTGATTGGAGCCGAGCCTCATTCCGCCACCGCGCGGAACGGGCCTTCGGAAAGACATCGTCGATGAAACGGCTTTTCGCCAGCGCGCTCGCCTTCCTCGCCCTGCTGCCGGCGCTCGCCGCGGCGCAGACCGGGCCCACGCTCCCCGCGAATACGGTCTGGGGACGGACCGGGATCGGCCCAGGCCCCGCGCAGGCCATCCCGTTCGCGCAATTGTCGTCGCTCATGTGGGGCACCGTCCCGAACAACACGGTGCTCGGTAACATCTCCGGCAGCACCGCGCTGATGACGTCGCTGAATGCCACGCAACTGACCACGCTCTGCAACACCTTCACATCCTCCCTGAAGGGCTGCGTCCCGGCGTCGGGCGGCGGCACGACCACCTTCCTACGCGCCGACGGAACATTTGCCACCGCTGTCCCCGCGGGCGGCACGCAGGGGCAGTCGCTGGTCAAGAACAGTTCGACCAACGGCGATGCATCATGGCGGACGGAATGCCTGAACATCACGGCGTTCGGCGGCGCTGGGGATGGCACGACCGCGAATGACACGGCATTCAGCAGCGCCTATAGCGCGCTGTCCTCGATTGGCGGCTGCATCTATTTCCCGACGGGAACGTACAACTTCACGTCGGCGGTCTCAAAGACCATGCCAAACGCGAAGTTCTCGATCACGCTTCAGGGTGAAGGCTCGACCGGCACGACGCTGCACTGGCCGAATGCAAGTGGCGGAATGACGTTCACGGCATCCAATAACAAGAACACTTTCCATGTCCGCGACCTAACCTTTACGACGGCGCAGGTGAACAGCGGCACAGCCCTAAACTTCATTGGTGTGGGCGGCAATAACGGTCAGCAGTTCCAGTCAGACATTCACAACGTGCAGGTGAATGGCGACGACATCGGACCGTCTGCTCCAACGCTGCATTATTGGAGTATCGCAATCAAGCTGCACAATTGGCCCTCTGTCGACATTGCAAACGTCAATACGTGGGGGCCGCATCAGGGGCCAGCGGCGGCAGGCGGAGGTACAGGTTTAATCTATGAGGGCAACGCTGCAACGTCATCGTACTCGACGATCCTGAACATCTCGCGATCTTCGTTCAACTACCATGTAACCGGAATATCACTCGGCGATTGGTGGCAGGGTATCACGATCGACCAGAGCAATTTCAACGGAGAAGAGGGAACATCATGCATTGGGCAACAGGCAGGGGCAACAGCCGTCCTGGTCTTGCTCACCATCACAAACAGCCAGTTCAATTGCGGCGTGGCGCAAATAATATTTTTAAGTCCTGTTCTAAATCCCACCTTCATCGGCAACACGATCACTCTTTTCGGCAACGGAAACAGCGGGATCAATATCGGGGGCGGCGGCCTTATCGCCACTGGCAATATTTTCAATTCAGCAGGCGGCACGTCTCAATTCGGAATTGTCTACAACGGAGCGAACGGGATCATCGGCAATAACATCTTTAGTGGGATCGCCACTGGTGTGAACCTTCAAGCGGCATCCAGCGGAGTGAATGTTTCTCAAAATATGTACCCCGGCGTTACGACGCCGGTGATTAACAACGGCGCCGGCAATTCTATCGGTGTGGCGACGCACTGAACATCAGCCAACAACATCAACAGCGGCACCGGCAACAACATGGGAACGGCGACGCAGTAGCGTCCGACTGGCCAAAGATGACGGGCGTGGTGCCTTGAGTTCAGGCACGATGTAACGGCGTTTCCAAAACGATTGCTGCGCTGGCGATAGATCGATTTCGGACCGTCGAGATTATCGCGTTCGCAAGCAGTTGGTATCCGATCGACACTGAAACTGCGACGCATAGCTGGGTCGCCTGAGAAAACCCGCGATGATGCATAACTGCGAACGCTATCCAATGGAAAAGGTATAGCGGGTAAGAGGCATCTCCGAGAAGCATAGTCACATAGCCGACCCGCCCCTTAAGCGTGACCTGCGGAAGGTAGATAGCACCGAGGACGACTGCAGCGGCCGGAAGGCCGACCATTAGCCACCGGCGGGTGTCTTCTAAGTCATGTGTTGTTTGAGTGAGACCGACCACGCCGACCGCAAGCATTGCCGCGGCCACTGTACGCGGGACTGGGACCTTGCGAACGTAGAGCGCGCCCAGCGCCATGCCCCAAACGAATTCGACTAGGATTCCGCGGTATATCACATTGGAGAACTGGCCTTGCGGAAGCCATGTGGGAAAGAAAGAATTGAGAACCACGCCAGAGCATAGCGCCATCGCAACGAGAGGAAGCGCGATTGTCTGCCTGAACCTGAGCGCGAGCGCGAACAGAAGGTAGAACAGCATCTCAAGCATAAGCGTCCAGCCGGGCGGCAGAACTGTCTGATCACCATAGACCGGAAGAAAAAATAGACTTGAAATTAGGCGCGGCAGAAAGTCGGGCGAAAAGGAATGGTGCCAGAGAAGGTTTCCGGCCACGTAAACAAAGGTTGCCAGCCAATACAGCGGGACAATCCGCTTGATGCGTCGACAGAGAAACGTTGCCGCCCCGCCGTCCGCTCCGAAAAGGGGCTGTGACGACACAACCATAATAAACCCGGATATGACGAAAAACACGTCAACGCCGGATTGGCCAAAGACAAAGCCTGGCGTGTCACCGTTCAAAAGCCCGACGTGAAGCACAGCAACGCCAAGCGCGGCCGAAAACCGCAGCAATTGGATGTTTGCTATCAAAGATCGCCCCCAACCCGCTACGTTGGAGCATAGGCCACGACCTGACCGCGTGAGGTTGCCTCCCGGCAACACTCACAGATAATCAGAGGCCAGGCTGGTGCCAGGCAACCGCCAATCGGATCGATCCGCCACACGATATTCTCATTGAGGCCGCCCCTGATTGAGGCCGCTGATCAGATAAAGCGAGTAATTTGGAAGCATCGGTACCGCTCGCACAGGCGACGACGGTGATCCAAAAGACCGAAAGTGAGATCGCGCGCTCTCGCTGACCCTGGGAAATTTACGGGTGGTTCACCAGCTTGCGCCCTTCGACCACAATCGGCTCCTCGAAAGGCCCGCCCCAGCCCTTGATCATTGCGTGTTGCGATACCCCATGATGGCGAGCTGCGGGTTACCCCGTTCGAAATCTGGTCGGACGTCGGCGCCACGTCCACCACAGCCGTGGCAGACGAACCGCGGCTCGAGGTCCGAGAGCCTGACGCTGTCATGCCAGCGGTCAGCTTCAAGGGCGACGTGATGGCCGCAGTGGCAATAGACCAGGACGCCGCGCACGCCCATCTCGCGCATCTCGCCGAAGGTGATCTTGCGCGGTCGACCGTCGGCATGCGTCGGCGTGTGGCGTCTGGCGGGGCGAGGCATGCCGCCATCGAACCGCGGCGCCGGCGAAAGTCAAATTATCGATTACTGGGGGCTCGGCGGGCGCGCGAGCTACTGCGCGTCGCTTGGGGGATAAGGTCGCGCTCAAGGGCTGCCACCGTGGCAGCCAGATTCGCCGCAGGGTCCAGGAGACCTTCGCGTGCCTTTGGATGCCCGGGTCGACGGCCCAATTCCCCGCCACCCGGAGCATGGACCGGTATTGTTGAAGGCGTCGAGTGGGTTCATGTGTGGGTAGAAAACCTAGATGCCCACAAAACCTCAGTAAAATCGCTCGATTGAGCGGACTCCGTCTCCGCCAGCCGAGCTGTCTGCGCCGGTCTCAATCATCCCCACCATCGATAAAGAGCCTTCGCAGCGCGCCTCGAGCGTTGCCGCGACCATGTCTGCGCCTGGTGGAGAGTCGCGGGAAGACCTGTGTGCCTTCTCCTTGAGTCTCCTTCTGATTCCACGATTCGTGCGCGTCAAAGCCTGTTCAGGCCGGAGTTCCGTCCACAGTGCCTCAGGTGGGGAATTTTGACGGCAAACGGAACCGCCCTAGAAACATAAGTAAAAACAATATGTTGCGAGGGCGCTTCGATCACATCTGCGTGTTATTTGTGCAACACCCTTCGGAAAACAAACGTCATGGGCTCGCTACAGAGCGTTCTCTTGTTGTGTGTGCAAAGACGTTCGGTAATTGTGACTGAGCGACGGAGGGGGGCATCCCGAGGTCGTCCCGTTTTAGGTGGTTCGCTTAAGTCCCTCGCGTTCAGCGGGTGTGTCCGAAGGCGCGAAGCGACTAAGCGGTAAGTTAAGGGACAAGGGAACCAACCTTAGGGTGTCGTCACCCAGCGGATCCGGAACCTTCCCTATAGAGCAAACTTGGAGGTTTAACATGAAGTTGGTTAAGAGCCTTTTGCTCGGTTCAGCGGCAGGTCTGATTGCCGTTGGCGGAGCGCAGGCAGCCGATCTCCCCGTGAAGGCCAAAGCGGTCGAATACGTGAAGATCTGCTCCCTGTACGGTGCCGGATTCTACTACATCCCGGGCACTGACACTTGCATCAAGCTGGGTGGTTACCTGCGTGCTGAAGTCGCGGTCAACGCGACCGATTTCAACGGTAACTTCAGCAGCGTTAACGGTTCCGCGAACCGTCTGACGAACTACTACGTCACTCGTGCCCGTGAAGACTTCAACGTCGACACGCGCACCGCGACCGAATACGGCGTGGTTCGTACCTTCGCCGACGTGGTGTTCTCGTGGACGACGGATAACTACACGGGCAACGGCACCGGCAACGGCTCCACCGTTTACTCGCAGCTCGGCAGCACGGGCGTTGGCGCACCCAACAATGCCACCTCAGGCGCAATCGCCGGCGGTACGCTCGGCGTGTACTACGCCTTCATCCAGTTCGCGGGCTTCACGATGGGTAAAGCTGTTGCCCAGTTCGACGCCCCCTGGACCAACTATCCGGGTAACAACTTCGACGGTCTGACCGGCGGCGGCGGCACGGTCACTGGTGTGAACCAGTTCACCTATACTGCCGACTTCGGTCAGGGCATCACTGCCGCGATTTCGGCGGTGGATCCGACGGCCTACTATCAGAGCAACCTGTACAACACCAGCGCCGGCGTTTCGGTCGCGAATTTTGGTACCGGCGGCTACGGCATCAATGCCTTCGGCGGCACGCGGGCTCCTGACATCCAGGGTATGGTCCGTATTGATCAGGCTTGGGGTCTGTTCCAGTTGTCTGCCGCGGCGCATAACAACCACGTAGCGTACTACGCGACTCCGGGGCTTGTCGGAACCGAAGCAGCCGGTCATCCGGGCGACAAGTGGGGTTGGGCTGTCCAGGCGGCCTTGTCCATCAAGAACATTCCGACTGGTGCGGGCGACGTGATCAACGTCCAGGCGGTCTACACCGATGGTGCGACCCGCTACAACTTCCAGAGCTTGGCTTCGCAGAACTATGCAATGTTCGGCGGTACCAACCTGGCTGGTGCCTATCAGAGCATTGGCCTTGCCGGTGCGGCTGACGGTGTGTTCGCCAACGGAACCGGTATCAACACGGTTACGAGCTGGGGTATGCGCGGCGCCTACACCCACAACTGGGATGCTTACTGGAACACCGCGATCTACGGTTCGTACGCTCAGCTGACGTACAGCAACGGTGGTGCGGCTCTCATTTGCGGCCAACTCGCTACGTTGGGTGCCGCCACTGCGGGTATCACCTCTTGCAACCCGAACTTCAACCTCGGCACGATCGGTCTGATCACCCGCTGGACGCCGGTGAAGAACCTGACCTTCTCGGCGGACGTGGCTTACACCATGCTCGACCAGAAGTTCGCGGGCACGATCAGCACGCTCGCTGCTGGCCCTGCGGCAGTTGTCGCAAAGCCGGGTGCTGTGTACGAGCTGAAGGATCAGAACACGGTCAGCCTGCTGCTCCGCGCTCAGCGCAACTGGTAAGTTCGGTCTAACGACCTGACAGAGAGCCCCGGCGGGAAACCGCCGGGGCTTTTCTTTTGGTGCATGGGCTCGCGAGCCAGCCAGGGTCGGCCGGGCCGGCGCGTCGCTTCCGCGATCGGTCGCTCGCTACGCCTCGGGTCACGGCCGTTGCACAAGAGTCGGCGACTGCTCTGCACGCCATCTCCGGCCGGCGCGCATCTGGTCCCCCGTCGCTTCACTGACACAGCCAGCGAACGATCTCGCCGATTGATCTCGCGGCGGAGGCGAGGGCTTCCCTTCGTTCCGCCACACTCGAAATCGAACGGTTCCGAACTGGCGGATGAGTCCCAGAACTCACGAGGTCGGCGGGCCAATTTCAAGCTACTCAGGCTTGGGCTTCTGGACCCTTGATCTGGATCAATCCGGAGAAGAGCCGCTCCGTTTCTGTACGTCTCACCGTCCGTCAAAGGCCCCACTTTCGAAAGACGCATATCAAGCCAATCGACTCTTCGGGCGGTGTCACGAATCTAGCAACGCAGGCCGCTGATGCACGCGCCCGGGGGGGCGTCATGAATCTGGCTGATACGAAATCGTTGTCTGGCTCCGGACAATGGTCTGAGCATCCAGCAGGTGAGGGGATGCTTTATGTGCCGGGCGGCACGTTTCGCATGGGCTCGGATCGGCATTACCCGGAGGAAGCGCCGGTCCATCGCGTTGCCGTTGACGGATTCGGGATGGATCGCACGCCGGTCACCAACCGCCAATTCCGCCAATTCGTGAACGCGACCGGTTACGTCACTGTCGCCGAAATTACGCCTGATGCGAAGGACTATCCGGGCGCTCTGCCGCACATGCTCAAGGCCGGCTCGCTGGTCTTCACGCCGCCCAAGCGAGCCCTAGATTTGCGCAACTGGGCGCAATGGTGGACGTTCATATTCGGCGCCAACTGGCGCCGACCCTATGGTCCGCGCAGCAACATCAGCGGGCTCGACGACCACCCCGTCGTCCACGTCGCCTACCGCGACGTCGAAGCCTATGCCAAATGGGCCGGCAAGCAATTGCCCACCGAGGCCGAATGGGAATTCGCCGCTCGCGGCGGACTGGACGGCGCGGAATTCGCCTGGGGGTGACGAGCAATTCCCCGGCGGCAGGCATATGGCAAACACCTGGCAGGGCAATTTCCCGCACCAGAATCTTGCGGCTGATGGCTTCGAACGCACTTCGCCCGTCGCCGCATTCCCGGCCAACGGTTACGGCCTGCACGACATGATCGGCAATGTCTGGGAATGGACGGCGGATTGGTATTCGCAGAAGCACGAAGCCGACGCCGCAAAAGTCTGCTGCATCCCCAAAAATCCTCGCGGTGGGCCCGAGGGCGCGAGCTACGATTCTTGTCAGCCGACCCTCAGGATTCCGCGCAAGGTGCTTAAAGGCGGCTCGCATCTTTGCGCTCCCAACTACTGCCGCCGCTATCGTCCGGCCGCGCGTCATGCCGAGCCGATCGACACCTCAGCAAGCCATGTCGGCTTCAGGTGCATCATCAGGAAGAGGATCAGATCATGAGTAACGATAGGATTCCGGAAAGGCCTGAGATGAGCACGGGACCAATCGGCGGAGGACTGAAACGCCGCGATCTCTTGTTGAGTGGTAGTTCTCTCGTTGCCGCTTCGGCGCTCTCGGCCGTCGGATTGACGAGCCCGGCACAAGCGCAGCAGCCGGCACCTGCGCCAGCAGCGGCCGGCCAGCGGCCAAACATCGTCTTCATCATGGGGGACGATATCGGCTGGTTCAATATCGGCGCCTACCACCAGGGCATCATGGCAAGCCGGACCCCGAACCTCGACAAGCTCGCCGCGGAAGGCATGCGCTTCACCGACTACTATGCCGAGGCCAGCTGCACGGCAGGCCGCGCCAACTTCATCACCGGAGAACTGCCGATCCGCACCGGGCTTACCACGGTCGGTCAGGCGGGCTCCCCGATCGGCATGCCGGCGCAGGCGCCGACGATCGCGACCGCGCTCAAATCCATGGGGTACACCACGGGGCAGTTCGGCAAGAACCACCTCGGCGACCTCAACGAGTTCCTGCCGACCATGCACGGCTTCGACGAGTTCTTCGGCTATCTGTATCACCTCGACGCCATGGAAGACCCGGCCCACCGCAACTACCCGCAAGCGCTATTGGCCACCGTCGGTCCGCGCAACATGGTTCATTCATGGGCGACCAACGTCGACGATCCGACAGTGCAGACGCGCTGGGGCAAGATCGGCAAACAAAAGATCGAGGACTCCGGACCGCTTTATCCAAAGCGGATGGAGACGGTGGATGACGAGATTCTGCAAACCGCCTTCGCCTTCATCGACAAGGCGAAGCAGGACAACAAGCCGTTCTTCGTCTGGCTCAATCCCACGCGTATGCACGTCGTCACCCATCTTTCGGAAAAATACGAGAACATGCGCAACTCGGAAAACGGCTGGTCGGTTTCTGAGGGCGGGTTCGCCCAGCTCGACGATATCGTCGGCGCCATGATGAAGAAGCTCAAGGATGAAGGCTTCGACAACAACACGATCCTCGCGTTCACAACCGACAACGGCGCGGAGAACTTTACCTGGCCCGATGGCGGCCAGACGCCGTTCGCGGGCGGCAAGGGAACAGCCCTGGAAGGCGGCTTCCGTGTGCCCTGCATGATCCGCTGGCCGGGCAAGGTGCCGGCTGGAAAGGTCGAAAACGGCATTATCTCCGGGCTCGACTGGTTCCCGACCTTCGTCGCCGCCGCCGGCAATCCGAATATCGCGGAAGAGCTGCGGAAGGGAAAGCAACTCGGCGACAAGACCTACAAGGTCTACCTCGACGGGTACAACCAGATGGACCTGATTACCGGAAAAGGCCCGTCTGCCCGCCACTCGATCTTCTATTTCACGGAGGGCACACTGAGCGCGGTGCGCATCGACGACTTCAAGTATCGCTTCATCGATCAGCCTGGTGGCTGGTTGGGCGCAACGGTGAAGGTTGATTTTCCGATAATCACCAATCTTCGGCTTGATCCGTTCGAACGCACGAACCTGCCCGCCGGCGACAAGGGATCATTATGGTTCTTCAACTGGTATGCGTACGAGTTCTGGCGCGGCGTGTATGTGCAGCAGGAGGTCGGCAAGCTCGCTCAGACGGCGATCGAGTTCCCACCGATGCAGAAGGGCGCGAGCTTCAACCTGGAAGCGGTCAAGGAGCAGATCGAGAAGGCCATGCAGTCGCACGCTGGCAAGTAGGATTGCGGTGACGGGCGCCCCAAGCCCGGGAGTGGTGCGAGCTGCCGGTCTGGCCAGCGACATCGGCAGCTCTCGGCGCGCTCCGGGAGTGGGATGGCTCGCCTTGAGGGGCGGGTCAGAGCTTGAGAATATTCCTCGAAGGCTCGAGCCGGACGATGGCGCATGTCCGGCGCTCGCCGCCGATGCTCTCGGCAGCGAATCGAGAGTAGGGCTCTCTCTATTCCACGCTGCCGGCGCCGCGGCGCAGGTCAGCCTCGATCTGCAACCGTGTGCCGCCGCCAAAGCGGGCGCGGTAGACCTGAAGATTCTCCATGATCCGCTGCACGTAGTTGCGCGTCTCGGAGAACGGAATCAGCTCGACCCAGTCGACCGCGTCGACCTTGGGATCGCGCGGGTCGCCGTAGCGGTCGACCCATTTCTTCACGCTGCCGCGGCCGGCATTGTAGGCGGCAAAGGTCATGATGTAGGAGCCGCGGTAGTCCTCGAGCAGTCCGCCGAGCTCGGCCGAGCCGAGCGTGGCGTTGTAGACCGAATCGTTCTTCAGCCGCCCCAGGTCGTAGGTCGCGCCGTGCCGCTTGCAGACGTAACGCGCGGCATCCGGCGTCACCTGCATCAGGCCGTAAGCCTGCGCCGGCGAGACCACGGAGGGGTTGAACGCGCTTTCCTGCCGCGCGATCGCATAGACGATGCTGCGCTCGACCTCGGGGCCGATCGGC
Source organism: Bradyrhizobium sp. Unk1 (assembly GCF_059512345.1). Classification (NCBI taxonomy): domain Bacteria; kingdom Pseudomonadati; phylum Pseudomonadota; class Alphaproteobacteria; order Hyphomicrobiales; family Nitrobacteraceae; genus Bradyrhizobium; species Bradyrhizobium sp. Unk1. The sequence goes on from NZ_JCAMOP010000006.1 coordinate 291,007, forward strand.
GTGAACTGCGGAATGCCGTTGACGGGATAGGCGTAGAAGTCGAAGGGGAGGCCGCGGTTGAGCGCAGCCTTGCCGAGCAGCAGCATGCCGCGCGCGTCGCTGTGGCGCTGGGTGAGCTCGCCGAGGCCCGCGAGCGCCTCCGGATCGCCGTTCTCGCCCATGTCGGCGAGAACAGGTATCGCCATCTCCCGCTCGTCGAGCTCGTAGAGCAGGTGCGCGGCGCGCACGATCTCCAGCCGTTCGGCGCCGCGGCCGCGCGGCTGGCTGTTGAGCTCGATCTGCGGCAGGCCGAGTTTTGCGCGCGCAAGCTGGCCGTAATAGCTGGTGGATTGCTCGGCCGCCCGCGCGTAGGCGTTGCGCGCCTCCTGCTGGCGGCCCGCCGCTTCCGCCGCGCGGCCCTGCCAATAGCCGGCGCGCGCCAGCGTGGTCGGATTGACGCTGCCGACGCCGATGCGGGCGAAATGCTGGGTGGCGGCCGCGGGATCGTTGAGGAAGCGCAGCGCGATCCAGCCCGCGGTGAATTCCTGCTCGGTCTTGTAGATGTCGCGCGAGGGCAGGGCCGCGTCGCGCGCGATCAGATAGGCGCTGCGGAATTCCTCGGTGTCGATCATCTTGCGCGCCAGCAGGCGCCGCTCGATCCACCATTCGTCGAGATTGTAGAGCCGGTTCGGATCCTTCGGCGCCGACAGCATCAGCTGGGCGGCTTCGGCAAACTTCTCCTCGCGACGCAAGAGCTGGATCTTGCTGAAGATGAAGCCGGGATCGTTGTGCAGCTCGCGCGGCACGGCGTCGAGCAGCGCGCGCGCGTTCGGCGCTTTCTTGACGGCGGCGATGCGGGCCTTGGCCAGCGCGACATAGCCGGCGCCGAGGCGCTTCGCGGCGCGGAGCGCGGCTTCGTTCTCGCTGCCATAGAGCAGGGTGTCCATCCGCGCCTTCTGGTCGCCCGGCGTCAGCAGGGCGCCGAACTGGTCGAGCGCGTTGTTCTCGGTCTCCTCCGACATCGGATCACTGCGCCAGGCCTCGCGCACCAGCCGCTCGGCATTGGCGCGGTCGCCGCGCGCCAGCATCGCCTTGGCGAGCGTGAAGCGGCCCTTGGCGGACACAGGCGATTCATTCTCGAACCACGACCAGGCGACCGAATCGTCGCGCCTGTCGTCCCACATCGCGGCCTCGAGGCGCCGGCGCAGGAAGGTCTGTGACGGCCAGCTCGGATTGGCGGAGAGGAAGGCGCGATAGCGTTCCACGGTCGCGCCATTGTCCTCGCTGCGCAGGACGATCCATTCGGCGAGCTTTCGTGCGACCGGATCCGAGATCGAGGCAGCGTAATTGGTGGCGTCGGCCGCCTTGCGCTTGCGCACGAGCTCGATGACGTTCTCGAGCGTGTCCTTGTCGGCTTGCGACGTCGAGGAAGTCGCAGCGACCGCGGCCGGCGTGACTGGCTTGCGCGGCGCGGCGTGCTGGCGGGTCGCCGGCGCAAGCACGGGAGCCGCGACGGGTTTGGCGACGGGCGCCGGGGAAGCAGGTCTCACGGTGGCCGTCACGGCCGGGGCGGGTGCGGGTTTGGGGGGCGAGCCGTTGGCGGCCGGCTGTGATTTTGGCGCGGCGGCTGCGGGCTTGGGCTTGTCCTTGGCGGGTTCCTTGGCGGGTTCCTTGCCGGCGTTCTTGCCAGCATCCTTGGCGGCGTCCTTGCCAGGTTTCTTCGCGGCATCCTTGGGCGCGGCGGGAGCTGCTCCCTTGCTCGCGCCCTTCGGTGCTTCCTTGCCGGTTCCCTTCGCTGGTTGCTTCGGTGTTTCCTTGGCTGTTTCCTTGGCTGATCCCTTCGCGGCGTCCTTGGCCGCCGGCTTCGGGGTGTCCTTGGCCCCGTCCGCGGTCGTCTCATTGGACTTGGCCAGGGCGGCGCAGCCGACCGACAGCCCCGCCATGAGGCAGACGGCCAGGGCGGTGGATCGCCATGCGGAACGAGGGAAGGAGGTCACGGCGTTTGGTCGCCCCGAATCAGTCAGTTGGCTCAAGACCTAGCTGTATTCGCTTGAATATGCGGACAAAATACCAACAGCTGCTTACCTTTGCCCAGTTTGCACCACCACCGCGGCAAAATCGCGGCCTAAACGGTGCGTCACACGGAAGCGGGTCTTTTACCGGCGGGATAGACCCGATATGAATGCAGCTTGCTCAAGAGATAGCCGCGTACGGAGGAAGTCCATGGCAGCCAAGACGAAATTCCGGGGATCGTTCACCGCCTTGGTCACGCCGTTCAAGAACGGCTCGCTGGACGAGGCGGCGTTCCGCTCGCTGGTCAACTGGCAGATCTCGGAGGGCACCAACGGCCTGGTCCCGGTCGGCACCACCGGCGAGAGCCCGACGCTCAGCCATGACGAGCACAAGAAGGTCGTCGAATGGTGCATCGCTGAAGCCAAGGGGCGCGTGCCCGTGGTCGCGGGTGCCGGCTCCAATTCGACGAAGGAGGCGATCGAGCTCGCGCAGCACGCCGAGAAGGCGGGCGCGGACGCCGTGCTGGTCGTGACGCCCTATTACAACAAGCCGACCCAGGAAGGGATGTACCAGCACTTCAAGGCGATCAACGATGCGATCGGCATCCCGATCATCATCTACAACATTCCGCCGCGCTCGGTGATCGACATGTCGGTCGACACCATGAAGCGGCTGTGGGAGCTGAAGAACATCGCCGGCGTCAAGGACGCCACCGCCAGCATGGTCCGCGTCTCGCAGCAGCGCGCGGCGATGGGCGAGGATTTCAACCAGCTCTCCGGCGAGGACGCGACCATCCTCGGCTACATGGCGCATGGCGGCCACGGCTGCATCTCGGTGACCTCGAACGTCGCGCCGCGCCTGTGCTCGGAATTCCAGGCTGCCTGGGCGAAGGGCGACACCAAGGCGGCGCTCGCAATCCACGACAAGCTGATGCCGCTGCACAACAACCTCTTCATCGAGAGCAATCCGGCGCCGATCAAGTACGCGATGTCGCTGCTCGGTAAGCTGGACGAGACGCTGCGTCTGCCGATGGTTCCGGTCACCGAGCCGACGCGCGTTGCCGTGCGCAACGCGATGGTTCATGCTGGGCTGATCAATTGATTTAGCCAACCGGGGGGCCGTTCATGAGCGTCGACGAGAAGGGCAGGAAGATGCTCACGGAGTTTCGCGAATTTGCCATGAAGGGCAACGTCGTCGATCTCGCGGTCGGCGTCATCATCGGCGCGGCCTTCGGCGCCATCGTCACGTCGCTGGTCGGTGACATCATCATGCCGATCATCGGCGCCGCGACCGGCGGCCTCGACTTCTCGAACTACTTCGCCCCCTTGTCGAAGGCGGTGACCGCCACCAACTTAGCGGATGCGAAAAAGCAAGGTGCAGTGCTCGCTTACGGCAGCTTCCTGACGCTGACGATCAACTTCATCATCGTCGCCTTCGTGTTATTCTTGGTGATCCGCGCCATGAACACGCTGAAGCGCAAGGAGGAGGCGGCGCCTGCGGCTCCGGCAAAACCGTCGGCCGAGGTCGAGCTGCTGACCGAGATCCGCGATCTCCTCAAGAAGTGACGCGCGCGCTTCATCCGAGCTGTTAGCTTACGCGCGTATCTCGATCAGGTTTGTTGTCCGGGTTTTTTAGGTCATGGCCGATAAGAACGAACGTCCTATCAAGGTCATGGCGGAAAATCGCAAGGCCCGCTTCAACTATGCGATCGAAGACACGATCGAGGCGGGCATTGCGCTCACCGGCACCGAGGTCAAATCGATCCGCAACGGCAAGAGCACGATCGCGGAGTCCTACGCCGATTCCAAGGACGGCGAGATCTGGCTGATCAACGCCACCATTCCCGAATATCTCCAGGGCAACCGCTTCAATCACGAACCCAAGCGGCCGCGAAAACTGCTTCTGCACCGCAAGCAGATCAACAAGCTGATGGGCGCGGTCGACCGCGAAGGCATGACGCTGATCCCGCTCAAGCTCTATTTCAACGAGCGTGGGCGGGCCAAGCTGCAGCTGGCGGTTGCAAAGGGCAAGAAGCTGCACGACAAGCGCGAGTCCGAGAAGAAGCGCGATTGGAGTCGGGAGAAGGGTCGGCTGTTGCGGGCGAGGGGATAGCGGCAAGAGGACGGGATGACTCAGAAGAACCTGCTCGAGGTCGATTGGAGCCAGATTCCCGCACCCGCCGACGACGGCGGCGCAGCGCATCTCAAGGGCACGACGCTGCCGGCGATCAGCCTGCTTGCCACCGACGATACGTCCGTGAATCTGTCAGCGCTCTCCGGCCGGACCGTGGTGTTCGCCTATCCGCGCACCGGCGAGCCCGGCAAGATCGGGCTGGTCGACGATTGGGACATGATCCCTGGCGCGCGCGGTTGCACGCCGCAGACTTGCGCGTTTCGTGATCTGTTTGCCGAGCTGAAAGCCGCCGGCACCGCCCAGGTGTACGGCCTCTCGACCCAGAGCAACGCATACCAGACCGAGATGGCGTCGCGGCTGCACCTGCCGTTCCCGGTGCTGTCGGACGAGAAGCTGGCGCTGACGCGCGCCCTCAATCTACCGACCATGGAGGTCGCTGGCCTCACCTTGATCAAGCGGCTTGCGCTGATCATCGACGATGCCGAGGTCACGCATGTGTTCTATCCGGTGTTTCCGCCCGACCGGAACGCCGGCGATGTGCTGGACTGGCTGAAGGCCAATCCAGCCGAGCCCTAGTCCAGGTCGGCCTTCACCTTCGCGAACACGCTGCGGAACATGTCCGTCGTCAGCACGCCGGTGTTCGTGTTGTAGCGCGAGCAATGATAGCTGTCGTAGAGCCTGAATGCGCCGGCCTGATGCACGGCGCCGTGGCCGAAGGGAGCTTGCGAGGCCTTCAGGTTCAGCGGCTTGAGCACCGTGTCGTGCGCAATCCGTCCGAGCGCGACGATGGCGCGCAGCTTCGGCATCGTCGCGAGGGTAGCCCCGAGGAACTGGCGGCAGGTGTTGATCTCGACCGGCAGCGGCTTGTTCTGCGGCGGAACGCAATGCACGGCATTGGCGATCCGGCAGTCGACCAGCTTCAGGCCGTCGTCGGGCCGCGCCTGATAGGTGCCCTTGGCGAAGCCGTATTCGAGCAGCGTGGCGTAGAGCAGGTCGCCGGCATAGTCGCCGGTGAAGGGGCGGCCGGTGCGGTTGGCGCCCTGCATGCCTGGCGCCAGGCCGACGATGAGCAGGCGCGCCTTGATGTCGCCGAAGGGGGGGACCGGGGCGTTGTGCCACAACGGCTCGCGCGCGCGGTTCGCCTCGCGAAAGGCGACCAGGCGCGGACAAAGCGGACAGTCGCGGTCGGGAACGAGGGTGAGAGGCTGGCGGCTTGACCGGGCCGCCTCACTCCTCGAAGTCGTCATCGCCCCTCGGCGCCATCGTGGTCGCGCGCTGGAGGAACTGCGGGGCGTGATGGCGTCCCTCGCCACGCTCGCCGCGGTCACGCGGGGCGGGGCGTTCGGACGGGTCGCGGCCGAGCTTGGATTGCAGCTCGACGAGGTCGGTGAAGACGTCGGCCTGGCGGCGCAACTCGTCGGCGATCATCGGCGGCTGGCTTGCGATGGT